>NZ_NEJY01000002.1:0-331068 GCF_002113255.1 Pseudomonas sp. B14(2017)
GGCGGGAGGGGTGGATCTTGGCATTAGTGCTCCGGTACCCCGAGCGGCTGCTCGGAGGGCTTGTCAGTGGGTGCTGGCAGCGGTTTTTGCGGCACTTTCGGGCCAGCGGTAACGATCACCAGTTTATCGGCTGACAGGTGTTTGTTCATGGCCGTTCTTACCTGCTCGACGGTGAGGGCCTGGGACTGCTGCATGAAGTCCTCCAGCCAGGTCAGCGGCAGGTTGTAGAAGCCAATGGCACCCAGTTGGCCGACGATGCTGGCGTTGCTGGCATTGGACAGCGGGAAGCTGCCGGCCAGTTCGCGCTTGGCATCGTCCAGCTCCTGCTGGGTTGGGCCGGCCTTGAGGTAGTCGGCGAGAATATCCTGCACCAGCTTGAGCGTGCCCTCGCTGAGTTCGGCACGGGTCTGCAGGTTGATCATGAACGGCCCGCGCACCTGCATCGGGCTGAACACCGAGTACACGCCGTAGGTCAGGCCGCGCTTTTCACGCACCTCGCTCATCAGCCGGGTGCCGAACGCACCGCCGCCGAGGATCTGGTTGCCCAGTGACAGGGCCGGCCAGTCCGGGTCCTGGCGGTCGATGCCGAGTTCGGCCAGCATCAGGTGGGTCTGCTTGGACGGGAAGTCGATGTGGGTCAGGCCTGCCTTGGCTTCGCCGGGTTGGGCCGGTGCGGCCAGCGCGGGGCCCTTGGGCAGGCCAGCTGATACCTGGGCGGCGATGGCTTCGGCCTCGGCGCGGCTGAGGTCGCCGACCAGGGCGATGACTGCGTTGCCGCCGGTGTAGGCCTTGGCGTGGAAGGCGCGCAGCTGTGCCAGGGTGATGCCACTGATGCTTTCGGCGGTGCCGTCGCTCGGGTGGGCGTAGGGGTGGTCGCCGTAGAGCTTGGCGAACAGGGCCTTGCCAGCGACCTTGCCGGGGTTCTGCTTTTCATACTCGAAGCCGGCCAGCATCTGGTTCTTGATGCGCTTGAGGGCGTCTTCGGGGAAGGTCGGCTTGCCAGCCACCTCGGCGAACAGCTTGAGCGCCGGTTCGCGCTTGTCCTTGGCGCTGAGGCTGCGCAGCGAGGCCACGGCCATATCGCGGTAGGAGCCGTTGCCAAAGTCGGCGCCCAGGCCCTCGAAGCCTTCGGCGATGGCAGTCACATCCTTGCCGGCCACGCCTTCGTTGAGCATGGCGTTGGTCAGGGCAGCCAGGCCTGGCGTGCCGCCATCCTGGCTGCTGCCGGCGGCGAAGGTGATGCGCAGGTCGAACATCGGCAGTTCGCGGGCCTCGACGAACAGTACCCGGGCACCTTCGGCGGTGTTCCAGTGCTGGATGTTCAACTGGCGCCGGCTGGGCGCCTTGCCATCCAGCTCGGCCAGCGACTGCAAGGTGTTGGCCGGGCGTGCCGCGTTGCTGTCGGCCTTGGCGGCGTTGTCGGCCATGGCCGGGGCGGCCAGCACCGCCGCCAGCGCCAGGGCGCGGATGCCCGTGGCCAGCAGGGTTGGGCGTGGTGCGCGGCGATCACTCATGAGCGGACTCCTCGGGCAATACATGGGCAACGCTCAGGCGTTCGCGGGTGAAGTAGGTGCGCGCGGCGTTCTGGATGTCCTGCGGGGTAACGCGCTTGAGCTCGTCCAGCTCGCTGTCGATCAGCTTCCAGGACAGGCCGACGGTTTCCAGCTGGCCGATGGTAGTGGCCTGGCTGCTGATGGAGTCGCGGTCGTAGACCAGGCCGGCAATGACCTGGGCGCGTACGCGCTCCAGCTCTTCGGCGCTGGGTGGGGTGGTCTTGAGCTCATCCAGCAGCTGCCAGACGCCTTTTTCGACATCGGCGAGGGTTTTCTGCTTCTGCACGTTCGGCGTGGCCGAGATCAGGAACAGGCTGTCGCCGCGGGTGAAGGCGTTGTAGCTGGAAGAAGCACCGGCCACCAGCTCCTGGCCACGTTCCAGGCGTGCCGGCATGCGGGCGCTGTAGCCGCCGTCGAGCAGCGCCGAGATCAGGCGCAGGGCATGCACCGTACGCGGGTCCTTGGCGGTGGACAGGCCAGGTACGTTGAAACCGTAGATCAGGCTCGGCAACTGGGTGCGCACGTGCAGGGTCAGCTGGCGCTGGCCTGGTTCGGCCAGTTCGAGCGGCAACTTGGCCGGCGGCACGGCACGCTTGGGGATGCTGCCGAAGTACTTCTGCGCCAGGCCCTTGACCTCATCGGCGGTGACATCGCCGACCACCACCAGGGTGGCGTTGTTGGGGGCATACCAGGATTCGTACCAGTGGCGCAGTTCCTCGACCTTCATGCGCTCCAGGTCGGCCATCCAGCCGATGGTCGGGGTGTGGTAGCCGCTGGCCGGGTAGGCCATGGCGCGGAACAGCTCGAACGCCTTGGAGTTGGGCTGGTCGTCGGTGCGCAGGCGGCGTTCTTCCTTGATCACCTCGATTTCACGGCTGAATTCGTCAGCGGGCAGGCGCAGGCTGGCCAGGCGGTCGGCCTCGAGTTCCAGGGCCACCGGCAGGCGGTCGCGCGCCAGCACCTGGTAATAGGCGGTGTAGTCGTCGCTGGTGAAGGCGTTTTCTTCGGCGCCAATGTCACGCAGGATGCGCGAGGCCTCGCCGGGGCCGACCTTGGCGCTGCCCTTGAACATCATGTGTTCCAGCGCGTGGGACAGGCCGGTCTGGCCCGGGGTTTCGTAGCTGGAGCCAACCTTGTACCAGATCTGCGAGACCACCACCGGGGCGCGGTGGTCCTCGCGCACGACCACTTTCAGGCCGTTGTCGAGGATGAATTCGTGGGTGGGTTGCACATCGGCGGCGAAGGCCGCGAGCGGCAGGCAGAGCGTGCCGAGCAACAGGCCAGCGGCGCGGCGGGCTAGAGCATTCATACGGTGTTTAACCTGTTCGGCGGCCCGCTGGTTTAGCGTCGGCGGGCCAGGAGGTGCTAGGATACTGATCCGGTTGCCTGGCGACCATGCCTGTCGCCGTTCTGGCCCGCAGGACACTAAGACAAAACGTTGCGCATGAACCAGCCGGCTTCAAGATAGTCTGTTCTGCGTAGAGAGAATTCCCGATGCGCCATAGCTGGCCCATCGCTACCCTGAGATAGCCGTCTTCCATGTTTGGTTCCAACGACGACAAAAAAGCGCCGGCCGAGGCTGGTGAGAAGAAAGGCCTGTTCAGCTGGTTTCGCAAGAAACCGCAGCAACCTGTGGAAGCGGGCGTGCCCGCGAATGAACCCCCAGCCGTCGAGCAGCCTGCAGCCGCTCCGGTCGAGGGTTCTACCGCCGAAGCGCCACAGGCCCCTGAGCCCGTTCAGGCCCCTGCGGCCCCACAGCTGACAGAACCGCAGCAGGTCGCCGCACCCGTCCAATCCCCGGTGGTCGAGGCCCCTGCCCCTGAACCGGTTGCTTCCCAGCCGTTGCAGGCCCCTGAACCCGAGCCGGTCGCGTCCCAGCCACTGGTGGCACCTGCACCGCAGCCGGTCGCGTCCATGCCCTTGCAGGCGGCCCCGGTCGAGCCAGCCCCTGTCGAGGCGGCCCCGGTCGTCGAGCCGGTCGCGCCGGTCAGCAACCTGGTGCTGCCGGTTGCCGAAGAGCCCGTGGCCCTGGTGCCGGATCTGGAGCCGAAAGCGCCGCCCGCCATCCCGGAACGCCCTGCACCAGAGCCTTCTGCCCCTGTGGCTGCAGCCCCGGTCGCCGCGCAGGCCGAGCAGGCCAAGCCCGGCTTCTTCGCCCGCCTCAAGCAGGGCCTGTCGAAGACCAGCGCCAGCATCGGCGAGGGTATGGCCAGCCTGTTCCTGGGCAAGAAAGTCATCGATGACGACCTGCTCGACGAAATCGAAACCCGACTGCTGACCGCCGACGTTGGCGTGGAAGCCACTTCCACCATCGTCCAGAACCTGACCCAGAAGGTTGCCCGCAAGCAGCTGGCCGACGCCGATGCCCTGTACAAGTCGCTGCAGGAAGAACTGGCTGCGCTGCTGCGCCCGGTCGAGCAGCCGCTGGTGGTACAGGCGCAGAACAAGCCCTATGTGATCCTGGTGGTCGGTGTGAACGGCGCCGGCAAGACCACCACCATCGGCAAACTGGCCAAGAAGCTGCAGCTCGAAGGCAAGAAAGTGATGCTGGCTGCTGGCGACACCTTCCGTGCCGCTGCGGTCGAGCAACTGCAGGTGTGGGGCGAGCGTAACCAGATCCCGGTGATCGCCCAGCACACCGGCGCCGACTCCGCTTCGGTGATCTTCGATGCCGTACAGGCCGCAAAGGCTCGTGGCGTCGACGTGCTGATCGCCGACACCGCTGGCCGCCTGCATACCAAAGACAACCTGATGGAAGAGCTGAAGAAGGTTCGCCGGGTCATCGGCAAGCTCGACGCCGAGGCGCCGCACGAGGTGCTGCTGGTACTCGATGCGGGCACCGGCCAGAACGCCATCAGCCAGGCCAAGTACTTCAACCAGAGCGTCGAACTGACCGGCCTGGCCCTGACCAAGCTGGACGGCACTGCCAAGGGCGGGGTGATCTTCGCCCTGGCCAAGCAGTTCAAGCTGCCGATCCGCTTCATCGGTGTCGGTGAAGGCATCGACGACCTGCGTACCTTCGAAGCCGAGCCGTTCGTCAAGGCTCTGTTCGCCGAGCGAGACTGAACATGATCCGATTCGAACAGGTTGCCAAGCGCTATCCCAATGGTCATGTGGGTTTGCATGAGCTGAGTTTCCGGGCGCGCCGGGGCGAATTCCTGTTCGTCACCGGCCACTCGGGCGCGGGCAAGAGCACCTTGCTGCGCCTGCTGCTGGCCATGGAGCGCCCGACCAGCGGCAAGCTGATGCTGGCCGGGCAGGACCTGGGCCAGATCAGCAATTCGCAGATCCCGTTCCTGCGCCGGCAGATCGGCGTGGTGTTCCAGAACCACCAGCTGTTGTTCGACCGCACGGTATTCAACAACATCGCCTTGCCGCTGCAGATTCTCGGCCTGTCCAAGGCCGAGGTCGCCAAGCGCGTGGACTCGGCGCTGGAGCGAGTGTCGCTGGCCGACAAGGGCGAGCTGTTCCCGGCCGACCTGTCCACCGGGCAGCAGCAACGGGTGGGCATCGCCCGCGCCATCGTTCACCAGCCAGCCCTGCTGCTGGCCGACGAACCCACCGGTAACCTCGACCCGCGCCTGGCCGCGGAGATCATGGGGGTGTTCGAGGACATCAACCGCCTGGGTACCACGGTATTGATCGCCAGCCACGACCTGGCACTGATTGCGCGCATGCGCCACCGCATGCTGACCTTGCAGCGCGGCCGCTTGATCGGCGATGGGGAGGCCGGGCAATGAGCACTACACGTACGCCGAAGGTTTCCGAGCGGGTTGCGCCGAAACCGGCCGACCCGCAACCGGCGAAGAAAAAGCACGACGACGATGACGGCCCGGATTTCCGCACGCTGCTGCATGCCTGGCTGGAAAGCCACCGTTCCAGCATGGCCGACAGCCTGCGTCGGCTGGGCAAGCAGCCGATCGGCAGCTTCTTCACCTGCCTGGTGATGGCGGTGGCGCTGAGCATGCCCATGGGCCTGTCGCTGCTGCTGAAGAACGTCGAAAAGCTTGGCGGCTCGTGGCAGCGCGCCGCGCAGATTTCGCTGTACCTCAAGCTCGATGCAGGCAGCCGCGAAGGCGAGGCGCTGCGCGACGAGATCAAGGGCATGCCTGGCGTGGCCGACGCGCAGTATGTCAGCCGCGAGCAGGCGCTGGAGGAGTTCCAGCAACAGTCCGGCCTGGGCGAAGCCCTGCGTGAACTGCCTGACAACCCGCTGCCTGGCGTGGTGGTGGTGACCCCTACCGAAGTCGACAAGCCGGCCCTGGAAGCCCTGCGCCAGCGCCTGTCGGAGCTACCACGGGTGGAAGTGGCGCAACTCGACCTGGTTTGGGTCGAGCGCCTGGCGGCCATCCTCAAGCTGGGTGACCGGTTTGTCTTTGGCCTGGCCGTGATGCTGATTTCTGCCCTGCTGTTAGTAATCGGTAACACAATTCGTCTACACATTGAAAACCGCCGTACCGAGATCGAAGTGATCAAGCTGGTCGGTGGCACGGATGCCTACGTACGCCGGCCTTTCCTGTACATGGGCGCGCTGTATGGCCTGGGTGCAGGGGTGATCGCATGGGGCATCCTGGCGTTTGGCCTGAACTGGCTGAACGAGGCGGTGGTAGGGCTTTCCGGGCTGTACGGCAGCGACTTCGCCCTGGGCGGGGTGCCGGCGTCCGATGGTCTGTCGCTCTTGATCGGAGCGGTGCTGTTGGGGTATATCGGTGCATGGATCGCAGTGGCCCGCCATCTGAACGAGCTGGCGCCGCGATAGTTTTTACGTGCCAGCATTGACAAATTCTTCACTATGGAACTTGTACCGTCGTTCCAGGTCAATGTTGGCAGCGCCCACAAGGCGCGAGTTCTGTAAGTCGGAGGTTCTTGAATGACCACATCGTTGCAACCTGCCTATGCCCTGGTACCCGGTGCAAACCTGGAAGCCTACGTGCACACGGTCAACAGCATCCCGCTGCTGACTGTCGAGCAGGAGCGTGATCTGGGCGAGCGTCTCTATTATGAGCAGGATGTCGAGGCCGCTCGTCAAATGGTGATGGCCCACCTGCGTTTCGTCGTACATATCGCCCGTAGCTATGCCGGCTACGGGCTGGCCCAGGCCGACCTGATCCAGGAAGGCAACGTCGGCCTGATGAAAGCCGTCAAGCGCTTCAACCCGGAAATGGGCGTGCGCCTGGTGTCGTTCGCCGTGCACTGGATCAAGGCAGAGATCCACGAGTTCATCCTGCGCAACTGGCGCATCGTCAAGGTGGCCACCACCAAGGCCCAGCGCAAGCTGTTCTTCAACCTGCGCAGCCAGAAGAAGCGTCTGGCCTGGCTGAACAACGACGAAGTGCACCGCGTGGCGGAAAGCCTGGGCGTGGAGCCGCGTGAAGTGCGCGAGATGGAAAGCCGCCTCAGCGGCCAGGACATGGCGTTCGACCCGGCAGCGGAAGCTGACGACGACAGTGCCTTCCAGTCGCCTGCGCATTACCTGGAAGACCACCGCTACGACCCGGCAGTGCAGCTGGAGGATGCCGACTGGAGCGACAACTCCACCAGCAACCTGCACGAAGCACTGCAAGGGCTGGACGAGCGTAGCCGTGACATTCTCTACCAGCGCTGGTTGGCGGAAGAGAAGGCCACGTTGCATGAGCTGGCGGACAAGTACAGCGTTTCGGCTGAGCGGATTCGCCAGCTGGAGAAGAATGCGATGAACAAGGTCAAGGCGCTGATCGCGGTCTGATCGAGCCCTGGCTGTAAGGAAAAGCCGCTGGCCCGCATAGGGTGAGCGGCTTTTTTTTGCGCAAGATTTACCGGTCTCTTCGCGGGCGCGCCCGCTCCCACAGGTACTGCACAGGCCTCAGGGGTAATGCTGGCCCTGTGGGAGCGGGCGTGCCCGCGAAGAGGCCCTCAAGGCTTGCGCGAAGTGTCGAGCTGCATCAGGTAGCTGGGCCCACCCAACTGGCTCATCTGCCGGCGAATCCAGCCGGCCCGGCTGGCCACGTAGGCGCTCGGCCGGCTGGCACTCCACTTGATCGGGCTCGGCAGCACCGCCGCGAGCTGCGCCGCCTGCTGGCGGCTCAGGCGGCTGGCATCGATGCCAAAGTGGTAGCGCGCTGCCGCCTGGGCGCCAAACACACCTTTGCCCCATTCGGCACTGTTCAGGTAGACCTCGAGAATCCGCTCCTTCGACCAGAACAGCTCGATCAACGCGGTGAACCAGGCTTCCAGCCCTTTGCGGAACCAGCTGCGCCCGGACCACAGGAACAGGTTCTTGGCCACCTGCTGGGTCAGGGTGCTGGCACCGCGAATGCTGCCGCCGCGCTCGTTGTAGGCCAGCGCCGCCTGGATGGCCGGGATGTCGAAGCCCCAGTGGTTGGCGAACTTCTGGTCCTCGCCAGCAATGACCGCGACCTTGAGGTCATCGGAGATGTTCTCCCACGGCTCCCAGTCGCGCTGCAGGTCGATCGGCTCGCCATTCACCCAGGACTGCACCTTGCGCTCGACCATCAGCGCCGTACCAGGTGGTGGCACCCAGCGGAACACCAGCACCAGCACGATGCTGCCGGCAGCGAACCAGAGCAGGGCGCGGGAGAGGCGGCGGAGAAGGGTTGGCAGCATGACGATGGCTTGGCCGTACGGGTGGAAGGGGCCATTATACAGACCCGATCCAAGGAGTCGTCCCATGCTTCGCAGCTTCCTGATGCTTGCCGCCTTTTTCGGCTTCACCGGTGTGGCCCTGGGCGCTTTCGCCGCCCACGGCCTGAAAAGCCGGCTGACGGCCGACTATCTGGCGATCTTCCAGACTGGTGTGACCTACCAGTTGGTGCATGCCCTGGCGATCTTCGCTGTCGCCGTGCTCTCGGTGCACCTGCCAGGGCGCCTGGTCGGCTGGGCTGGCGGCCTGTTTGCCATGGGGATAGTGCTGTTCTCCGGTAGCTTGTACCTGCTGACCCTCAGCGGCCTGGGCAAGCTCGGCATCATCACCCCGATTGGTGGCCTGTGCTTCCTCGCCGGCTGGCTGTGCCTGGGCCTGGCAGCCTGGCGGCTCGGTTGACCGAGTGGTCCACAATCGCGACTAATGGCGTGCAGCGCCCTTGGGTTGCAGGGCGGTTCAGCGCTAGAATGCGGGCCCCCAAAGAACAATGGTGGCCGTGCGCATGCGCATTCAACTGAACGGTGAACCTTACGAATTGCCCGCTGGCGAAAGCGTCGCGGCCCTGCTGGCCCGCCTGGAGCTGACCGGGCGCCGCGTCGCGGTGGAACTTAACCTGGATATCGTGCCGCGTAGCCAGCACGACAGCACGCTGTTGAACGACGGCGACCAGGTCGAAGTGGTCCACGCCATCGGTGGCGGCTGATTCCGGCCGGCGATTCACCTGCAAGCCCAGCAACCTTTTCCCGAGGAACAACCATGAGCAACGTTCGTAGCGACAAGCCCTTCACCCTGGCTGGGCGTACTTTCCAGTCGCGCCTGCTGGTCGGTACCGGCAAGTACCGTGACATGGAAGAAACCCGCCTGGCCATCGAAGCCTCGGGTGCCGAGATCGTCACCGTTGCCGTGCGCCGCACCAACATCGGCCAGAACCCGGGCGAGCCGAACCTGCTCGATGTGCTGCCACCGGACCGCTACACCATCCTGCCGAACACCGCTGGCTGCTACGACGCGGTCGAAGCCGTGCGCACCTGCCGCCTGGCCCGCGAACTGCTGGATGGCCACAACCTGGTCAAGCTGGAAGTACTGGCTGACCAGAAAACCCTGTTCCCCAATGTGATCGAAACCCTCAAGGCCGCCGAAGTGTTGGTCAAGGATGGTTTCGACGTGATGGTCTACACCAGCGACGATCCGATCATTGCCCGCCAGCTGGCCGAAGCCGGCTGCATCGCGGTCATGCCGCTGGCTGGCCTGATCGGTACCGGCCTGGGTATCTGCAACCCTTACAACCTGCAGATCATCCTGGAAGAGTCCAAGGTGCCGGTGCTGGTCGATGCTGGCGTGGGTACCGCGTCCGACGCCACCATCGCCATGGAAATGGGCTGTGAAGCGGTGCTGATGAACTCGGCCATCGCCCACGCCCAGCAGCCGGTGCTGATGGCCGAGGCCATGAAGCACGCCATCGTCGCCGGTCGCATGGCCTACCTGGCCGGCCGTATGCCGAAGAAACTCTATGCCAGCGCCTCTTCGCCGCTGGATGGTCTGATCAAGTAAGAGCCCCTGATGACTGAATCGCACGATACGCCGATCACCCCCGACGGCGAAGCCCGCCCGCACCGCCGCATCAAGAGTTTCGTGATGCGCGCCGGGCGCATGACCGAAGGCCAGCAACGTGGCCTGGAGCAGGGCGGCCCGCTGTACATCCTGCCGCTGGCCGACAGCCCGGTGGACTACGACCAGGTATTCGGCCGCTCGGCGCCGCGCACCCTGGAGATCGGCTTCGGCATGGGCCATTCCCTGCTGGAAATGGCTGCTGCCGCGCCTGAACAGGACTTCATCGGTGTGGAAGTACACCGCCCGGGTGTTGGCGCGCTGCTCAACGGCGTGCTGACCCAGGGCCTGAAGAACCTGCGGGTATATGACTGCGATGCCATCGAAGTGCTGAACCGCTGCGTGGCGGACAACAGCCTCGACCGCCTGATGCTGTTCTTCCCCGACCCATGGCACAAGGCGCGCCACCACAAGCGCCGCATCGTCCAGCTGGAGTTCGCCGAGCTGGTACGACGCAAGCTCAAGCCCGGTGGCGTGTTCCACATGGCCACCGACTGGGAGCCGTATGCCGAGTACATGCTGGAAGTGATGAGCGCTGCCCCGGGCTATCGCAACCGTGCGGCTGACGGTACCTACGTGCCGCGCCCGGAAGAGCGCCCGATCACCAAGTTCGAGCGCCGCGGCGAGCGGCTGGGGCATGGGGTTTGGGATTTGAAGTTCGAGAAGGTGGATTGACCGGCTGATACGGCCTTTCGATTTGCCGATGCCTGCAGAAATGCAGGCGAAAAAAAACCGCCTTGAGAAGGGCGGTTTTTTTATGACTGTGCTCAAGCCCGTTCGGGACTGTGTGGGAGCGGGCGTGCCCGCGAAACAGGCGACGCGGTGGATGGCACCGGCTTCGCCGGTGTTCGCGGGCATGCCCGCTCCCACAGTGACCGCATGCGCATTTAAATTTTGAGCAAGACAGTTGCTCCTGCAAGGTTCAGTGCAAGGCCGTGGCTCAGCCCCGTCGATCCGCCACCACCCCGATCAGCACCAGTACCACCAGCAGCACCGGCGCCAGCGCGTAGTTGTTGAACTGGCTCAGCCCTTTCACCACCCAAGGCGTGGCATAGATCAGCGCCGCACCGCTGCCGATCATCACCAGCAAGGCCATGAACGGTACGCGCAGGGCGCCCGCCAGGCCGCCCAGGCGCTGTTCCACCCAGCCCTTGATATCGGTGCCGAACAGCACCAGCAGGCAGCCTACCAAGGCCAGTGAAATCTCCGACAGGTTGCTGCGGCTCCAGCGAGAAACCGTCTCGAGCAGATCAAGTACCAGATCCATGGGTCATCCTTAGGTCAAGAAATACTGCAGCAGGTCATTGAGGAACAACTGGCCCCTCGGTGTGGCCACCAGTCGATCCGGTTCGACCTGCAAAAGGCCCTTTTGTTCGGCTGCGCGGCGTGCCTCGCGCAGCTGTGCCAGCGGCAAACCGGTGCGTTGGGTGAACAGTTCGGCTTCCACCCCATCGGTCAGGCGCAGGGCGTTCATCAGGAACTCGAACGGCAGCTCGTCGACTGGCAGCAGCTTTTCGCCGGCCTTGAACGGCTTGGCCAGGTTCAGGTAGTCCTTGGGCAGGCGGGTTTTCCAAGTGCGCAGGATGCGCCCGTCGGCGAAGGTCAGCTTGCCGTGGGCACCAGCGCCGATGCCGATGAAGTCGCCAAAGCGCCAGTAGTTGAGGTTGTGCCGGGCAGCGCGCCCCGCCTGGGCATAGGCCGAGACCTCGTACTGGCGGAAGCCGTGTTCGGCCATCAGTGCCTGGCCGGCCTCCTGGATATCCCAGAGGATGTCGTCCTCGGGCAGCTCGGGCGGCTGGTTCCAGAACACCGTGTTCGGCTCCACGGTCAGCTGGTACCACGACAGGTGCGTCGGCCCCAGGTCGATGGCCTGGCGCAGGTCGCCCAGCGCGTCGTCGAGCGACTGGTCGGGCAGGCCGTGCATCAGGTCCATGTTGAAGTTGTCGAAGCCGGCGGCGCGTGCCATGCCTGCGGCGCGGACTGCTTCATCGCCATTGTGGATACGCCCCAGCGCCTGCAGTTTGGCTGGCTGGAAGCTCTGCACACCGATGGACAGGCGGTTGATGCCGGTTTGCCGGTAGGCCTTGAACTTGTCCTGCTCGAACGTGCCCGGGTTGGCCTCCAGGGTGATTTCGATGTCCGGCGCAAACGGGATACGTTGTTCCACGCCACGCAGCAGCCGGCCAAGGGCGTCGGCACTGAACAGGCTGGGAGTGCCGCCGCCGAAGAAGATCGAGCTGATCGGCCGGCCTTGCACGGCGGCCAGTTCCTGGTCGAGGTCGGTCAGCAGGGCGGCGACGTAGGCATCTTCCGGCAGTTCAGGCCCGGCAGCGTGGGAGTTGAAGTCGCAGTAAGGGCATTTGCGTACGCACCACGGGATGTGGATGTACAGCGCCAGCGGCGGCAGGCTGGTAAAGCCCGCCGCGCCGGGGTTGGACAGCGTTTCGATCATGCCAGGCCCAGACGTTGGCGCAGCAGGGCCATGGCGCGGGCGCGGTGGCTGAGCTGGTTCTTGTCCACAGGGGCCAGGTCGGCGCTGGAGCAACTGCGCTCCGGTACCCAGAACAGCGGGTCGTAGCCAAAGCCGTGCTCGCCACTGGCCTCGAACATGATGCGCCCGTGCCACAGGCCTTCGCACAGAATCGGCAGCGGGTCGTCGGCATGGCGCACCAGTGCCAGGACGCAGACGAACTGTGCGCCACGCTCGGCTTCAGGCACGTCTTTCAGTGCTTCGAGCAGTTTGGCGTTGTTCGCCGCGTCACCCTTGCCGTCGGCATAGCGCGCCGAGTAGATGCCCGGCGCGCCGCCGAGGAAGTCCACCGCCAGGCCCGAATCGTCGGCCAGGGCCGGCAGGCCGGAAATGCGTGCGGCGTTGCGCGCCTTGAGGATGGCGTTCTCGACGAACGACAGGCCGGTTTCTTCCGGCTCGACCTGGCTGAACTCGCCGATCGAGCGCAGTTGCACGGACGCGCCGAGCATGGCCTGGAGTTCCTTGAGTTTGCCGGCGTTGTGGCTGGCCAATACGAGTTGCTGGAAATTCATCATTCGCCTGGGAAAACGTCCTGATTGAAGCTGAGGGAGTTGCTGATGCCGCCGGTTTCGATATTCAGGTCGAAGGTGACGGTTTCTGGCTGGTCGATCTTGAACTGGGCGATGTAGTACACCGCGCCCTGTTCGGTGATCTGCTTGAACGACAGCGGGCTGCTGCGCCCGGTCAGGTCCTTGACCGTGCCGCTGACCACCGCCATGGCGGGCTTGTTGGCCTTGAGCACGGCGATGTTGAGTACGCCCTGGTTCTTGCTGCGTACCAGGCCGGTGGCTGCGGCCACCTCCGGTGTCAGCATGCTCGAGGTGAACGCGCTGTAGTGCACCGTCACGTCGCCAAACACTTCCTTGCGCTCGGGACGGGCAGCATCGGCAGCCAGTACCGGCAGGGCCAGGCACAGGCTGATCAGGAACAGGGCTAGGCGACGCATGGGGTGATTCCTCCGGTGGGCGTCAGACCGCGAGCTGATGTTCTTGCAGGCCCGGGCTGCTGACGCGGTAGATGCCGATCTCACCTAGAAGATTAGGCCAAAGCCGGCCACCCCACCCGTTGCGGTGCAAGTGGTCGACCGCCAGGCGGTCTAGCACCTTGGCGCGGCGCTCGTGGCACAGCTCTTCGAAGTCGGCGAAGGTGCAGAAGTGGATGTTCGGCGTGTTGTACCAGGTGTACGGCATGAAGTCCGAAACCGGCATGCGGCCTTTGGTCGCCAGGTACCAGCGGCAACGCCAGTGGCCGAAGTTGGGGAAGGTGATGATGCACTGGCGGCCCACGCGCAGCATCTCGTCCAGGATGCGGTCGGGGTACTCCACGGCCTGCAGGGCCTGGGTCATGATCACCACGTCGAAACTGTTGCTGGCGAAGTTGCCCAGGCCCTTGTCCAGGTCCTGCTCGATGACGTTGACGCCCTTGGCCACGCAGGCCGCGATGTTGTCGGCGTCGATCTCCAGGCCATAACCGGTGACCTGCTTGCGGTCGCGCAGCGAGGCCAGCAGTTCGCCGCTGCCGCAGCCCAGGTCGAGTACCCGGCTGCCGGCGGGGATCCAGTCGTGGATGATTTCCAGATCGGCTCTCATGCTGTCCTCAGATGGCAATGCGGTTCATGTAGTTCGAGAAACCCTGCATGTAGCGAGGCGTGGGGATCAGGAAGGCGTCGTGCCCGTAAGGCGAGTCGATCTCCAGGTAGCAGACGTTCTTGCGCGCGGCCATCAGGGCGTCGACGATCTCGCGCGAACGGGCCGGGGAGAAGCGCCAGTCGGTGGTGAACGACATGATGCAATAATCCGCCTTGACGTGGGCCAGGGTGGCCGCCAGGTCGCCGCCCTGGGCGGCGGCGGGGTCGAAGTAGTCCAGCGCCTTGGTCATCAGCAGGTAGGTGTTGGCGTCGAAGCGCCCGGAGAACTCCTCGCCCTGGTAGCGCAGGTAGCTCTCGACCTGGAATTCGACGCTGTGGAAGTCGTAGTTGAGCTTGTCGCTCTTCAGCTCGCGGCCGAATTTTTCACCCATCGAGTCGTCCGACAGGTAGGTGATGTGGCCGACCATGCGCGCCAGCATCAGGCCGCGCTTGGGGATCACGCCCTGGTCCTGGAACGAACCACCGTGGAATTCGGGGTCGGTGAGGATGGCCTGGCGTGCCACTTCGTTGAAGGCGATGTTCTGTGCCGACAGCTTGGGCGCCGAGGCGATGTCGACGCAATGGCGCACGCGCTCGGGGTAGCTGATGGTCCACTGCAGCGCCTGCATGCCACCCAGGCTGCCACCGACCACGGCGGCCCACTGCTGGATGCCCAGGCGCTCGGCGAGACGCACCTGGCTGTGCACCCAGTCTTCCACGGTCAGCACCGGGAAGTCGGCGCCATAGGGCTTGCCGGTGGCCGGGTTGACGCTGCTGGGGCCGGTGCTGCCGTTGCAGCCGCCCAGGTTGTTCAGGCTGACCACGAAGAAGCGGTTGGTGTCGATCGGCTTGCCAGGGCCAATGCAGCTGTCCCACCAGCCCGGCTTGCGGTCGGTGGCGGCATGGTAGCCAGCGGCATGGTGGTGGCCGGAAAGGGCATGGCAGATCAGCACGGCGTTGCTCGCGCTGGCGTTCAGGGTGCCATAGGTCTCGTAGACCAGTTCGTAACTGGCCAGGGAGCGGCCACAAGCCAGTGCCAGCGGTTCATCGAACCGGGCGGTTTGCGGTACTACCAGACCGACGGAATCTTCGGGAAAGACAGTGGACATCGACCCTGCTCACGCTTGACGGAGGCGTAAGTCTAAAGAGCGCTACCCCCAGCGGCAAGCAGAGGCTTGTCGCTGGAAGCAACCCGGGTCAGGTGAGGCTCAGATCATCCGCCACAGCTCTTGTGGCATGCCGGCGTAGGCGGCCAGCGGCGGCATGACGAACGACTGGATCACCTGGATCGCGAGGAAGGCGAAGATCGGCGAGATGTCCATGCCGCCCAGGTTGGGCACGATGCGGCGGAACGGTGCCAGCACCGGTTCGCTGATCTGGTAGGCCAGTTCGGCCGCCGGATTGTGGCTGTTGGGAGCAACCCAGGACACGATCACCATGACGATCATCGCCACCCAGAAAATCTTCAGGAACAGCGAGGTGATACCGATGATGGCCCACATCAGCAGGTGCAGGATGTCACCGAAGGTGCCGTAGGTGACCATCAGCACGAAAGCCATCAGCAACGCCTGGATGACCACCGACAACAGCAGCGACGAGGTATCCAGCCCACCAACGCTGGGGATGACCCGGCGGATCGGCTTGAGCAGCGGTTGTGTGGCGCGCACGGCGAACTGGCACAGCGGGTTGTAGAAGTTGGCCTTGACCAGCTGCAGGACGAAGCGCAGCAGGACGATCACCAGATACAGGCTGACCAAGGTTTGCACCACGAAGATCGCGGCGCCGGACAGTGCATTCATCTGAGGCTCCTTATTTGCCCAGTTGTTCGGCCAGCTCGGCGGAACGTGTAGCCGCAGCCTGCAGCGCCTGTTCGACGATGGCTTCGAAGCCGCTGGCCTGGAACGACTTGATCGCCGCTTCGGTAGTGCCGGCAGGCGAGGTGACACGGCGGCGCAGTTCGGCAGCATCGACATCGCTGGCAACCGCCATGCGTGCGGCGCCCAAGGCTGTCTGCAGGGTCAGCTGCGAGGCGGTTTCAGGTGGCAGGCCAAGTTTTTCGCCGGCCGCGGTCATGGCTTCGATCAGCAGGAAGAAATACGCCGGGCCGCTGCCGGAGACAGCCGTCACGGCGTCCAGTTGCTGCTCCTGCTCCAGCCACAGGGCGGTGCCCACGGCCGACAGCAGTTGCTCGGCCTGCTGGCGTTGTTCGCTGGATACTTCCGCGGTGGCGTACAGGCCGCTGACGCCTTGGCGCAGCAGTGCCGGGGTGTTGGGCATGCAGCGTACCACCGGGCGAGCCCCGACCCAGCTTTGCAGGCTGGCGCAGGTGATGCCGGCGGCGATGGAAACGATCAGCTGGCCATCCTGCAGGTTCGGTTGCAGGGCTTGGCACACGGCTTTCATGACCTGGGGCTTGACCGCCAGGACGATGACGTCGGCACCATCGATGGCCTGTGCGTTGTTCTCGAAGGTTTCGATGCCGTGCTCGGCCTGGATGCGGCTGCGGGTCTCGGCGCCCGGGTCGCTGGCGCGGATCTGCGAGGCGTCCAGGCCCTGGGCACGCAGACCACCGATCAGGCTGGCGGCCATGTTGCCGGCGCCGATAAAGGCAATACGAGTCTTGCTCATGTCAGGTCCTTGTGGGAAAGAGTGAGTAAAGCATGGAATCAGGGCTGCCCGTAGTCGCGGGCACCGAACAGGGCGGTACCGATACGCACCCAGGTCGCACCCTGTGCAATGGCCGCTTCCAGGTCGTGGCTCATGCCCATGGAAAGGGTGTCCAGGCCAAGGTCAAGGCCTTCCTGCAATTGGCGCAGGGTGGCAAAGGCGGCTTCCTGGGCGGCGCGGTCATCAGTGGGTTCTGGGATGGCCATCAGCCCGCGCAGGCGCAGGTTGGGCAGCGCGGCTACCGCCTTGGCCAGGGCCGGCAGGTCGGCGGGGGCGCAGCCGGATTTGCTGTCTTCGCCGCTGACGTTCACCTGCAGGCAGATGTTCAGTGGCGCCAGCCCGGCCGGGCGCTGCTCCGAGAGGCGTTGGGCGATTTTCAGGCGGTCCACGGAATGTACCCAGTCGAAATGCTCGGCGATGGCTTTGGTCTTGTTCGACTGAATGGGGCCGATGAAGTGCCAGATCAAGGGCAGGTCGCCGAGCGCCTGCTGCTTTGTCAGCGCTTCCTGTAGGTAGTTTTCCCCGAAATCGCACACGCCGGCGGCGTGGATCTCGCGGATGGCGCTGGCTGGCTTGGTCTTGCTCACGGCCAGCAACTGGACGCTGGCCGGTTCACGCCCGGCAGCCTGGGCAGCGCTGGCGATACGGGCGGAAATAGCGGAAAGGTTGTCTGCTAGGGTGGACATGGACTGATGCCGGCGGCTGTGGGGTTTGCGGCATTCTACCTACTTGAAGGCCTTTGGGGAGTCTCATGGATGTGACCGACCTGTTGGCCCGGGCCGTGGACGCGGGGGCTTCCGACCTGCACCTGGCGGCGGGCCAGATACCGATGTTGCGCCTGGATGGCGAGCTGCAGCGCATGGCCCTGCCGACCTTGGGCCCGGCTGCCTTGACCGAGGGCATGGCACCCATGCTGGATGAAGACCAGCGCCGACAGTGGACCCGGGGTGATGAGCTGGACCTGGCGCTGGAATTGCCGGTGCTGGGGCGCTTTCGGCTGAACCTGTTTCGCCAGTTGCATGGCCCTGCGGCCACCTTTCGCCTGATCCCGGGGCATATCGCCACACTCGATGAACTCGACCTGGGGGATGTGTTTCAAGCTGTTGCGCAGTGCAGCGATGGCTTGATCCTCGTGGGTGGGCCGACCGGCAGCGGCAAGTCCAGCACCTTGGCGACACTGCTTGACCAACTGAACCGCGATCGGGCTCTGCATATCATCACCCTCGAAGACCCTGTCGAAGTGATCCACAGTAGCCAGCGCAGCCTGGTCAACCAGCGTGAGGTCGGCCGCCATTGTGGTGGGTTCGCCCAGGGGCTGCGCAGTGCCCTGCGCCAGGACCCGGATGTGATCATGATCGGTGAGCTGCGCGACCTGGAAACCATTCGCCTGGCCTTGCGCGCGGCCGAGACCGGACACCTGGTGCTGGCGACCGTGCATACGCGTTCGGCGGTGAGCAGCATTGACCGGTTGGTGGAGGTGTTCGCTGCCGAAGAGAAGCCGCTGGTGCGGGCGATGCTGGCCGAGTCGTTGCGCCTGGTGGTGGCGCAGGTGCTGGTCAGGCGTGCGGGCGGTGGGCGGGTTGCTGCGCGGGAAGTGCTGGTGGTGACGCCAGCGGTGCGTAACCTGGTTCGGGAGGGGCGGATGGCGCAGTTGTGTTCGGTGATGCAGGCGGGTGGTGCGGACGGGATGCGGACGATGGAAGGGGCGATGCGAGGGTTGAAGGAGAGGGGGCTGATCAGCGATCTATAGTGCCTGTGCTGGCCCTTTCGCGGGTAAACCCGCTCCCACATGGATAACACAGCCTTCGAATGCTGTGGTGTACCTGTGGGAGCGGGTTTACCCGCGAAGAGGCCCGGACAGGAGAGCGCCGATCAGATCAGCGCTTGGCCAGGTTCAGCTGCTGCTGTTCTTTCGGCAGCACTCGCTTGGCCACCACGTAATGCTTCTGCCAGTAAGGCTTGCTCAGGGTGTCGATGCTTACCCGCTTGCCACGGCGTGGAGCATGGATGAAGCGGTCGTTGCCGAGGTAGATGGCAACGTGGTTCACCCGGCGGCTCTTGATGTTGAAGAAGATCAGGTCACCTGGCTTCAGGTCACCCTTGGCTACCTTGACGCCGTGGCCCTGGGCCATGGCATTGGAGGTGCGCGGCAGGTCGACGTCGGCGACGTCGTTGAAGGCGTATTTGACCAGCCCGCTGCAGTCGAAGCCTTTCTTCGGGCTGCTGCCGCCCCAGACATAAGGGGTGCCGAGCACATTCACCGCACGGCTGAGCACATCGCTGCTCTGCTTCGGCGACATGGCGGCGACCGGCGCACCGGGCACGCTGCGGCTGCTGGCGGCATAGCTTGGGCGGGTGCGCAGCGCGGTCTGCTTGACCGGTGCGTGTCTTACCGAGGCATTGGTGGTGTAGCCGGTAAAACCATTGGGAAGACGTTGCTCACGATTGGTGGCGTGGGCGGCCAGGGGCAATAATAGGCAGAGGGTCAGCCATGTCTTGAGTAAAGGCGGCATAGATGAAGCTCTTATGAATAGTTATGTGTTGGGCGCGCAACTTTATAACAGCTTTTTGATCAATCTTTGATCCGTTGGTCGATTGTCCAGGTGCCGTACGTCGGCCTGCGACAAGAAAGTCACATTTTTTTTTAGAAAATTTTCGGATAACCCACGGGGGCTATGAATGAACAGTTATCAACAGGGGGCGCCGTTTCACGACACCCACAGCAAGACCATTGGCTACCTGCTATGGATTTTCGGCTTTACCGGGTCGCATCGTTTCTATTACGGCAAGCCAGTAACCGGCACCATCTGGTTCTTCACCCTGGGCCTGCTGGGCATCGGCTGGTTGATCGACCTGTTCCTGATCCCGTCCATGGACCGTGAAGCCGACCTCAGGTTCCAGTCCGGGCGCATTGACTACAACATCGCCTGGATCCTGCTGACCTTCCTCGGGGTGTTTGGGCTGCACCGGCTGTATCAGGGCAAGTGGATCACCGCGATCATCTACTTCTTTACCGGCGGGCTGTTCCTGGTGGGGGTGCTGTATGACTTCTGGACGCTGAACAGCCAGGTTTCCGAGCGGAATGCGGGGCGGGGTTGACGCACAGCCCTTGTGGGAGCGGCCTTGTGTCGCGAAAGGGCTGCAAAGCAGCCCCAGCATGCTCAGCAGCACCGCTGAAATCCTGGGGCCGCTTTGCGGCCCTTTCGCGACACAAGGCCGCTCCCACAGGGCCGCAAACGCAGGTTACTGACGGGTCTGCCGCTGTTGCAGCAGCAGGTTGCTGAAACCTGCCCCGGCCAGCTGCTTCTGCGCCCCGGTCAGCTGCTCGCGGTTGCTGAAAGGGCCCACCAGTACGCGGTACCAGGTTTCGTCCTTGACCGTGCCCGACTCCACCTTCACCGACTGGCCCAGCAGGATGATCTGCGCACGCACCTTGTCGGCATCGGCCTGCTTGCGGAACGAACCAGCCTGCAGGAAGAACTGGGTGGTTGCCGCCGGCTTGATCACCGGTGGTGCCGGTGGCGGGGTCTGGCCCATCAGCGCCGCCTGGGCTCGCGCCGTGTCGATCTTCGCCGCTTCGGCCGGCGTCACCGGGGTCACCGGCTGGGCCGGGACGGGTGGCGTCTTCTCTGGCACGGCCTCCGGCGGCACGATCACCTCGGACTCCGGCAGCAGCGTGTAGAAGTCGTACTTCGGCTTCACCGGCTGCTGCGGGGTGGCCTGCGCCGGCTTGCCGGCTTCGGCCACTTTCTCCGCCTTCTGCTGCTCGGGCTTGGTGCGCTTGATGTCTTCGCCACCGGGCTCGAGCTTCATCAGGAACACGATGAACGCGCCTACGGTCAGGCCGACCGCCAGCCATACCCAACCGGGAATCGGCTGCTTGGCCGGCGCCGTCTGGCGGCTGGCGCCGCGTTTGGGTGCGGGTTTTTTCTTGGCAGCCAACTTACATGCGCTCCAGGGTTTCCAGGCCGAGCAGTTCCAGACCTTGCTTGAGGGTGCGGCCGGTCAGCGCCGCCAGGCGCAGGCGGCTCTGCTGCTGCTGCGGGGTTTCGGCGGCAAGAATCGGGCAATTCTCGTAGAAGCTGGAGAACAGGCCGGCCAGGTCGTACAGGTAGCTGCACAGCACGTGCGGCGTGCCCTTGTCGGCGACGTTGTTGAGGATTTCGCCAAACTGCGCCAGGCGCGCGGCCAGGTCTTGCTCGTGGGCAGCCTGCAGCACGATGTTGCCGTCGACTTCATCGAAGCCTTTGCCCAGTTTGCGGAATACGCCGGCCACGCGGGTGTAGGCGTACAGCAGGTAAGGCGCGGTGTTGCCTTCGAAGTTGAGCATCAGCTCGAAGTTGAAGCTGTAGTCGCTGGTGCGGTGCTTGGACAGGTCGGCGTACTTCACTGCGCCAATGCCAACCACTTCGCCGATGTGGCGCAGCTCTTCGTCGGCCAGGCTCGGGTTCTTTTCCTTGACCAGCGCGTAGGCGCGCTCCTTGGCCTCGGTGAGCAGGTCGATCAGCTTCACGGTGCCACCGTCACGGGTCTTGAACGGGCGGCCATCGGCGCCGTTCATGGTGCCGAAGCCCATGTGCTCCATCTGCATCGGGTGGCCGACGAAGCCTGCGCGGCGTGCAACTTCGAACACCTGGTTGAAGTGCAGGGCCTGGCGCTGGTCGACGAAGTACAGGGCGCGGTCTGCCTTGAGCACGTTGCTGCGGTAGCGCACGGCAGCCAGGTCGGTGGTGGCGTACAGGTAGCCGCCGTCGGCCTTCTGCACGATAACCGGCAGAGGTTCGCCTTCGCTGTTCTTGAACTCGTCGAGGAACACGCACTGTGCGCCCTGGTCTTCGACCAGCAGGCCCTTGGCCTTGAGGTCGGCGACCACGTTGGCCAGGTCGTCGTTGTAGGCGCTTTCACCCATCACGTCGGCCATGGTCAGTTTGACGTTGAGCAGCTCGTAGGTCTTCTGGCAGTGCGACAGCGAAATGTCCTTGAAGCGCGTCCAAAGGGCCATGCAGTCCGGGTCGCCGGCCTGCAGCTTGACCACCAGGCCGCGGGCGCGGGTGGCGAATTCTTCGGATTCGTCGAAGCGTTTCTTGGCGGCGCGGTAGAAGTTTTCCAGGTCCGACAGCTCGTCGCTGGTGATCGGGTTTTCTTCCAGGTAGGCCAGCAGCATGCCGAACTGGGTGCCCCAGTCGCCCACGTGGTTCTGGCGGATCACGTCATCGCCGAGGAACTCCAGCACGCGCGCCACGCTGTCACCGATGATGGTCGAACGCAGGTGGCCGACGTGCATCTCCTTGGCCAGGTTGGGTGCCGACATGTCGATCACAACCTTTTGCGCAGGGCCGGCCTTGCGCGCGCCCAGGTGGGCGTCGGCCAGTGCGGCATCCAGGCGGTTGGCCAGGGCGTCGGTGTTCTGGAAGAAGTTGAGGAAGCCGGGGCCGGCGATCTCGACCTTGCTGATGTCGGCGCTGGCCGGCAGGGCATTGATCAGTTTCTCGGCCAGGTCGCGCGGCTTCATGCCGGCCGGCTTGGCCAGCATCATGGCGATGTTGCTGGCGAAGTCGCCGTGGGTCTTGTCCCGGGCGTTTTCCACCTGGATCGCCGGCGACAGCCCTTCAGGCAGCACACCGTCGGTGACGAGTTGGGTGAGGGCTTGCTGGATCAGCTGGCGAATGGTGTCTTTCATGGGGATCTCTTTTCGACCGCAAGCGCGGTGGAGCGCTTGGATGCGCAGGTGGAAAAACTGGGCATTATCCGTGGCTGGGGGCGGGTTGCCAACCTTTGGGGTGCAACCATCAAGGGTTCCATGTTGCGTTCGAGGGCCTCATCGCCGGCAAGCCAGCTCCCACAGAAGAGCGCGCGCAACCTGTGGGAGCTGGCTTGCCGGCGATGAGGCCGGTCGATTCAGTACAGGTCTACCGGGTCGACATCCAGCGACCACCGCACCTGGCGCCCGCTCGGCATCTGCTCCAACACTAGCAACCAGGCGCTGATCAGTCGATGCAAAGGCGCCCGCGTATTGGCCTGTATCAACAGTTGCGCGCGGAAGCGCCCGGCGCGGCGCTCCATCGGTGCTGGCACCGGCCCCAGCAACTCGATGCCGGGCAGGCGCTGTTCGGCCACCAGGCGCTCGGCGGCGGCGCAGGCCTCGTCGAGGAAACCTTCGGCCTGCCCGGGCTTGTGCGCTTCGGCACGCAGCAGCGCCAGGTGCGAGTAAGGCGGCAGCCCGGCGGCGCGGCGTTCGTCCAGGGCCTGCTCGGCGAAGGCGAAGTAGCCCTGCTCGGTAAGCTGCACCAGCAGCGGATGGTCGGCCAGGTGGGTCTGGATGATGACCTTGCCGGGTTCCTCGGCCCGCCCGGCCCGCCCGGCAACCTGCACGATCAGCTGCGCCATGCGTTCGCTGGCGCGGAAATCGCCGGAGAACAGCCCGCCATCGGCATCGAGGATGGCCACCAGGGTCACCCGCGGGAAGTGATGGCCCTTGGCGAGCATCTGGGTGCCGACGAGGATGCTCGGCTGGCCGCGCTGGATGGTGCTGAACAGGTTGTGCATGGCGTCCTTGCGCGCCGTGCTGTCGCGGTCCACACGCAGGATCGGGTAATCCGGGAACAGCACTTTCAGGCGTTCCTCGGCACGCTCTGTGCCGGCGCCGACCGGGCGCAGGTCAACGTGGTTGCACTGCGGGCACTGCTGCGGCAGGCGCTCGTCATAGCCGCAATGGTGGCAACGCAGCACGCCGGAGCGCTGGTGCACGGTCATGCGCGCATCGCAGCGCGGGCATTCGGACAGCCAGCCACAATCGTGGCACAGCAAGGTCGGGGCGAAACCGCGGCGGTTGAGGAACACCAGTACTTGCTGGCCCGCTTCCAGGGTTTGGCGGATGGCCTGCTGCAGTGGGCCGCTGATGCCGCTGTCCAGCGGCAGGCTCTTCACATCCAGGCGCAGCATGCGTGGCGGGCGGGCACCGCCGGCGCGCTGGTTCATGCGCAGCAGGCGGTAGCGGCCGGTCAGGGCGTTGTGCAGGGTTTCCAGCGATGGCGTGGCAGAACCTAGCAGGATCGGGACGTTTTCCTGGTGGGCGCGCACCAGCGCCAGGTCGCGGGCGTGGTAGCGCAAGCCTTCCTGCTGTTTATAGGAGCCGTCGTGCTCCTCGTCGATGATGATCAGGCCGGGGTTCTTCATCGGCGTGAACAGCGCCGAGCGGGTGCCGATGATGATGTCGGCCTCGCCGTCCCTGGCTGCCAGCCAGGCATCCAGGCGTTCGCGGTCGTTCACCGCCGAATGCAGCAGGGCGATGCGGGCGTTGAAGCGTTGCTCGAAGCGGGCCAGGGTCTGCGGGCCGAGGTTGATCTCCGGGATCAGCACCAGGGCCTGCTTGCCGGCTTCCAGTGTTTCGCGGATCAGCTGCAGGTACACCTCGGTCTTGCCGCTGCCGGTGACACCGGCCAGCAGGAAGGCGCCGAAGCCGCCAAAGCCTTCGCGCACGGCGTCGAAGGCGTCGCGTTGCTCTTCGTTGAGCGGCAGCTCCGGCTGTGCCAGCCAGTGTTCGTGGCGCAGCGACGGCAGGTGGCGGCGGACCTCGATCTGCACCAGGTCCTTGGCCAGCAGCAGGTCGAGGCTGTCCTTGTTCAGGTTGAGCTTGGCCAGCAAGCTGTGGGCCACGCCGTGCGGGTGCTGGGCAAGGGTCTTGAGGGCATCGCGCTGGCGCGGTGCGCGGGCGATGCGCGGGTCTTCCAGGCGGGCGCCGGGGGCGACGTGCCAGAAGCGCTCCTGGCGCATCTCGGCGGGCTCGCCCTGGCGCAGCAGGGTCGGCAATGCCCAGCTCAGGGTGTCACCCAGGCTGTGTTGGTAGTACTGGGCGGTCCACAGGCATAACTTGAACAGCGACGGCGGGATCGGCGACACCGGGTCGAGCAGGGCGCTGGCCGGCTTGAGCTTGTCGGCGGGCACTTCGCTCTGCTCGCACACCTCCACCAGCACGCCGATCATTTCGCGGCGGCCAAATGGCACGCGAATGCGCATGCCCGGAGTCAAGGCCTGGCGCGCCATGCTTGCCGGCGCCTTGTAGTCGAACAGGCGACGCAGCGGGGAGGGCAGGGCAAGGCGCAGGATGACGTCGGACACGCGGAAAGTCTCGGAGGGCGTTTCAAAGACTGGCGAGCCTAGCAGACGACGGTCGGTGCAAGCGACAACTTGCGTTGGCGTGATGCTCTGGTATTATTCGCCGCCTAATTACGTGCGGTATTCAACAATTGGTGTTGGGTGGCGGCACGCAGCTCGAGGAAGTGACCATGAAAGCAGATATTCATCCGAACTACGAAGTAGTTGCAGTCACCTGCAGCTGCGGCAACAAGTTTGAAACCCGTTCGACCCTGGGCAGCACCCTGGCGATCGACGTTTGCAACCTGTGCCACCCGTTCTACACCGGTAAGCAGAAAGTCCTGGACACCGGTGGTCGCGTACAGAAGTTCGCCGATCGCTTCGGTATGTTCGGTACCAAGAAGTAATCATGCGCATGGCGAACCCCTCGGGTTTCGCATTGCTGCAAAAAAAGGCGCCCCTTGTGGGCGCCTTTTTTATGGGCGTCATCTGGCATTTCCCGGCCCTGGCGTTCTGCCCGCTACCAGGCAGCCCTCAGCAGGTGGCGGTGCGCCAGGTGGTCGATGGCGATACCTTGCGTCTGGTCGATGGCCGCAGCGTGCGACTGATCGGCATCAATGCCCCGGAAATCGGCCGTAACGGGCGCACCAGCGAGCCCTATGCCGAGGCCGCCAAGCAGCGTTTGCAGGCCTTGGTCAAGGCCAGCGACGGGCGCGTCGGGCTGGAGCCGGGCGTAGAGGCCAAGGACAAATACGGCCGCACGCTGGCGCATATCTACGGCCGCAATGGCGACAATATCGAAGCACAGTTGCTCAGCGAGGGCTTGGGCTATCGCGTCGCGGTTGCCCCAAATGTGCGCCTCAGCGCTTGCCAGCAGCTTGCCGAGCAGGCTGCGCGCAAGGCTGGCTCCGGGCTGTGGCGTCGTTCGCCGGTGGTGCGTGCCGGGGATGTCCGGCAGTCGGGTTTCGCGGTCATTGCGGGCCGCATCGAAGGCGTGGAGCGCAACCGTGGCGGGGTTTGGCTGAACCTGGACGGTGCGGTGGTGCTGCAGGTTCCCGCTCGTCTGCAGCGCAACTTCCCCGCCAGCTTCTTCGATAACCTCAAGGGACGCCAAGTCGAGGCGCGTGGCTGGGTGCTGGATCGTTCCCGCAAGGGCGGCCTCAAGCCCGGGCAGCGACGCTGGCTGTTGCCGTTGACCGATCCGAGCATGTTGGAGCGCATTTCAGGCTAAAAGATGTAGACATTTCGCTATTGGATTGTACACACTGTTAGCCGTATGCCCCGTGGGTTATAGCGTAAAGTCG
Organism: Pseudomonas sp. B14(2017); assembly: GCF_002113255.1. Lineage (NCBI taxonomy): Bacteria > Pseudomonadati > Pseudomonadota > Gammaproteobacteria > Pseudomonadales > Pseudomonadaceae > Pseudomonas > Pseudomonas sp. B14(2017). The sequence continues at coordinate 26,024 of NZ_NEJY01000002.1, forward strand.
TAGGCTAAAGGCCTTGACACAAGTGACCGACCAGTCTTGTGGCTCCCCGGCTCTTTGCGTATCCTCGGCGGTCCGTCAGAACAGTAAATAGCGGAATGCCCACCATGTCAGACCTGAAAACCGCCGCTCTCGAATATCACGCTCAACCTCGTCCGGGGAAACTGAGCGTCGAACTCTCCAAGCCCACCGCCACCGCCCGTGACCTCGCCCTGGCCTACAGCCCAGGTGTTGCTGAGCCCGTGCGTGAAATCGGCCGTGATCCAGAGCTGGCTTACAAATACACCGGCAAAGGCAACCTGGTTGCGGTGATTTCCGATGGCACCGCCATCCTCGGTCTGGGTGACCTCGGCCCACTGGCTTCCAAGCCGGTCATGGAAGGCAAGGGTGTTCTGTTCAAGCGTTTCGCCGGTATCGACGTGTTCGACATCGAAGTGGAATCGGAAAGCCCGCAGGCGTTCATCGACACCGTTCGCCGCATCTCGATCACCTTCGGTGGCATCAACCTCGAAGACATCAAGGCGCCTGAGTGCTTCGAAATCGAGCGCACCCTGATCGAACAGTGCGACATCCCGGTATTCCACGATGACCAGCACGGTACCGCCATCGTCACCGCGGCCGGCATGATCAACGCCCTGGAAATCGCCGGCAAGAAGCTGGAAGACGCCAAGATCGTCTGCCTGGGTGCCGGCGCTGCCGCCATCTCCTGCATGAAGCTGCTGGTGAGCATGGGTGCCAAGGTCGAGAACATCTACATGATCGACCGCAGTGGCGTGATCCACGCTGGCCGTGACGACCTGAACCAGTACAAGGCGCAGTTCGCCCACGCCACCGACAAGCGCACCCTGGCTGACGCCCTCGACGGTGCCGACGTGTTCGTAGGCCTGTCCGGCCCGAACCTGCTGAGCGCCGAAGGCCTGAAGTCGATGGCTGCCAACCCGATCGTGTTCGCCTGCTCGAACCCGGACCCGGAAATCTCGCCAGAGCTGGCGCACGCCACTCGCAGCGACGTGATCATGGCTACCGGTCGTTCCGACTACCCGAACCAGGTCAACAACGTACTGGGCTTCCCGTTCATCTTCCGTGGTGCCCTGGACGTTCGCGCCAAGCGCATCAACGAAGAAATGAAGATCGCCGCCGCCATCGCCCTGAAAGACCTGGCCAAGCTGCCAGTGCCGAAGGAAGTGTGCGACGCCTACGGCGTACAGGCTCTGGAATTTGGCCGTGAGTACATCATTCCGAAGCCGCTGGACGCTCGCCTGATCACCGTCGTTTCCGACGCTGTGGCCAAGGCCGCCATCGAATCCGGCGTGGCTACCCTGCCGTATCCGAAGCACTACCCGCTGACCAGCGTGGATGACGTGTTCAAAGGCTGATTGCTGCCTGGCGACACAAAAAAGCCCCGGCTCGTATGAGCCGGGGCTTTTTGTTTGCCGGTGGGGTTGGCGCGGCCTTTGTGGGAGCGGGCGTGCCCGCGAAGAATCCAACGCGGAGGCTGGCACCGGCTACGCCGGTGTTCGCGGGCATGCCCGCTCCCACAGGGTCGGTGTTGCCTTCGAGGGCTCTTAGAACAGATCCATCGGCGCCGCTTCATCCGCCGGCAACGGGCTGCCCGGTGCTGCGCCAGTGCCCAGTTCGTCCACCGACGGCGGCGAGTCTTCGGCCTTGAACAGCTCGAAGTAGGCATTCGGTGTGCTCGGCGAAGCGGCACGGCCGCTGACCGGGTCGACGCGCAGGCTGAGGATGCCTTCCGGCTCTGCCGGCGCATGCGCAGGCTTGTCCTTGAGTGCCGCGCCCATGAAGCTCATCCAGATCGGCAGTGCCGCCGTACCGCCGTACTCGCGGCGACCAAGGGTTTCGGGCTGGTCGAAACCGACCCACACGGTGGTCACGTAGTCGGCGTTGTAGCCGGAGAACCAGGCGTCCTTGGACTCGTTGGTGGTACCGGTCTTGCCTGCCAGGTCGGTGCGGCCCAGGGCCAGCGCCCGGCGGCCGGTACCGCGCTTGATCACGTCCTGCAGCATGCTGGTGAGGATGTAGGTGGTGCGCCCGTCGATGATCTGCTCGGCCACGGCCGGCGCCTGCGGTGCAGGCGCCACCTGGCTGAAGGCTGCGGGTGCCTCGCCCGGCATGGCGGCGGTGCTGATCGGCTGTTCGGGCGCGGCCACACCTGCCTGGTCCTCGGCACCTTGCGGTACCCGGGCCGGGTTGGCGGTGAACAACGTCTCGCCGCTGCGGCTTTCGATGCGATCGATCAGGTACGGGGTGATCTTGTAGCCGCCGTTGGCGAAAGTACTCCAGCCTGTGGCGATTTCCATCGGGGTCAGGGTGGCGGTGCCCAGTGCCAGCGACAGGTTGCGCGGCAGGTCCTGCTTGTTGAAGCCGAACTTGGCGATGTAGTCGATGGTGCGGTCCACGCCCATGGCCTGCAGCAGGCGGATCGACACCAGGTTGCGCGACTTGTACAGCGCTTCGCGCATGCGGATCGGGCCAAGGAAGGTGTTGGTGTCGTTCTTCGGTCGCCAGACCTTGTCCAGATACTCGTCGACGAACACGATCGGTGCGTCGTTGACCAGGCTGGATGCGGTGTAGCCACTGTCCAGGGCGGCGCTGTAGATGAACGGTTTGAAGCTCGAGCCCGGCTGCCGCTTGGCCTGCATGGCACGATTGTAGTTGCTCTGCTCGAACGAGAAACCGCCGACCAGGGCGCGGATGGCGCCGTTGTAAGGGTCGAGGGTGACCAGCGCACTCTGCGCGCCAGGTACCTGGCTGAACTTGAACTTGCCATCTTCCAGGCGCTGCAGGCGCACCAGGTCGCCGACCTGGGCCACGTCTGCCGGCGACTGCGGCGCACGGCCCTGGGAGTTGCTATTGATGAACGGGCGGGCCCATTTCATGGTGTCCCAGGCCACCAGCTCTTCCTGGCCGCTGCGGGTCAGCACCTTGAGGCCGGTTTTTTCGACCTGGGTGACGATGGCCGGCTCCAGGCCGCCAAGGCTGCGCTGCTTGCCCAGTTCCTGCAGCCAGGCCGCCTGGGTGCGGCCCGGGAAGCGTGCTTCGGGGCCGCGGTAGCCGTGGCGCTCGTCGTAGTCGGAGAGGCCGTTGAGGATGGCCTTGTTGGCCATTTCCTGCATGTCGCTGGGCACCGTGGTGGTGACGCGGAAGCCTTCGGTGTAGGCGTCGCTGCCGTAGCGGCCGACCATTTCGGCGCGGGCCATTTCGGCGATGTAAGGTGCATTCACTTCAGGCGTGGGCACGTGGTAGCTGGCGTTGAGCGGCTCGGCCAGGGCTGCCTGGTAGCTGGCTTCGTCGATCTTGCCCAGCTTGTACATGCGGCCGAGGATCCAGTCGCGGCGCTCCTTGGCGCGCACCGGGTTGGCCAGCGGGTTGAAGCGCGAGGGTGCCTTGGGCAGGCCGGCGATCATCGCCATCTGCGCCAGGCTCACGTCGCGGATCGACTTGCCGTAGTACACCTGCGCGGCGGCATCGATACCGTAGGCGCGGTTGCCCAGGTAGATCTTGTTCACGTACAGCTCGAGGATCTCGTCCTTGGTCAGCTCGCGCTCGATCTGCAGGGCCAGCAGAATCTCGTTGGTCTTGCGCGAGAAGCTGCGCTCGCTGGTGAGGAAGAAGTTCTTCGCCACCTGCATGGTGATGGTACTGCCGCCGGTCTGGATATGGCCGGTTTTCACCAGCTGGGTCGCGGCGCGCATCAGGCTGCTGGGGTCGACACCATAGTGGTTGAGGAAATTGTCGTCCTCGGCCGACAGAAGCGCCTGGATGAATTGTGGGGGAATTTCCGCGAAGCGGATCGGCGAGCGGCGCATTTCGCCGAACTCGGCAATCAGCTTGCCGTCGCTGCTGTACACCCTGAGGGGGATCTGCAACTGGATGCTTCTGAGCGACTCGACCGAGGGCAGGCTGGGGCTAAGATACAGAAACGCACCGCTCACACCGAGTACGAGCGCGCAGATGACTGCGACGGAAGACCACCAGAAGAACTTCAGCAGACGTATCAAGGCTTTTCGGTGTCCAGGTTGGGAGTGGATTGCACGCAGGTCCGGCGGACCAAAAAACGCTGGGCATTATAAGCATTTTTTCGCCTCTCCGGGTTACCGGCCAGGCTGCCCGTCGCCTCGATGGGCCGGCGCGGCCTAGTGTTGACGCGGGGTTGGGGCAGGTAGCCGCGACAGATGGCGGCGACAGACAACAAGGATGCCACGATGCTAGGACGCTTCGGCAAGGATGCCGGTTCACTCGTGGGGGTGGAAATTGCCCCCGACTCCGTTCGGATTGTGCAACTGCAGCGGCGTAACCGGCGCTGCCGGGTGCTTGCCTCGGTACAAGAACCGTTCGAATCACCGGCTGGCGGTGACTGGGCGGCAGAGCCTGGCGCCGTGGCGGCTGCCTTGAGGCGCGCCTACCGACGCAGCGGCCTCAGGCAGCGCCGGGTCGCGCTGGCACTGCCGGGCAACCAGGTGATCTGCAAGCTGTGCCACCTGCCGGTTGAACAGGGCGGGTCAGAAATGGAGGCGCAGCTGCTGGCTGACGCCGAACGGCTGTTTCCATTTCCGCTGGAAGACCTGGCCCTGGATTTTCAGGTACTGGGAGGCTCTAGCGTCCAGCCAGGCTGCGCCGAGGTGATGGTGGCTGCGTGTCGGCAGAGTGCACTGGCGCCACTTGAGGGCATCGTCGAGGAGGCCGGGTTGCAACTGGAGGCCGTGGAGGTCGACAGCATTGCCTTGGGGCGCATGCTGCCGCTGGCCAGGCACCAAAGCTCGGCGCTGCTGCGTATCGAGGCGCAAAGCACCACCCTTCATGGCTGGCAGGCGGGTCGGCCTCAGCAACGGCGTGAGCTGAACCTGGGGCTGTCGACGATAGCCGGGGCGCTGCCGGAGCGCCTGCTGGCCCTGCTCGCCGGTGAGCCTTTGCCCGATTGTCTGTTGATCGCCAGCTGTTCTCCGATCGAACCAAGCCAGTTGCACAGCCTCGGCTCCCGGTTGAACCTGCCGTGTCGCCTGGTACCCGACCTGGCGCGCCTGGAACACGTCGATGGCGCGATGATCCTGGCGTGCGCCCTGGCTCTCGGAGGGTTGCGCCGATGATGCGGCTGAACCTTCTGCCCTGGCGCGAACGGCAACGCCAGGCTGCGTTGCGGTCTTTCCGCAGGCGACTGGTCGCCGGCGCGTTGCTGGCCCTGTGTGGCGTGACGCTGGTCGACCAGCTGGCCCGCCAGCGCGGGCAGCAGCAGGCGCTGGCCAATATCCGCCACCAGGCGGCCCTTGAGGTGTTGGGCGAACAATTGCAGCCGCTGGCCGATGTGCGTGCGCAGCATGAGGCGCTACTGGCACGTGCGGTGGCGCTGGAAGGCCTGCGTGCCAACCAGGATGTGCTGGCCGGGGTGTTCGCTGACCTCGAGCGGGCGCTGCCAGTGGGTGTGCAACTGCTCGACCTCAGCCTGGAAGACGGCAGCCTGCAGATGACCGGGCTGGCCACGTCCGGTGCCGTGGTCGCGCAGTTCATGCGGGACCTGAGCCGCTCGAGTGCGCTGGTTGGTCTGGAGCTCAAGCGCATCAGGAGCCTGCCGGGCGGCGATGAATTCCTGCTGGGTGCGCGCGTTTCGGCGTTCTGGTCGTGAATGCTGCACAGGTGCTCGGCTGGCTGGCCATGGCCGAGCGCTCCAGCCGCTTCAGGCAGCTGGCGCCAGTGCTGGTGGCCTTGGCGTTGTTCGGCCTGGGCTGCGCCATACGTCTCCCGGCAGCGCTGCAGCAGCATGCGCAGGAGGAGGCCCGGCACGCCGAGTTGCACGAACAGCATTCAGCCGGCGCGGTGCAGCTGGCCGAACTGGAGCAGCTCCAGGCGTCTGTGGCCATTGCCGAGCGACGCTTGCGGGAGGCGTACTGGCACCTGGCGGCCGGGGAGGGCATGAGCGACCTGCTCGAGCGCCTGGCAGCGTCGGGGCATGCGCATGGCTTGCTCATCGAGCGCTTCGATGTACATGAAGACGAACAACAGGCTGGCTTTCGCAAGGTACCGCTGGAGCTACAGGTGGTGGGGCAATACGCGGCCTTGCGCCAGTGGCTGGGCGACTGGTTGGGCCAGGCGCGTGTGCTGCGCAGCGGTGACCTGCAGCTGGCTGCAGCCGATGGCAAGCCTGGCCTGCTGCGCCTGCAGTTGCGGGTTGATGCCTATCAGGCGCTGGCGCCAGTGCCGGAGCCTGCGATGCTTGCGCGCATGCCGGCCAGGGGCGTGACGGCAGCGCCCCCGGTCGACCCGTTTGCGCCTGGGGCGACGCGATTGACGGGCAGCGGGTTGGCCGACGTGCCTTTGGCGCAACTGGAGATGGTCGGCAGCCTGTCGCGTGGGGCGGAACACGAAGCACTGCTGATGGCGGCCGGCAGGCTCTATCGCGTGCGCCCTGGGGACCGGGTCGGGCGTGACCAGGGGGTGGTGGCGAGGGTTGATCAAACCCAGGTCGAAGTGCGCGAACGGCTGTTCATGGCAGGGGTGTGGCATGAACGCACGGCGTTCATCACACTCGCAAAGCACCTGGGCAAGGAGGCCCCGGACGACGATGAAAACATTGATGAGATGGATGCTGGCAGCCCTGCTACCGGTCCCGCTGGCGTCGGCGACGCCTTATCAGGGTGAACCACTGTCGCTGAACTTCCAGGATGTGGAAGTGCGCTCGGTGCTGCAGGTGCTGGCTGACTATGCTGGCGTCAACCTGGTCGCCAGCGATGCCGTGCAGGGTAGCGTCACCTTGCGCTTGCAGGACGTGCCATGGGACCAGGCGCTGGACCTGGTGCTGCGCAGCAAGGGCCTGGCCCGGCGCCAGGAGGGCAATGTGCTGCTGGTGGCGCCTGCGGCCGAGTTTGCCGCGCAGTCTGTCGATGCCCGTGTGGGCCAGGCGCTGGATGCGCAGTTGCAGCCGTTGCGCCGGGAGCTGTTGCCCATCCATCACGCCAAGGCCGCCGAACTTGCGGAGCTGCTGCTGGCGAGCCTGGCGGATGACGGCATCCTCACCGGTCGGGGCAGCCTGAGTGTCGATGAGCGCACCAATACGCTGGTGGTACACCTGCCGGCCGAGCGCCTTGCCGAGCTGAGGCAACTGGTGGCGCAGTTGGACGTACCGGTGCGCCAGGTGGCGATCGAGGCGCGTATCGTCGAGGCCAACGTCGATTACGAAAAAAGCCTGGGGGTGCGCTGGGGTGGGCCGCTTTACGTTGAAGACCCGCTGCCGGGCAAGGACCTGTTCGTCGACCTCGGGGTGGAGCGGGTGGGCGGCAGTATCGGCCTGGGCCTGCTGCGTGGCGACGTGCTGCTCGACCTGGAGCTGAGTGCCATGGAAAAGAGCGGCAACGGCGAAATCATCTCGCAGCCCAAGGTGGTCACGGCCGACAAGGAAACGGCCAGGATCCTCAAGGGTACCGAGGTGCCGTACCAGGAAACCAGCAAGAGCGGCGCCACCTCGGTAGCGTTCCGCGAAGCCTCGTTGTCGCTGGAGGTGACCCCGCAGATCACCCCGGACAACAAGGTGATCATGACCGTCAGGGTGACCAAGGACGAGCCGGATTACGTCAATGCCTTGAACAACGTACCGCCGATCCGCAAGAACGAGGTCAATGCCAAGGTTCGCGTGGTGGACGGTGAAACGATCGTGATTGGTGGCGTGTACTCGACTTCGCAAAACAATGTGGTCGACAAGGTGCCATTTTTCGGCGATCTGCCGTATGTTGGGCGGCTGTTTCGACGCGATGCATTACAAGAGAAAAAATCCGAGCTGCTGGTCTTCCTGACTCCGCGTATCATGAGTGACCAGGCGATTGCTGTGAGTCGTTGATTCTGTGCGAAATTTGATACTTGTGGGGCCCATGGGCGCTGGTAAAAGCACCATCGGACGCCTATTGGCCAAAGAGCTGCGCCTGCTGTTCAAGGATTCCGACAAGGAAATCGAACTGCGATGCGGCGCCAACATCCCGTGGATTTTCGACAAGGAAGGCGAGCCGGGTTTCCGTGACCGCGAGCAGGCGATGATCGCCGAGCTGTGCGCACTCGACGGCGTGGTCCTGGCGACCGGCGGTGGCGCGGTAATGCGCGAAGCCAACCGCCAGGCCCTTCACCAGGGTGGCCGGGTGATCTACCTGCATGCTTCGGTGGAACAGCAGGTTGGCCGCACCGCGCGCGATCGCAATCGCCCCCTGCTGCGCACCGCCAATCCCGAGGCGACCTTGCGCGCCCTGCTGGAAACCCGCGACCCGCTCTACCGCGAGATCGCCGACCTGGTAGTGGAAACCGACGAGCGGCCACCACGCATGGTGGTGATCGATATTCTCGAGCGCTTGCAGCAGTTGCCGCCCCGTTAGCCCGGGACTATTCTCGGCCACCAGCGCCGAGGCGAGGTTCAACGTTACCGCGCGGGTGCCTGAACGGCGCCGCGCCCAAGTACATTGTGGGGATACATGCAGACACTAAAGGTCGACCTGGGCGAGCGTAGCTACCCGATCTACATTGGCGAAGGCCTGCTGGACCAGCCCGAGCTGCTGGCGCCGCACATCGCCGGGCGGCAGGTTGCCATCGTTTCCAACGAGACCGTCGCGCCTCTGTATCTCGAACGCCTGAGCAAGACCCTGGGTGCCTATTCGGTGCTGCCGGTGGTATTGCCCGATGGCGAAGCCCACAAGAACTGGGAAACCCTGCAACTGATCTTCGATGGCCTGCTGACTGCACGGCACGACCGCCGCACTACCGTGGTCGCCCTGGGTGGCGGCGTGATCGGTGACATGGCCGGCTTCGCTGCCGCCTGCTACCAGCGCGGCGTCGACTTCATCCAGGTGCCGACCACGTTGCTGTCCCAGGTCGACTCTTCGGTTGGCGGCAAGACCGGCATCAACCACCCGCTGGGCAAGAACATGGTCGGTGCCTTCTACCAGCCCAATGCGGTGCTGATCGACACCACCAGCCTCAAGACCCTGCCGGCGCGCGAGCTGTCCGCAGGCCTGGCCGAAGTGATCAAGTACGGCCTGATCTGCGACAAGCCGTTTCTCGCCTGGCTCGAGGACAATATGCAGGCGCTGCGTGCCCTCGACCCGGTGGCGCTGACCGAAGCCATCCGCCGCTCCTGCGCGGCCAAGGCCGCGGTGGTGGGTGCCGACGAGCGCGAGTCTGGCGTACGCGCCACGCTGAACCTGGGGCATACCTTCGGGCATGCCATCGAGACCCACATGGGTTACGGCGTGTGGCTGCACGGCGAAGCCGTGGCGGCGGGCACGGTGATGGCCCTGGAGATGTCCATGCGCCTTGGCTGGATCGACCAGACCGAGCGCGATCGCGGAATCCGCCTGTTGCAGGACGCAGGTTTGCCGGTGGTGCCACCACAGGAAATGACCCCGGCGCATTTCATGGAGCACATGGCGGTCGACAAGAAGGTGCTCGACGGCCGTCTGCGTCTGGTGCTGCTGCGCCAGATGGGCGAGGCCGTGGTGACCGACGACTATCCGAAAGAGATTCTACAGGCCACGTTGTCGGCGGATTACCGCGCGATCGTGGCCCAGCTTTGAGGTTGTGACAGCGCAATGACCAGTTTGCATGCCGATGAGGCCTTTCTCGACCATTACCAGTTGAGCCACGATCCGTTCGCGCCCCGCGTGCCCGGCTTCAAGTTCTTCCCGGCCCAGCGCAAGCCCGTGCTCGGCCAACTGCACCACCTGGCGCGCTACAGCCAGCTGATGCTGGTTGTCACCGGCCCGCTGGGCAGCGGCAAGACCCTGCTGCGCCAGGCCCTGGTGGCCAGTACCAACAAGCAGGCGGTGCAGAGCGTGGTGGTGTCCGCCCGTGGCGCCAGCGATGCCGCCAGCGTACTCGGCCAGGTCGCGCAGAGCCTGGATGTGGCCGAGGCCGAAATGCAGGCGATCCTGGCCAAGGTGGTGCAACTGGCACTGACCGGCCAGGAAGTGTACTTGCTGGTGGACGATGCGGAACAACTCGACGAGTCGGCACTCCAAGCGTTGCTGGAATTGGCGGCGGGTGTGCCGGAAGGGCGCCCGCATGTGTTCCTGTTCGGTGAGCCGTCGCTGATTGCCGGGCTGGACGAGATCAATATCGAGGAAGAACGCTTCCACATCATCGAACTCGCCCCCTACAGTGAAGAAGAAACCCGCGAGTACCTGGAGCAGCGCCTGGAAGGTGCTGGCCGGGGCATCGAGGTGTTCAGCCGTGAACAGATCGTCGATATCCATGAAAACTCTGACGGCTGGCCTGGCAACATCAACCAGGTCGCCCGTGACACTTTGATCGAAGCCATGATCGCCAGCCGTTCGACGGCCAAGCGACCATCCATGGGGTTCAAGATGCCTAAAAAACATGTGCTCGCGCTGTCCGCTGTGGTTGTGGTCGCCGTTGCGGCCGCGGTGTTGATGCCGAAAAAAGGTGACAAGGCGCCTGCCGAAGCGCCGGCCGCCCAGGCCCAGTTGCCGCTTGGCGAGGGCCAGGCCAATGGTGGCAACCCAGCCATCGAGTTCTCGGGTTCGTCCCAGCCGATGCCGCTGCCGCTGGTTGGCCAGTCGCAACCGGTGATGCGCGAGCCGCTGGCCCAGGCCGCGGGCATGGGTGAGGGTGAAGAGGGTAGCCCGGCCGGTGATACCGCCCTGCAGCCAGGCAACCCGCCCCCAACCGTGACCACCATCGCACCGCCGCAAGGTGTGCCGGCGGGCCCGGCACCGGTACCTGCCCAGCCTGTAGCCACGGCGCCGGCCCAGCCGGTACAGCCGCAACCGCAGCCGGTTGCACCTGCACCAAAACCTGTCGCAACCCAGCCTGCCAAGCCGGTTGCGCCAGCCAAACCTGCACCAGCGCCGACCCAGGTCGCCGTGGCCAAGCCGGCCGCCAAACCTGTCGAGAAGCCGGCAGCCGGTGGCAGCGGCAACAGCGGCTGGTACGCCGGGCAGAAACCGGGCAATTACGTGGTGCAGATCCTGGGTACCAGCTCCGAGGCTTCGGCCCAGGCGTTCGTCAAGGCCCAGGGTGGCGACTATCGCTACTTCAAGAAAAACCTGCAGGGCAAGCCGCTGTACGTAGTCACTTATGGCAACTTCGCCAACCGCGACGCAGCGGTTGCGGCAATCAAGAACTTGCCAGCGAAGGTCCAGGCTGGTAAACCTTGGCCACGTACCGTCGCCAGCGTCCAACAAGAGCTGGCCTCGGCCCGCTGATACCTTCCGGGCGGCACCACCCCGCCGCCCAGTTGCTGAGCGATTACTGACTTTCGAATAGCCTGCTGCGTTGTCACGCGGCAGGCTTTTCTGTCCCAGACTGCCGGCCACAAGCCTTACTTGCAGTCATGGCTGAAACGCTTCAGACTCGAGCCAAGCCGCTATCACGGCGCATGGCGCAAAAACATTCAAAATTGCGACATAAATTTTCAATGGTGAGACATGAAAATTTGTGGGCATCGCTGTCGCTGTGCAACAATGGTTTTCCATGGCCACCGCAAAAAAGCTGGCGTTTGATCGGCGTGGATGGTAAGTGGTTGTTAAAAAAGAGATTTACCTCCGTTGAGAGGTGAACCTGGTGAGAATGTGTCTATGAAAACAGGTCTGTACCATCCCGAAGAATTCAAGGACAACTGTGGTTTTGGCCTGATCGCCCATATGACGGGCGAACCGAGCCACCACCTTCTGCAAACCGCCATGCAGGCACTGACCTGCATGACGCACCGCGGCGGTATCAACGCCGACGGCAAGACCGGTGACGGTTGCGGTCTGCTCATGCAGAAGCCCGATCAATTCCTGCGTGCCGTGGCCCAGGAGCACTTCGCTGTCGAGCTGCCCAAGCAGTACGCCGTCGGCATGGTGTTCTTCAATCAGGATCCGGTCAAAGCCGAAGCCGCCCGCGCCAACATGGACCGCGAAATCCTCGCTGCTGGCCTGAAGCTGGTCGGCTGGCGCAAGGTGCCGATCGATACCAGCGTGCTCGGCCGCCTGGCCCTTGAGCGCCTGCCGCAGATCGAGCAGGTGTTCATCGGCGGTGAAGGCCTGAGCGACCAGGAATTTGCCATCAAGCTGTTCAGTGCCCGTCGCCGTTCGTCCGTGGCCAACGCCCACGACGCCGACCACTACATCTGCAGCTTCTCGCACAAGACCATCATCTACAAAGGCCTGATGATGCCGCGCGATCTCGCGGCCTTCTACCCAGACCTGGGTGACGAGCGCCTGCAAACCGCGATCTGCGTGTTCCACCAGCGCTTCTCCACCAACACCCTGCCGAAATGGCCGCTGGCGCAGCCGTTCCGCTTCCTCGCCCACAACGGCGAGATCAACACCATCACCGGCAACCGCAACTGGGCCATGGCCCGTCGCACCAAGTTCGCCAACGACCTGATCCCCGACCTCGACGAGCTCGGCCCGCTGGTCAACCGCGTCGGTTCCGACTCCTCGAGCATGGACAACATGCTGGAGCTGATGGTCACTGGCGGCATCGACCTGTTCCGTGGCGTGCGCATGCTGGTACCGCCAGCCTGGCAGAACGTCGAGACCATGGACGCCGACCTGCGTGCCTTCTACGAATACAACTCCATGCACATGGAGCCGTGGGATGGCCCGGCCGGTATCGTAATGACCGAAGGCCGCCATGCGGTGTGCCTGCTCGACCGTAACGGCCTGCGCCCGGCGCGCTGGGTGACCACCAAGAACGGCTACATCACCCTGGCGTCGGAAATCGGCGTATGGGACTACAAGCCCGAGGACGTCATCGCCAAGGGCCGCGTCGGCCCGGGCCAGATCTTCGCCGTGGACACCGAAACCGGCCAGATCCTCGACACCGACGCCATCGACAACCGTCTGAAGTCGCGCCACCCGTACAAACGCTGGCTGCGTCAGCACGCCACGCGCATCCAGGCGACGCTGACCGATGACCAGGGCGTGGCCAGCTACGACGCTGACCAGCTCAAGCAGTACATGAAAATGTTCCAGGTCACCTTCGAAGAGCGTGACCAGGTGCTGCGCCCGCTCGGCGAGCAGGGCCAGGAAGCGGTCGGTTCGATGGGTGACGACACGCCAATGGCCGTGCTGTCGCAGCGCGTGCGTTCGCCGTACGACTTCTTCCGCCAGCAGTTCGCCCAGGTGACCAACCCGCCGATCGACCCGCTGCGCGAAGCGATCGTCATGTCCCTGGAAATCTGCCTGGGTGCCGAGCGCAACATCTTCCAGGAATCCCCGGAGCACGCTTCGCGGGTAATCCTCAGCTCGCCGGTCATCTCGCCCGCCAAGTGGCGTTCGCTGATGAACCTGGAGCGCGAAGGCTTCGACCGCCAGCTGATCGACCTCAACTATGAAGAGAGCGTCGGCCTGGAAGCGGCCATCCGCAACATCGCCGACCAGGCTGAAGAAGCCGTGCGCGCTGGCAAGACCCAGCTGGTGCTGAGCGACCGCTACATCGCCCCGGGCAAGCTGCCGGTGCACGCCTCGCTGGCCGTTGGTGCGGTGCACCACCGCCTGACCGAACAGGGCCTGCGTTGCGACAGCAACATCCTGGTGGAAACCGCCACCGCCCGCGACCCGCACCACTTCGCCGTGCTGCTGGGCTTCGGTGCCTCGGCCGTTTACCCGTACCTGGCCTATGAAGTGCTGGCTGACCTGATCCGTACCGGCGAAGTGCTGGGCGACCTGGACGAAGTCTTCAAGTACTACCGCAAGGGCATCTCCAAGGGCCTGCTGAAGATCCTGTCGAAGATGGGTATCTCCACCATCGCCTCGTACCGTGGCGCGCAGCTGTTCGAAGCCATCGGCCTGGCCGAGGAAGTAGTGGGCCTGAGCTTCAAGGGCGTTTCCAGCCGCATCAAGGGTGCGCGTTTCGCAGACCTGGAAAGCGACCAGAAGCTGCTGGCAGCCGAAGCCTGGAGCGCGCGCAAGCCGATCCAGCAAGGCGGCCTGCTGAAGTTCGTCCACGGTGGCGAATACCATGCCTACAACCCGGACGTGGTCAACACCCTGCAGGCCGCCGTGCAGCAGGGCGACTACGCCAAGTTCAAGGAATACACCACGCTGGTCGACCAGCGCCCGGTGTCGATGATCCGCGACCTGCTGAAGGTGAAAGTGGCCGACCAGCCACTGCCGCTGGAGCAGATCGAGCCGCTGGAGGCGATCCTCAAGCGCTTCGACTCCGCCGGTATCTCGCTGGGTGCTCTGTCGCCAGAGGCCCACGAAGCGCTGGCCGAGGCGATGAACCGCCTGGGCGCGCGTTCCAACTCTGGCGAGGGCGGTGAAGACCCGTCGCGCTACGGCACCATCAAGAGCTCGAAGATCAAGCAGGTGGCCACCGGCCGCTTTGGCGTGACCCCGGAGTACCTGGTCAACGCCGAAGTGCTGCAGATCAAGGTTGCCCAGGGCGCCAAGCCCGGTGAAGGCGGCCAGCTGCCAGGCGGCAAGGTCAACGGCCTGATCGCCAAGCTGCGTTACGCGGTACCGGGCGTGACCCTGATCTCGCCGCCGCCGCACCACGACATCTACTCGATCGAAGACCTGGCCCAGCTGATCTACGACCTCAAGCAGGTCAACCCGCAGGCCCTGGTTTCGGTCAAGCTGGTGGCAGAAGCTGGCGTCGGCACCATCGCCGCCGGTGTGGCCAAGGCCTATGCCGACCTGATCACCATCTCCGGCTACGACGGTGGTACCGGTGCTTCGCCGCTGACCTCGATCAAGTACGCCGGCGCCCCGTGGGAGCTGGGCCTGGCCGAGACCCACCAGACCCTGCGCGGCAACGACCTGCGCGGCAAGGTACGGGTACAGACCGACGGTGGCCTGAAGACCGGCCTGGACGTGATCAAGGCAGCCATCCTTGGCGCCGAAAGCTTCGGCTTCGGTACCGCGCCGATGATCGCCCTGGGCTGCAAGTACCTGCGCATCTGCCACCTGAACAACTGCGCCACCGGCGTGGCCACCCAGAACGACAAGCTGCGCAAGGACCACTACATCGGCACCGTCGACATGGTGATCAACTTCTTCACCTTCGTCGCCGAAGAAACCCGTGAGTGGCTGGCCAAGCTGGGCGTGCGCAGCCTCGGCGAGCTGATCGGCCGTACCGACCTGCTCGACGTGCTGCCAGGCGACACCGAACGCCAGCAGTACCTGGACCTGTCGCCGCTGCTGGGCAGCTCGCACATCCCGGCTGACAAGCCGCAGTTCTGCGAAGTCGACAAGAACCCGCCGTTCGACCAGGGCGAGCTGGCCGAGAAGATGGTGGAAATGGCCATGCCGGCCATCCGCGACCAGGCCGGTGGCGAGTTCAGCCTCGACATCTGCAACTGCGACCGCTCCATCGGTGCGCGCGTGTCGGGCGAAATCGCCCGCCTGCACGGCAACCAGGGCATGGCTGCGGCGCCGATCACCTTCCGCTTCAAGGGTACTGCGGGCCAGAGCTTCGGCGTGTGGAACGCCGGTGGCCTGAACCTGCACCTGGAAGGCGACGCCAACGACTACGTCGGCAAGGGCATGACCGGTGGCAAGGTCACCATCGTGCCGCCAGCCGGCAGCCCGTTCGAAACCCAGCACAGCGCCATCGTCGGCAACACCTGCCTGTACGGCGCCACCGGCGGCAAGCTGTTCGCCGCCGGTACTGCTGGCGAGCGCTTCGCTGTACGTAACTCCGGCGCCCACGCTGTTGTCGAGGGCACTGGCGATCACTGCTGTGAATACATGACCGGCGGCTTTGTCTGTGTGCTGGGCAAGACCGGTTACAACTTCGGTTCTGGCATGACTGGCGGCTTCGCCTACGTGCTCGACATGGACAATACCTTCGTCGACAAGCTCAACCATGAGCTGGTGGAAATCCAGCGTATCAGTGGTGAAGCGATGGAGGCCTACCGCAGCCACCTGGCGCGGGTCCTTGCCGAGTACGTGGAAGAGACCGGCAGCGAGTGGGGGCGTGAGCTCTCGGAGAACCTGGACGACTACGTGCGGCGCTTCTGGCTGGTCAAGCCGAAGGCAGCCAACCTGAAGCAACTGCTGTCCAGCACCCGTGCCAACCCGCAGTAACAACAGCTGCAAGTGACGGCCCCGTGCGCGGGGCCTGTCGTGCTCAAGTGATCGTCTTGCAGCTTGCAGCCTGAGGCTGGCAACTGCGGTAAAGAGGTTTTGAAAAATGGCTGAACGTCTGAACAACGACTTCCAGTTCATCGAAGTGGGCCGCAAGGACCCGAAGAAAAAGCTGCTGCGCCAGCGCAAGAAGGAGTTCGTGGAAATCTACGAGCCGTTCAAGCCGCAGCAGTCCGTGGAGCAGGCGCACCGCTGCCTGGGCTGCGGTAACCCCTATTGCGAATGGAAGTGCCCGGTACACAACTTCATCCCCAACTGGTTGAAGCTGGTTTCCGAAGGCAACATCCTGGCCGCGGCGGAACTGTCGCACCAGACCAACACCCTGCCGGAAGTGTGCGGCCGCGTATGCCCGCAGGACCGCCTGTGCGAGGGGGCCTGCACCCTGAACGACGGCTTCGGTGCGGTGACCATCGGCTCGGTGGAGAAGTACATCACCGACACCGCCTTCGCCATGGGCTGGCGCCCGGACATGTCCAAGGTCAAGCCAACCGGCAAGCGCGTCGCCATCATCGGTGCCGGCCCGGCCGGCCTGGGCTGTGCCGACGTGCTGGTACGTGCCGGCGTGACCCCGGTGGTATTCGACCGCAACCCGGAAATCGGCGGCCTGCTGACCTTCGGTATTCCCGAGTTCAAGCTGGAAAAGACCGTGCTCAGCAACCGCCGTGAAGTGTTCACCGGCATGGGCATCGAGTTCCGCCTGAACACCGAGGTGGGCAAGGACGTGACCATGGAGCAACTGCTCGCCGAATACGACGCAGTGTTCATGGGCATGGGTACCTACACCTACATGAAGGGCGGCTTCCCGGGCGAGGACCTGCCGGGCGTGCATGACGCGCTGGACTTCCTGATCGCCAACGTCAACCGCAACCTGGGCTTCGAGAAGTCGCCGGAAGACTTCGTCGACATGCAGGGCAAGAAGGTGGTGGTACTGGGCGGTGGTGACACCGCGATGGACTGCAACCGCACCTCGATCCGCCAGGGCGCCAAGTCGGTGACCTGCGCCTATCGCCGTGACGAGGCCAACATGCCGGGTTCGCGTCGTGAGGTGAAGAACGCCAAGGAAGAGGGCGTGAAGTTCCTTTACAACCGCCAGCCTATCGCCATTGTCGGCGAGGACAAGGTCGAAGGCGTGAAGGTGGTCGAGACTCGTCTCGGCGAGCCGGATGCCCGTGGCCGTCGCAGCCCGGAGCCGATCCCGGGGTCTGAAGAGATCCTGCCGGCCGATGCCGTGGTCATCGCCTTCGGCTTCCGCCCAAGCCCGGCGCCGTGGTTCGAGCAGCATGGCATCCAGCTGGATAGCCAGGGCCGCGTAGTGGCACCGGAGAAGGGCAAGTTCAAGCACCAGACCAGCAACCCGAAAGTGTTTGCCGGTGGCGACATGGTGCGTGGGTCGGACCTGGTGGTGACGGCTATCTTCGAAGGGCGTACTGCTGCTGAGGGTATCCTGGACTACCTGGAAGTCTGAGGTTGCCTGTACTGGCCTCATCGCCGGCAAGCCAGCTCCCACAAGGGCTGCGGCTCACCCTGTGGGAGCTGGCTTGCCGGCGATAGGGCCATCGGCACCCCCATCATTAGAATTTTGTATACAAAATCTATTGATCCAGGACATACCTATAGAGAAAAGGCACGGCAAACGGCCGTGCCTTTTCTTTGTGCGTCTGAGAAAATGCCCGCACTATTTTTCCGGATGCCGACATGACTGCCCTGAAGAACGATCGTTTCCTGCGTGCACTGCTCAAGCAACCCGTAGACGTCACCCCGGTGTGGATGATGCGCCAGGCCGGCCGCTACCTGCCGGAGTACCGCGCCAGCCGCGCCAAGGCAGGTGACTTCATGAGCCTGTGCATGAACCCGCAGTTCGCCTGCGAGGTCACCCTGCAGCCGCTGGACCGCTACCCGCTGGATGCGGCGATCCTGTTCTCGGACATCCTCACCATCCCCGATGCCATGGGCCTGGGCCTGTACTTCGAAAGCGGCGAAGGCCCGCGTTTCAAGAAGGTCATCAGCACCCCGGCCGACATCGAAGCGCTGCCGATCCCCGACCCGCAGAAAGACCTTGGCTACGTGATGGACGCGGTCAGCACCATCCGCCGCGAGCTCAACGGCCGTGTGCCGCTGATCGGCTTCTCCGGCAGCCCGTGGACCCTGGCCACCTACATGGTCGAAGGCGGCTCGTCGAAGGACTTCCGCAAGACCAAGGCCATGGCCTACGACAACCCGCAGGCCCTGCACCTGCTGCTGGACAAGCTGGCCCAGTCGGTCACCAGCTACCTCAACGGCCAGATCCTCGCTGGTGCCCAGGCCGTGCAGATTTTCGACACCTGGGGCGGCAACCTGTCGGCGGCGGCTTACCAGGAGTTCTCCCTGGCCTACATGCGCAAGATCGTCAGCGGCCTGATCCGCGAGCACGAAGGGCGCAAGGTGCCGGTGATCCTGTTCACCAAGAACGGCGGCCTGTGGCTGGAAAGCATCGCCGAAGCCGGCGCCGACGCGCTGGGCCTGGACTGGACCTGCGAGATCGGCGATGCCCGCCGCCGCGTGGGTGACAAGGTTGCGCTGCAGGGCAACATGGACCCGACCGTGCTGTACGCCAAGCCCGAGGCAATCCGCAAGGAAGTGGCGCGCATCCTAGCCAGCTATGGCCACGGCACAGGCCATGTGTTCAACCTGGGCCACGGCATCACGCCGGAAGTCGACCCGGAGCACGCCGGCGTGTTCATCAACGCCGTGCATGAGCTGTCGGCGCAATACCATCAGTGAATTGATCTCTGAACACGAAAGCCCGGCCATGAGCCGGGCTTTTTGTTGCATTAAGTTTTAATTCAGCGATCGTCGTTAATCTGGTCCCATCGAAACCGAAACAGGACCTGATCCTCATGAAAGCACGTTATCTTGCGTTGATCCTCGCCCCCTTGTTCAGCACTGCTGCCTTGGCTGCCGGTTATACCGGCCCCGGTGCCCAGTCGGTCACCACCGTAGCTGCGGCCAACGATGCTGCCGACGACACCCCAGTGGTACTGCAAGGCTTCGTGACCAAGAAGATCAACAACGACGACAAGTACGAGTTCAAGGACAACACCGGCACCATCACCGTGGAAATCGATGATGAAGACCTGCCACCGACGCCGTTCAACGACAAGACCAAGGTCAAGCTGACCGGTGAGGTGGAGAAGCACCTGATGAGCCGGGAAGTGGATGTGGATATGGTCGAGATCATCAACTGATCCGAGGGCCCTATCGCCGGCAAGCCAGCTCCCACAAGTACTCCACAGGTCATGAGCCTTGTGGGATCCTGTGGGAGCTGGCTTGCCGGCGATGGGCTGCAAAGCAGCCCCATGCTCAGGCTGTCTTGGGCGGCAACTTGCTCAAGTGCAGCGCCACCAGCAACGCCACCGCCAGCAGGCTGCCAATGAACAGCCCGATGCCATTCCAGCCCCACTGGTGCCAGAACACCCCGCCCGCCGTACCGGCCACGCTCGACCCGGCGTAATAGCTGAACAGGTACAACGACGACGCCTGCCCCTTGGCCTTCAAAGCCCTGCGGCCGATCCAGCTGCTGGCCACCGAGTGCGCGCCAAAAAAGCCAAAGGTGAACACCAGCATACCTACGATAACCATCACCAGCGGGATGGCCAGGGTCATCAGCAAGCCGCCCGCCATCACCACGATACTGGCCCAGAACACCTTGCGCCGGCCCAGTTTGTCAGCCAGTGCGCCGACCTGCGCCGAGCTGTAGATGCCAGACAGGTACACCACTGACAGCAAGCCGACCAGCGCCTGGTTCATGTGATAGGGCTCGGCCAGCAGGCGGTAGCCGATGTAGTTGAACAGGGTGACGAAGGCGCCCATCAGCAGGAAGGCTTCGAGGAACAGCCAGGGCAGGCCGGCATCCCTGAAGTGCATGACGAAGCCATCCAGCAGGCTGCGTGGGTTCATCGCCTGCGGGCGGAAATTGCGCGACTCGGGCAGCACCTTCCAGAACACCAGCGCCGCCACCAAGGCCAGGCCGCCGATGGTCAGCATCGCCGTGTGCCAGCTGACGAAGTCGATCAGCACGCCGGTGATCAGGCGCCCGCTCATGCCGCCAATGGCGTTGCCGCCGATGTACAGGCCCATGGCCAGGCCGATGTGCTGCGGGTGGATCTCTTCGCTCAGGTAGGTCATCGCCACCGCCGCCAGGCCGCTCAGCGACAGGCCGACCAGAGCGCGGGTGGTCAGTACCAGCTCCCAGCTCGGCATCACCGCGCTGGCCAGGGTGGAAAGGGCGGCGCAGGCCAGGGCAAACACCATCACCGGCTTGCGCCCGATGCGGTCGGAGATAGGGCCGGTGATCAGCAGGCCGAACGCCAGCATGGCTGTGGAGACCGACAGCACCAGGCTGCTCTGCGCCGCATTGATGGCAAATTCCTTCGACAGCAACGGCATCATCGGCTGCACGCAGTACAGCAGGGCGAAGGTGGCGAAGCCGCCGCTGAATAGCGCCAGCACGGTCTTCATGAAAGCGGGGCTGCCTTTTTCGATCCACATTTCGTTCAGCGGGGCAGGTTCGGGTTCGGCGGGAAGGGGAGCTACAGCAGTTTTCACGGGGGGTACCTCTGGCGCAATGAAAAAAAGCATATAGCTGGCTAATGATTAGATCCAATATATTGTTCGACCTATTTGAGATGTTTTACGACCTGTTTGGAGCTGATCATGGAACTGCGCCATCTGCGTTACTTCATCGCCGTGGCCGAAGAGCTGCATTTTGGCCGCGCCGCCCAGCAGCTGGGCATTTCGCAGCCACCCTTGAGTCAGCAGATCCAGGCGCTGGAGCAGGAACTGGGGGCCCGGTTGTTCGAGCGTACCAACCGTCGGGTCGAGCTGAGCGAGGCGGGGCGGTTGTTCCTCGAGGAAGCCCGCCAGGTGCTGGCGCAGGTGGAAAAGGCCGCCGATGTCGCCCGGCGTGCGCAGTTGGGGGAGCTGGGGGAGATGAAGATCGGCTTTACCTCCTCGGCACCGTTCACCTCGAAGATCCCCAAGGCCATCCACGCGTTTCGCCAGCGCTTCCCGGCGGTGCACCTGAACCTCAAGGAAATGAGCAGTCGCGACGTGGCAGAAGGGGTGTTCGACGAGTCCATCGAGGTCGGGCTGATGCGGCCGATGCCGCTGCCGGAAGGGCTGGTGGCCACCGAGCTGTTTCGCGAGCCGCTGGTGGCAGTGATCAATGCCTCGCATCCATTGGCCGAAGGCACGGAGCATGGCGTGCACATGGCCGCGCTGGCCAATGAGCCGTTCGTGTTCTTCCCGCGCAGCTATGGCAGCGGGTTGCACGCACAGTTGCTGAGCCTGGCGCGCCAGGCGGGTTTCAGCCCGCATTTTGCCCAGGAGGCGGGGGAGGCGATGACCATCATCGGGCTGGTATCGGCAGGGCTTGGGGTATCGGTGCTGCCGGCGTCGTTCCAGCGCATGCGCATCGAGGGGGTGGTCTATCGCACGCTGCTGGATGAAGGGGCGATGTCGGCGGTGTGGCTGGTGCAGCGCGAGCATGGTGGGTCGGCGATGGCGCGGGCATTTGCCGAGTTGCTCACAGGGCAGGTGGCTGGCGGGGGCAGTGTAGTTGCCTGATCGGGCCCCGATCGCCGGCAAGCCAGCTCCCACAGGGGACGCGCTTGGCTTGCCGGCGATAGGGCCAGGGCAGGCAGCACAAGGCTGTTGTTCCGGGCAAATGGCACTGGTCATTGCCGCAGCGGCGCCACATACTCGGGCATTCGTTGATACACGGAGGTCAATCATGCGGCGCGTGGTGTTCAATCAGAAAGGTGGTGTGGGCAAGTCGAGCATCGCTTGCAACCTGGCGGCGGTGAGCGCCAGCGAAGGTTATCGGACCCTGCTGATCGACCTGGATGCCCAGGCCAACTCGACCCAGTACCTGACTGGCCTGACCGGCGACGATATCCCCATGGGCATCGCCGACTTCTTCAAGCAAAGCCTGTCCAGCGGGCCGTTCAGCAAGAAGAACCAGGTCGATATCTACGAAACCCCGTTCGACAACCTGCACGTGGTCACCGCCACGGCCGAGCTGGCCGATCTGCAGCCGAAGCTTGAGGCGAAGCACAAGATCAACAAGCTGCGTAAGTTGCTCGACGAACTGGACGAGGACTACGAGCGCATTTACATCGATACCCCGCCAGCGCTGAACTTCTATGCGGTTTCCGCACTGATCGCCGCCGATCGCGTGCTGATTCCTTTCGACTGCGACAGCTTCTCACGCCAGGCCCTGTATGGCCTGCTGGCCGAGATCGAAGAACTCAAGGAAGACCACAACGAAGACCTGGTGGTCGAAGGCATCGTGGTCAACCAGTTCCAGTCCCGCGCCAGCCTGCCACAGCAGATGCTCGACGAGCTGCTGGCCGAAGGGCTCCCGGTGCTACCGGTGTACCTGGGCAGCTCGGTGAAGATGCGTGAGTCGCACCATGCCAGCCTTCCGCTGATTCACCTGGAGCCCAGGCACAAGCTGACCCAGCAGTTTGTCGAGTTGCATTCGCTGCTCGAAGAGAACGCTTAGACCCCCTGGCTACGCAACCACTCCAGCAACGACTGGAGTGGAAACGCCCCGGCCTGACGGCTGACTTCACGGCCATTCTTGAACAGCAGCAGGCTGGGGATCGAGCGGATGCCCAGTTGCCCGGCCAGGTTGCGGTTGGCTTCGCTGTCGAGCTTGGCCAGGCGGCAGCGGCCGGCCAGTTGGCGGGCGGCCTGTTCGAAGGTGGGGGCGAAGGATTTGCACGGACCGCACCAATCCGCCCAGATGTCGACCAGCAGTGGCAGGTCGCCTTTGATCTGGCTGGCGTAGCTGGCTTCGGTGAGTTCGAAGGGGGTGCTCAGCAGCACGTCCTGTTTGCAGCGGCCGCATTTCGGCGCGTCGCCCAGGCGCTCGGCGGGCAGGCGGTTGAGGCCGTTGCAGTGGGGGCAGGGGATTACCAGTGGGTCGGACATGTCGTTTCCTTGAGGTTTTTGGGGCTGCTTTGCAGCCCATCGCGACACAAGGCCGCTCCTACAGGAGTCCGCGTACCCTTGTAGGAGCGGCCTTGTGTCGCGATGGGCCGCGCAGCGGCCCCAGGATTCATGATGAGCAGCTGATTTCCAGGTGCTTGCCCCATTCCGGCGGTCGCTCGGCATAGCCCTGCATTCCGGCCTGCTCCTCGAACGGGCGGCTCAGCACCTCATGCAGCTGTCGCACTTCACTGTAATCCCCCGCTTCGGCTGCTTCGATGGCTTTCTGTGCCAGGTAGTTGCGCAGCACGTACAGCGGGTTCACCGCATGCATGCGTTCACGCCGCCCTTGGGCATTATCCGCTTCGCGCTCGCAGCGGGCCAGGTAGTCCGCCCCCCAGGCATCGAAACCGGCCAGGTCGATGAAGTCGTCACGCACCACCTTCAGCGCCTCGGCCACGGGCTGATCGCCCAGTTTGCGGAAGAACAGGTTGTAGTCCACACCACCGCTCTGCATGCGCTGCAGCAGGCGCTCGACCAACGCCATGTCGTCCTCTTCCGCGGTGGTCAGGCCCAGGCGCCGGCGCATCAGGTCCAGGTAGTGTGCCTGGTACAGCGGCAGGAACAGGCCCAACGCCTCCTTGAGCGGTTCGACTTCGATCACCGTGGTCAGCGCCTGGGCCAGTGCACTGAGGTTCCAGTGGGCGATCGGTACCTGGTTGGCGTAGCTGTAGCGGCCACGGTCGTCGGAGTGGTTGCAGATGAAGTTGGCGTCGAAGTCGTCGAGGAAGGCGTACGGGCCGAAGTCGAAGGTGATGCCGAGGATCGACATGTTGTCGGTGTTCATCACCCCGTGGCAAAAACCATAGGCCTGCCAGCGTGCGATCAGCTCGGCATTGCGCTCGACGATGGTGCGGAACATGGCCAGATAAGGCTGCTCGGCATCGCGGCATTCGGGGTAGTGCTGCTCCAGCACGTGGTCGATGAGCACGCGCTGCTGTTCTGGCTGCCTGGTGTAGTAGAAGTATTCGAAATGCCCGAAACGCACATGGCTCTGCGCCAGGCGGGTGAGCATGGCCGCGCTTTCGCGGGTTTCGCGCCACACCGGGGTGCTCGAGCCGATCACGCACAGTGCCCGGCTGCTGGGAATGCCCAGGGCGTGCAGGGCCTCGGAGGCGAGGAACTCGCGGATCGAGGAACGCAGCACGGCGCGGCCGTCGCCCATGCGCGAGTAGGGCGTCTGCCCGGCACCCTTGAGGTGCAGGTCCCAGTGCTCGCCCTGGTCATTCAGCACTTCGGCCAGCAGCAGGCCGCGGCCATCACCCAGGCGCGGGTTGTAGGAGCCGAACTGATGGCCGGAATAGACCATCGCCCGCGGGTCGGCCTCTTCCCATAGCTTGTGGCCGCTGAACAGCTCGGCGAAAACCGGCAGCTCTGCCTGGGCCGGGTCGAGGTCGAGCAGCGCCATGGCCGACTCGCTCGCTACCACCAGGCGTGGGTCTGCGATGGGTTCGGGCAGGACCTGGGTGGAGAACGCGTCGCCCAGGCGGGCGAAGCGATTGTCGAAAGTGAGTTGGTCGAGGGCTTTCACGGGCTGCTCCTGGAAGTCGGTACCTAGGGGGCCGCTTTGCGGCCCATCGCCGGCAAGCCAGCTCCCACAGGGGATGTGCAGGGCCTGGGTGCGGCACGGCCCCTGTGGGAGCTGGCTTGCCGGCGATCGAGGGCGAAGCCCTCGCAGGCATTCTGGGCGTTCATGCTCTATGGAGTCCACTCACACAGGTTGAGTGCCATCCGGTTTCGGCTGCTCCACCGGAATCAGCTGCTGTTTGCCGCCCTTCGGATCCATCAGAAACACCTCGACCTGGCGCACCGAGATCTTGATGTTATGCGCCTTGAACTCGCGGTTGATGTAGCGGTTGATCTCGTCCAGCGTCGGGTTGCGGTCGCCCAGGTCGCGTACGTGCATGCGCAGCTCGTGGTCCAGCGAGCTCTCGCCGAAGTTGAGGAAGTACACGATCGGCTCCGGGTCCTTGAGCACGCGTGGGTTTTCGTGGGCACCCTTGAGCAGCAGGTCGCGCACCAGGTCCAGGTCCGAGCCATAGTCGATGCCCAGCTTCAGCGTTACCCGGGTGACCGTGTCGGTCAGCGACCAGTTGATCAGCTGACCGGTAATGAAGGTCTTGTTGGGGACGATGATGTCCTTGCGGTCGAAGTCGGTGATGGTGGTGGCGCGGATGCGGATCTTGCTCACCGTGCCCGACAGGTTGCCGATGGTGATGGTGTCGCCAATCCGCACCGGGCGCTCGAACAGGATCATGATGCCGGAGATGAAGTTGGCGAAGATCTCCTGCATGCCGAAGCCCAGGCCCACCGACAGCGCGGCCACCAGCCATTGCAGCTTGTCCCAGCTGACCCCGAGGGTCGACAGGGTGCTGACGATACCGACGCCGACGATGACATAGGACAGCAAGGTAGTAGTGGCATACGCACTGCCCTGGGCCAGGTTGAGCCGCGACAGCACCAGTACTTCGAGCAGGCCGGGCAAGTTCCGACCTAGCGCGAAGGTGATGCCGATGATGACCAGCGCACCGAGGAAGTCGCCCAGGCTGATCGGCACCATGCTGGCGGTGGCACCGGTGCCGCTGGAGTACTCGTACAGGGTGAAATTGTTGAGGTAGGCGAACACCGAGATCAGGTCCGACCACACCCAGTACAGGCCGGCGATGAAGCCGCCCAGCAGGGCCAGGCGGATCAGGCGCAGCGACTGCTGGTTGACCTGTTCGATGTCCAGCGTTGGTTCTTCGGTGATGACTTCGCCATCCAGCCCTTCCTTGGCCGCCGCCCGCTTGCTCAGCGCGCGCTGGTAGGCCAGGCGCCGTGCCGCCACCGACAGACCACGCACGAACGCGGCTTCGATCACCAGCCAGAACAGCAGCAGGTACAGGGTGTAGATCAGCCGGTCGGTAAGTTTCAGTGCGGTGTAGTAGTAGCCGAAGCACACGGCCACGAACAGAGCGATGGGCAGGGCGGTGAAGGCGACGCCCACGGCCTTGCGGAACAGCGAGGTGTCGCGGTGCGCCGGGCTGCTGAGCAGCAGGCGGCTGAGCAGCCAGGCCATCAGTGCGTAGCAGGTCAGTACCACGCCGATACCCAGCACATCATCGGCCAGCGCCGAAGGCTGATGTTCGGCCACTGCCACCACGCCGACCAGTGCCAGTACCACGGTGCCCAGGCGACGCACCCAGCCACGCAGGAACTCGACCTGCGGCTTGTGCCAGCGGAAGTGGATTTCCGCCACGCCGCCCGGGGCGAGGATGCGGTAGGCGGTGTAGAACACCAGCCAGGCCTGGGCCAGTTGCCAGAGGGCGGCGCCGAGGTTGGCATTCTGCCCGCGGGCGTCGATCTGCAGGGCGTAGCTGCACAGGGCCAGGCCCAGGCTGACCGGCATCGCCAGCAGGATGTTGATGAGGATCGCCTGTGGCGTGTGCCACTGGCTGTCACGGCGGAAGTGGCCGATGTCCTGGTGCACCTTGCCCAGCCGTTGGTACAGGTACTTGCGCCGCCACAGCAGGGCGCCGATCACCAGCAGCAAGGGCAGGAACAGCAGCGGGCGCTGGCCCAGCCCATCGGCCAGTTCCTTGAGGCCCGAACCCCAGGGCAGGCTGGCTACCTGGTCGGCGAAGCGTGCCGGCACCAGGCTCAGCCATTCCCAGTCCAGTGGCTTGTTGCTGGGAATCCAGAACATCTGCTCTTCGAGCGTGGTGCGCAAGCCCTGGGCGGTGCCGAGCAGCTGCTTCTGGTTGAGCTGCAGGGTGATCGATTCGTTGAGCAGTGCCGACAGCTCCCGGCTGAGGCGTTCGAGCAGGTCGACGCGGGTAATCATCACCTCCAGCAGCGCCTTGCGCAGCTGAGGGGTAACCTGCTCCTGCGGCTGGCCGAGCAGCAGGTTGTCGACGTACGCGGCGGGGCTGCTCATCTGCTCGCGTTGCTGGTTCACTTCGAACTGGTAAAGACGGATATCGGCGATCTGGTCAGCCAGGTCGCGGTCGACTTTCAGGTGCGGCAGGGCCTGCTTCTGCTTGTAGAGGATCTTGGACAGCAGCAGGCTGCCCTTGAGCACGCTGATCTGTTCGTCCAGGGCCTGGTCGGCCTGGGTCAGGCTGTCCAGCTGCTGCTTGCTGCGCAGGTTCTGCTGGGTCAGCTCGTTGAGGCGGTCGGTACTCTTGAGGAGGTAGTCGGACAGTTTCAGGTTGGCAGCGCTTTCGTTGGCCAGCAGGGTGCTGCCGCCGGCTTTCTGCGCTTCGATCGACTGCTGGGTGACCGCCTGTTGCGACTGGGCCAGGCGTTTTTCGTTGATCAGCGATTGCAGGTCCTGGATTTCCTGCTCCATTCGTGTGGCGCGCTCGATCAGCAGGTCGTGACGGGCATTGCCCAGGTCCTGCAGCAGGCCGTTGCCAGCCAGTTCCTGGCGGCGCAACGAGGTCAGGGCATTTAGCGACGCCAGCTCGGCATTGAGCCTGTTGCGTTGGTCGCTGTTGAGCGGCTTGCCGTTCTCCTTGCCGCTCTTGAGGCTGAGGTTGATCTGCTGGGTACGTGTCTGGTTGTTGCTGATTTCTGCCTGAGCCCGCTCTGGGCGGGTCTGCGAGTTGATGATCAGGCTGTTGGCATCCGACAGTGCCTTTTGCAGTTCGCCTTGTTGCGTACTGCGCTCGCTGAGCATCTGCTCCAGCTGTGGCACGTTCAGGGTGGCGTAGCGTTGGGCCACCGGCAGTGGCTTGCTGGCCTTGAGCTTGATCAGCTCGCGCTGGCTGTCGGCGGTTTCCTTGGGCGCGCCAGCCAATTGCTGCTTGAGTGCCTCAAGCTTCTTTTCGCTGTCTTCCTTGCTGAGCAGCAGTGCCAAGGTCTGTTCCAGCACCTGTTGCTGGGCCTTCTGCTCCGGTGTCTGTTGCGCAGCCTTGGGGTCGGCCTCGGCACCCTTGGGCTGGGAAATCTTGTTCAGGCTGCTCTGGATGCTGGTCGTGGTGGGAAGCTCGGCCGCACCAGCGGCGAACGAGAGAGACAGGCACAGCCCGAGCAGGGCTGTGCGGAGGTACACGCGCAGGGACATAGGCAGACTACTTGTGGATCCGGCAGAAACGAAGTTTAGAGGAACAATCCTGGTCCGGGTCGCGTTCCTTCGGGGAATCTGACGCCTACTTTCTGGATCTTGTTCCCGTCCATGGTGGCCACGGTCCAGATCGTGCCATGCCATTCGACCTGGTCACCTACTACTGGAGCGCCTCCGACCTTCTGTCGGATGAACTGGGCCAGCGGCATTTTCGCGTCCAGGCCGTCGAGTTTCAGGCCGTACAACGCTGCCACCGCACCCAGTTCGGCATCGCCTTCGAGCACGAAGTCGCCGAAGAAACGCAGGTCGAGGCCACGTTGTGGCGCCTGGCTGAACAGTTTGCCCAGGGCCGGCAGGTTATGTTCGTGGCCGATCACGCAGAGCATGTCGCCTACTTCCAGTACCGTACTGCCGGACGGGTGCAGCAGCTGCTCGCCCCGGAACAGCGCGGCGATCCGCGTGCCTTCGGGCATTTTCAACTCGCGCAGGGCGGCGCCGATGCACCATTTTTCGGCGCCCAGGCGGTAGACGAACATTTCCCACTCGCTGGTAATGTGCACTTCCAGGGCGGAGCGGGAGATTGGTGCCGGGTCTGGCGGTACTGTCACTTTCAACAGCTTGGCCATCCACGGCAGGCTGGTGCCTTGCACAAGCAGCGACACCAGCACGATGAAGAAGGCCAGGTTGAAGAACAGCTGGGCGTCCGGCAGGCCGGCCATCAGCGGGAACACCGCGAGGATGATCGGTACCGCACCGCGCAGGCCGACCCAGGAGATGAAGCCCTTTTCGCGGCCATGGAAAGCCTTGAACGGCAGCAGGGCGGCGACCACCGACAGCGGCCGCGCCACCAGGATCATCCACAGCGCCAGGCCCAGCGCCGGCAGGGCGATGGGTAGCAGGTCGTGGGGCGTGACCAGCAGCCCCAGCACCAGGAACATGCCGATCTGCGCCAGCCAGGCCATGCCGTCGAGCATATGCAGGATGCCGTGGCGGCTGCGGATCGGCTTGTTGCCCAGCACCAGGCCGCACAGGTACACGGCAAGGAAGCCGCTGCCGTGCAGGGCATTGGTCAGCGAGAACACCACCAGGCCGCCGGCGATCACCAGGATGGGGTACAGACCGCCAGCCAGCTTGATGCGGTTGACCAGTTGCAGCATCAGCCAGCCGCCGCCCAGGCCCAGCAGCCCGCCTATGCCGAATTCGCGCAGCAGGTGGGTGAGCAGGCTCCAGTGCAGGCCGGTCTGGCCGCTGGCGATCATGTCGATCAGGGTGACGGTGAGGAACACTGCCATCGGGTCGTTGCTGCCCGACTCGATCTCCAGGGTGGCGGTAACCCGCTCGTTCAGGCCTTTGCCGCCGAGCAGCGAGAACACCGCCGCGGCGTCGGTAGAGCCGACGATGGCGCCGATCAGCAGGCCCTGGATCAGGCTCAGGTCGAACAGCCAGGCGGCGACCAGGCCGGTGAGGGCGGTGGTGATCATCACGCCGATGGTGGCCAGCGACAGCGCCGGCCACAGCGCCACGCGGAAACTCGCCACCCGCGTGCGCAGGCCGCCGTCGAGCAGGATCACGGCCAGCGCCAGGTTGCCCACCAGGTAGGCGGTCGGGTAGTTGTTGAAGATGATGCCGCCACCATCGACCCCGGCGACCATGCCGACGGCGAGGATGATGACCAGGATAGGGATGCCCAGGCGCGACGACAGCGAACTGACCAGGATACTTGCGCCCACCAGCAATGCGCCGATCAGGAACAGGCTGTTGATGGTGCTTGCATCCAAAGGCAGGTACTCCGGGGACCGCAGGGGGGAGGGGACTTGATAGCATGACGCTAGCAGGTCGCGTGCCAAATGATTCTAACCTGATGAATTGGCAGGCTGTAAAGCGTTTCTGCAGATGAAAAAAAGGCACCGCGGTGGGTGCCTTTTCCGGTGTTGCCTGGGTGGGCCCTTTCGCGGGTGAACCCGCTCCCACAGGTACTGCACAGTTTTCAAAACCTGTGTGAACCCTGTGGGAGCGGCATTAGCCGCGAAGAGGCCGGTGCAGGTTTACGCCTGCTTGACTTCACGCATCGGCTTGCCCTTCACCGGTGCATCGCCAGCCACGTAGTACTTGGCGGTGCTGCGCGGCAGCGGCTTGCGGCCACGGATCTTGTCCGAGATTTTCTCGGCGATCATGATCGTGGTGGCGTTGAGGTTGCCGGTGATGATCAGCGGCATGATCGACGCATCGACCACGCGCAGGCCCTTCATGCCATGCACGCGGCCTTCGCCGTCGACCACCGCCATGTCGTCGGTGCCCATCTTGCACGAGCAGGACGGGTGGAAGGCGGTTTCGGCGTGCTCGCGGATGAACTTGTCCAGCTCTTCATCGGTTTGCACGTGCGCGCCCGGGCTGATCTCACGGCCACGATACGGGTCCAGTGCCGGCTGGGCCATGATTTCGCGGGTCAGGCGGATGCCGTCACGGAATTCCTGCCAGTCCTGCTCGGTGGACATGTAGTTGAACAGGATGCTCGGGTGTTGGCGCGGGTCCTTCGACTTGGCCTGGATGCGGCCGCGAGCAGGCGAGCGCATGGAACCCATATGCGCCTGGAAGCCGTGTTCTTTCACGCCGTTGGAGCCGTTGTAGTTAATGGCCACCGGCAGGAAGTGGTACTGGATGTTCGGCCACTTGAATTCAGGGCGGGTACGAATGAAACCACCGGCCTCGAACTGGTTGCTGGCGCCGATGCCGGTGCCGTTGAACATCCACTCGGCACCAATGGCCGGCTGGTTCCACCACAGCAGCGACGGGTACAGCGACACCGGCTGGGTGCAGGCGTACTGCAGGTACAGTTCCAGGTGGTCCTGCAGGTTTTCGCCAACGCCCGGCAGGTCGTGCACAACCGGGATGTCGAGGCTTTCCAGCAGGGCGCGCGGGCCGACGCCGGAGCGCTGCAGCAGCTGCGGCGAAGCGATGGCGCCGGAGCTGACGATGACTTCCTTGCGGGCGCGGGCTTCAACGCGCTCTTCGCTGTCACCGACCAGGTAGGTCACGCCGATGGCGCGCTTGCCGTCGAACAGCACGCGGTCAGTCAGGGCGTGGGTGACGATGGTCAGGTTCGGGCGCTTCTTGGCCTGGTCCAGATAGCCACGGGCGGTGCTGGAACGGCGGCCGTTCTTGGTCACCGTACGGTCCATCGGGCCGAAGCCTTCCTGCTGGTAGCCGTTGAGGTCTTCGGTGCGCGGGTAACCGGCCTGCACGCCGGCCTCGACCATGGCGTGGAACAGCGGGTTATTGCCAGCCTTTGGCGTGGCAACGCTGACCGGGCCTTCGCCACCGTGGTAGTCGTTCGGGCCGATGTCGCGGGTTTCGGCTTTACGGAAGTACGGCAGGCAGTCCAGGTAGGTCCAGTCTTCCAGGCCTGGCAGTTCTGCCCAGCCGTCGAAGTCCATGGCGTTACCGCGGATGTAGCACATGCCGTTGATCAGCGACGAGCCGCCCAGGCCCTTGCCGCGGCCACATTCCATGCGGCGGCCGTCCATGTACGGCTCCGGGTCGGTCTCGTAGGCCCAGTTGTAGCGGCGGCCCTGCAGCGGGAAGGCCAGGGCCGCCGGCATCTGGGTGCGGAAGTCGAAGCGGTAGTCGGGGCCACCGGCCTCCAGCAGCAGTACGGTGACGCCGGCGTCTTCGGTCAGGCGGGTCGCCAGGGTGTTACCGGCCGAGCCGGCACCGACGATGATGTAATCGAATTCTTGGGACATGAAAGTACCCTCGTGTTGGCGGTGATCAGGGAGCGGGAACGCCCGTGCGCAGCGGCACGGGCGGGGCTATACAGGGTTTAGAAAACCGAGTTGTAGCCGCCCAGCTCGACCTGGACCGACTTGATGCGAGTGTATTGAGCCAGCGAGCTGACGCCGTTCTCACGGCCGACGCCCGACTGCTTGTAGCCACCGACTGGCATTTCGGCCGGCGATTCGCCCCAGGCGTTGATCCAGCAGATACCGGCTTCCAGCTTGTGGATGATGCGGTGGGCGCGGGTGATGTCGTTGGTGCAGACACCGGCGGCCAGGCCGTACTCGGTGTCGTTGGCACGACGGATGACTTCTTCTTCGGTTTCGTAGGTGAGGATGCTCATCACCGGGCCGAAGATCTCTTCCTTGACGATGGTCATGTCGTCGGTGCAGTCGGTGAACACGGTCGGGGCCACGAAGGCGCCCTTGGCGAAATCACCAGCGGTCAGACGCTCGCCACCGCACAGCACGCGGGCACCCTCTTCCTTGCCCTTGGCGATGTAGCCAAGCACGCTTTCCATGTGCTGGAAGCTGACCAGCGGGCCGAAGTTGGTGTTTTCGTCTTCCGGGTTGC
This sequence comes from Pseudomonas sp. B14(2017), assembly GCF_002113255.1. NCBI lineage: Bacteria > Pseudomonadati > Pseudomonadota > Gammaproteobacteria > Pseudomonadales > Pseudomonadaceae > Pseudomonas > Pseudomonas sp. B14(2017). Next base: position 58,535 of record NZ_NEJY01000002.1, read on the forward strand.
CAGCGCGGATGCGGGCAACGCGCTCGACGATCTTGGCCTCGAAGGCAGCTTTCATTTCAGCCGGGATGAACACGCGGGTGCCGTTGGTGCAAACCTGGCCCGAGCTGTAGAAGTTGGCCATCATGGCGATGTCGGCGGCCTTGTCCAGGTCGGCGTCGGCGCAGATGATCAGTGGCGACTTGCCGCCCAGTTCCATGGTGACTTCCTTGAGCGACGAGCTCGAGGCGCTGGCCATGACCTTCTTGCCGGTGGTGGTGCCGCCGGTGAAGGAGACTTTTTCGATGCGTGGGTGCTCGGTCAGCCAGGTGCCGACTTCGCGGCCGCTGCCGGTCAGGACGTTGAACACGCCGTTCGGCAGGCCGGCTTCGGTGTAGATCTCGGCCAGTTTCAGGGTGGTCAGCGAGGTGACTTCCGACGGCTTGAAGATCATCGCGTTGCCGGCGGCCAGGGCCGGGGCGGATTTCCACAGGGCGATCTGGATCGGGTAGTTCCAGGCGCCGATACCGGCGGTCACGCCCAGCGGCTCGCGGCGGGTGTAGACGAAGGACGATTCACGCAGCGGGATCTGCTCGCCTTCGATGGCCGGAACCAGGCCAGCGTAGTACTCCAGCACGTCGGCGCCGGTGACGATGTCGACGTAGCGGGTTTCCGAGTACGACTTGCCGGTGTCCAGGGTTTCCAGCATGGCCAGCTCGTCGTTGCGCTCGCGCAGGATCTCGACGGCGCGGCGCAGGATGCGCGAACGTTGCATGGCGGTCATCGCGGCCCAGACTTTCTGGCCACGCTCGGCGCTTTCGACGGCCTTCTCGACGTCAGCCTCGGTGGCACGTTGCACGTGGGCGAGGACTTCGCCGGTAGCCGGGTTGATGGCTTCGAAGGTGGCATCGCTGCCAGCGTCGACGTAAGCGCCATCAATGTAGAGTTTTTGCGTTCCGAAACGGGCCATAGTGTCCTCGCAAGTGCAGTGTGTGGTTTGGCTTGCGCGTCACGCTCCTGCCGGGTTGGCAAGGGCCGTGCGCGTTGGTTCAGCGGCCTGGTCGTTTGTACCCAGGGTGTGCTGTTTAGCCAGTTGTAGATCCATGTATTCGTAAGCAATCCGTATCGCCTGGTCGGTGTCGAATGCATCCCCCGACAGGGCGCCACGCAGCCACAAGCCGTCGATCAAAGCTGCCAGGCCGCGGGCTGCCTTGCGCGCATGGTAGAGCGGCAGGGCGCGGCGGAACTGGCAGCACAGGTTGGAATACAAGCGGTGGTCGTTGATCCGCTGCAACCTGTGCAAATCGGGCTGGTGCATGCTGGAAGCCCAGAAGGCCAACCAGGTTTTCATCGCCGGGCCGTTCACCTGGCTGGCATCGAAGTTGCCCTCGATGATCACTTTCAGGTGGGCGCGCGGGCTGTCGTCCGTCAGGGCCTGGCGACGTGCTCTGACACCTTCGTTGAGCATGTTCATGATGTAACCCATCGTCGCTGCGATCAGGCCGTTCTTGTCCCGAAAGTAGTGACTGATGATGCCGTTCGACACACCGGCCAAACGGGCAATCAGCGCAATGCTGGCGTCGCCCAGTCCGACCTGATCGACCGCCTGCAACGTGGCTTCGATCAACTGCTGGCGGCGGATGGGTTGCATACCGACCTTGGGCATCTTGCTATCTCCTCAGGCCTGCGAGCAGACGACGGGCGGCTGACTCGGCGAAGGCCAGTCTATTTTGTTTTGATTGAACGTTCAATCAATAAAGAATAAGCTCTGCGACAATTTGTGCCATTGACAGTTTTTCAGGCGGTCGAGAAGGCACGGATTGACACCCCAGGAAATCGCGTAACCCCCGTAATACAAGGCGTTGACGGGCATGAGCGATGCGAAATGCAGATTCTGCCGTGCGGTCATGGACCCTGCGGCGGGCCCTTGGAGCGGGCGGGGTGATCTGTGACGAATGCGCGCACCTCGGCTGAGGCGTGGCATTTGCAGCAGGCCACCTGTCTGTTTTTTTGCAACGTATCGATTCGGGATCACGGTTTCCAGGGTGCTTTTATAACACCTGATGCAGTGGGGATATTCCACCAATTGCTCGGGAAAGACTGATTAGCCTCCACAGCCGTACTGCCCGGAGCATTCGTGCAATGAGTTCTGCCTCACTTACCAACCCTCCGGCCGAGAGGGTACGGGTCAACCGCGTGGTGTTCTTCACCTCCGCGCTGATGATCCTCGTTCTGACTGCCTTGCTTATCGCTGTACCCGAAACCGCCGGCCAGGTGCTGGGCGTGGCCCAGAAATGGCTTACGCGCACCTTCGGCTGGTACTACATGCTGGTAATCGGCGGTTACCTGCTGTTCGTCATCTACCTGGCCTTCTCCGACTACGGCAAGCTCAAGCTTGGCGGCAAGGATGACCAGCCCGACTTCAGCTATGGCGCCTGGGCCGGCATGCTGTTCTCCTCCGGTATCGGCATTTCGCTGCTGTACTTCGGCGCTTCCGAGCCGCTGGACCACTACTTCAACCCACCGGAAGGCACCTCTGCCAGCCTCGACGCAGCGCGCCAGGGCCTGCAGCTGACCTTTCTGCACTGGGGCCTGCATGGCTGGGCGATCTACGCGCTGGTCGGCCTGGCCGTGGGTTACTTCGCCTACCGCCACAACCAGCCGCTGGCCCTGCGCTCGGCGCTGTACCCGCTGGTGGGTGAGCGTTGGGTCAAGGGTGCGGCCGGCAATGCCGTGGACATCTTCGGCATGTTCGTCACCCTGCTGGGCCTGGTGACCAACCTGGGCATCGGTTCGATGCAGGTGGCCTCCGGCCTGGAATACCTGTTCGGCATGGACCACAGCAAGACCAACCTGCTGGTGGTGATCCTGGTCATGGCCGGCGTTGCCACCGTGGCGGCGGTCTCTGGTGTGGAAAACGGCATTCGCCGCCTGTCCAACCTGAACATCATGCTGTTCAGTGGCCTGTTGATCTTCGTCCTGCTGGGCGGCGAAACCCTGCACCTACTCAACGGCTTCGTGCAGAACATCGGCGACTACCTCAACGGCATCGTGCTGAAAACCTTCGACCTCTATGTGTATGAAGGCGAAGCCGGCAAGTCCGAGCGCTGGCTGGGCCTGTGGACCGTGTTCTACTGGGCCTGGTGGATCTCCTGGGGCCCGTTCGTCGGCATGTTCATTGCCCGTATCTCCAAGGGCCGCACCGTGCGCCAACTGGTCAGCGGCGTGTTGCTGATCCCGCTGGGCTTCACCCTGGCCTGGCTGTCGATCTTCGGCAACACCGCGCTGGACCTGGTGATCAACCAGGGCGCCGTGGAGCTGGGCAAGACCGCCCTGGAGCAGCCGTCGATGTCGATCTACCAGCTGCTGGAATACTTCCCGGCGGCCAAGATCGTGATCGGTGTAGCGGTGTTCGTCGGCTTCGTGCTGTTCCTCACCCCGGCCGACTCCGGCGCGGTGATGATGGCCAACCTGTCGTGCAAAGGCGGCAAGGTCGACGAAGACGCCCCGCACTGGATGGTGGTGTTCTGGTCGGTGGTCATCACCTTGGTCACCATCGGCCTGCTGTTCGCCGGTAACTTCGAAGCCATGCAGACCATGGTGGTGCTGGCGGGCCTGCCGTTCTCGGTGGTGCTGGTGCTGTTCATGTTCGGCCTGTACAAGGCCATGAAGCAGGACGTGGCGGTCGAGCAGGAGCGTGCCGAGCTGGCCGCCCGTGGTCGTCGTGGCTTCAGCGAGCGCCTGACCCAGCTGGAACTGCAGCCGACCCAGGCCGTGGTGCAGCGTTTCATGGACAAGCAGGTCAGCCCGGCGCTGAAAGAAGCCGCCGCGCAGTTGCAGACCCTGGGCTTCGAGGTGGAAACCCGGGTTGGCCAGTCGCGCAACATGATGGGCCTGCGGGTGATGATGGAAGAGGGCAACCCGTTCGTCTATGAAGTGAGCCTGGATGGCTACCTGGCCGCGCCGAGCGAAGCGCCGGTGGAAGGTGAGCCGGAAGTGCGTCAGCGCTTCTACCGCGCCGAGGTGTACCTGCACGATGGCAGCCAGGAGTACGACCTGATGGGCTTTGCGCCGGAGCAGATCGTGCGTGATGTGCTGGATCAGTTCGAAAGCCACCGCCAGTTGCTGGGGCGTGTGTACAGCTGATTCTTGAGCGACGAGGAGGCCCTGCAAGACGCAGGGCCTTTTTCATGGGCAAGCAATAATTAGCCCGGGCGTCGTACAAGTTTGCTTCAGCCTGCCGGTTTTCTTCCGGAGGCATGCTTCATGAAACGTTCCGCTATTTCCACATTCGATTTTCAGTACGCCGCAGCCAGTCAGTTCAGTGATCGGCCGACATTGCGGCAGGTGACCAGCGAGAAGCTGTGGACCGTGCTGCTGGGGAAGCTGCCCTGGCTTGCCTATGTGAAGCCGGCGCTGTCCAACGCCGACTCTCTCATGTTGGATAGTCCCGATCCCAGCACGCCTTACTGGGGCACGCAACCGCTGGTCGACCGTGTGCTCCAGGCATTGCTCGAAGCACAGCCGCTGGACATCGAGCCTGTCGGTGAGCGGCATCACAATCTTGCACTAACCTCCTCATACCGTTTTCCTGGCTCGGACAGCGCGTTCGACACCCGCCAACTGAGCGGCATGTCCGACGCGCTCGACGAGCTGGTAAAACAGTTGCCACGGCTATTCTGCGAGGCACAGCTCAAATACTGGAATGCCAAGGGCAGTGCAGGGGTGAGCCGTGACCAGTGGTTGCAACTGCTGCTCAGGACTGCACTCTTGCGTGGCCTGCCTCTGCAAGGGCTGGATGTTCAGGAGCAGGCCTGCATTCGCGGATTGATCCGCGGTGGTGCTGCCCAGCCATCGGTCTGTTTCGTGAAAGCCAGCCTGACTTGTGGGTCGATTCAATACGACCAGATGCTCAGTCACCTGCTGGTCACTGGCGATTACGATGAGCGGCAGGTAGTGCTCTGGTGCGCGCCGTCCGGTATCACGCGCAGCTTCGCTTCCCTGGCTGATTTCGGCGAAGCGTTGCGCAACGAACTGGCGCAGCACTACAGTTTTCAGAGCATGTCGTGGACGCGTCAGCCGGTTGAGGGCAACGTCTTTGCCCAGCAGGTTTCGCTGTTGCTTGAGTCCATGTTCCAGTCTTTCGACCTGATGCGATTCAGTGGCTTGTCCGATGTGGCGGCAATGGAGAGGCGTTTCGCCGACCTGAGCGACCCGGCGGCCTGGTTCGTACGCTACGAAGACGACACGCCAGCCACCATGGCCCCGCCAGGGCTCAGGGCCAGCGCTCCCCAGGACAGCTTTGCCTGTCGCGCCGCGTTGTTGCAGCTCGCCCTTGACCAGTTGGATGCCGGGGGTGTTTCGGTGCTGGACGGCATCCAGTCATTGACGGCGTATGCCGCGCAGCAACTGGGCGAGCAGATGAAAAAGGAGCACGGGGACGAAACCTCTCCAGATCACCTGCTTCTCGACCTGTATATCGCTCGGGGTGTGCCTGGCGGCGCTGCGACAGGTGCCGGCGGTGGCGAGCCACTGGCGTTCGTGGGTACCAAGTCGCTTACCGAATTTGCTATCGGTAACCTTGCTTCGCTCAAGGGCGCGGAGATCAAAAAGGTCAGCCATCGAAAGGGCATCACGCCCCCGAAGTGGCTGGATGCCAATGCTGCGGAGCGATTGGTGACCCAGGTAGACATTGGTGGCCGTTACCCAGCCTATGTTGCCGAACAGTTCGATGATCAGGCCATGCGCGCCGAGCGCATCGTGCGTTTGGCCAGGGAATGGCGAAGCGCGTTTCTTTCCAGCGCCCTTTCGGCCAGGCTCGATGCGAAAGTCTCCGAGGTGGGCCTACAGTGCGTGGTCGATTTTTGCGCAGGTCATCAGGACTCCTTGGTTCCGCGCATGTCCTTGATCCCCCTGGCCTTCAGGCGCAGCCGTCATTCGCGCAAGATAGACGATGTGCGTGGCATGTACTTGCTGTTCTGCGCCGAGCCGGCAAAAGTTCTGGTGTACCGCCCGCTATATCGACAGGACACGGTTCGCGAGTACGCAAGCCTTGAGGCCTTGCTTGCACATATTCGTGAGTCGGCTCTCTTCCAAGAGAGCATTCTTGACTGGATCGACCCGACCGCGCGCGACGTATATGCAGAGGGTGGTTTCAGCGAGCCGCACATTGTGAGTATTGGTCTCGACCCTTATACGCTCCCGGCCAAGCCGGAGCCGGCGATGCTCGACCTGAAGCTGTGGCGCAACAAGGTTGACGAGAAAATCTACCAGGCCAACCGAGATCTGCTGGTCGAGCTGGCAGGGCTGGAATCGGTATCTGACGCCGAGAGCCGCTGGCAGCTCCTGTGCGAAGGCGCCTGGCTGTTGTTCGATGTGGTGACTCAGGCGATACGCGGTCCGGTCGCGTCTGTGGCCTGGTTGGTACAGTTTCTGGCTTCGCTGCAAAACGACTTGACCGCGTTGGAGCAGGGTGGTGAGTTCGATCGGTCCGCGGCAGTGGCCGACTTGTTGCTCAACCTTGGGATGACGCTGCTGCATGCCCATCAACCGAAGCAGGAGACAGTGCCCACAAGGCGCCTGCCTGATGTATCACTGTTCGAAGGGCCTGACCTGCAAAACGGCGCGTTTGCCGAACTTGCTATCGAGGCGCGTGAAGAGCCGGAAGGCAAGCTGGGCGAACTGGGCAGCCAGATGCTGGACTTTTCCTGGCGCGGCCAGCATGGGTTCAACTGGCTGCCTGCGCAGCAGCGGCAGAGGTTGCAAGCCATGAGTTCCAGCGTCTCGGTCAATGGGTTGAGCCCTTTGACTGCGGGCGATGGTGAAGGCCTGTACCAGATCGATAAGAACTACTACGCGGCCATGGCTGGTGATCTCTATAGGGTGGAGTTGCTGGCTGAGGGAGTTCGGGTAGTCAACGCGACTGGCGGTTACGGGCCCTGGCTGGCATTTGTCGATGGGGCTTGGCGGGTGGATACGAAACTGCGCCTTGCGGGAGGGGCTCCCGACTCCAAGACTTCGGTATCGCGCCGCTTCGATAAACTTTACGAAAAAGTTTCCAAGCTGGATGAGGACGTTCCGGCGTTGAAAGCGAAGGTCCAGGCAGTTACCCAGCAGATGATGGCCTTGCACAAAAGCCTTGTGACCATGGAGGCGTTGAAGGCGAAAGCGCAGTCTGAGGTGGCTTCGGCCCCTGCAGGTACTGATGTGTCAATGAAGGAGTCGCTGATAGCAAAGTATGCTCAACGAGAAATAGAGGTGAAGGAAAGCATCGCTCAGCAGCGCGAGAAAATCGTTTCGCTGCTGGAAGAGGCCATTGGCAAGATGGATGAACAGCTAAAACTGTTGATCACGATGGCAGAACCCAAGTATGCCAAATCTCGCCATAACAAAGGGTTGGATGAGATTCTTGACCAGCATCAGGAAAGTGCTCGAATAGAGCTGATTCGTGATTGTGTGTTCGTTTACAACGAGCTGTGGAGCCTGACGGACTATCCGCAACTTGCCGCGCTGCAACGGGCTATCGATGGGAAGCCACTGACAGAAGTCGGAGAACACTATGCTGAGTTTCGTATCAAGCTGGAGCATGTGGTGGAGTATCAGGACCGCATGCTCGCCATACGAGTGCACCTGGACAATTTGCTGGCCGAGTCGCCGGTTGACCTCGTCATACCTTCCAACCCCCCTGGCGACCATCGCACAGTGGGGCATCTGATCGACGAAAGACCGTTCTCGACCGTGCAGATGCGCTTCCATCAGGTGCAGAACCTGGCAGACCTGGCCTTGCACCTCAATGCTCCCGGCGGCCTTCAGACAGTCGCCCGCTACCGGGACGAGCTGGTCAGCATGGCCTTGCGCAATGCCGCAGAGACTCACGGGGAGCTTGACTTCGCCAATCTGTCGGCAGATGACCGCATCACGATCCTGCAAGAGGCATGGGATGAGTACTCTGCCGCACTACTCAACAGTGCCCGCATTCTCGACGAAGGAGGCGCACTGATCCAGCCCGCAATGCTCGAGCGATATCGCAACCATTTAAAGCAACTGAAGGAAGATGCGGGGCAGCGGCTGGTTGCCGCGATCTCGGAGCAGGAGGGTGGAACGGTCGCGCAAAAGCGCACGCCCTACAAGGTGTCTACCGAAGAGCAGCGCGTGGTGCGAAACCTTGCTGGGCAGTTGATGATCGGGGTGGAAAAGACGATAGGCGAACGCCAGATAGTGGAAGTGCGCGAGACCTTCAGTGAAGAAGTGCTGGCAACTTTCGACCTGGTGGATGGGGAATGGCGGCAGCGTGAAAGCAAGCGCCCATCATTGGTGGAGGAAGCTACTCCAACAGATCTGTCCAAGTGGGTACAGGCGCTGCTGGACGAGAGCGGTTCCGTGCGAACGCGGGCCGAGGACTTTATCAAGTCCAGTATAAAAGGGGCGTTGCTCGAGGAGTTGTTCGACCGGCAGCTAGGAAAGCTGAATCAGGCGCTCAGTGTGATGCGTGCCGGCGGAAACGATGAGCTGGTCACGATGCTGGAACGGGAACTGAAAGAATTGGGAGCGGATAAGAAACAGCAAATGACCAATCTCTATACCCGCACCATTTATCCGTCGGCCGAAGCTTTACAGCATCTTCACAAAGAGAAACTGATACAGGTTGAATATGTGAATCGGCGCACCATGCGGGATGGCAGCGCATTTGACGAATACCGGATCCTTAGTCTTCCGAGTAAGAAAAACCTTTGGGTTGCGCACTTCCATTTAACCTCGCCAAAAGCTAACGCTGATGAATTCACGGCTGGTCACCTCAAGACTTGGAAGCAGCGCTTTTGGAGCAGCCAGGTCGCTGCAGCCTCGGGTCAACGGGTGCACAGAGGTAAACTTACGCTGGATCAGGCACGGGCAATCATTCCTTTCCGTTGAGCCGGCCAACGGGGGCAGTGGGTTGGTGCCTGGCATGCGCGGGCATCGTCCGATTGCCCCGCTCGGCAATCATCTGCTCCAAGCCGATCAGCTCTATGCCCTGGCGCTTCAGCCGGGGCAGTTCGCGTTCGAGCACTTCGAGGGTTTGCGGATAAGGGTGGCCGATCAGCACGGCTGAGCCTTGTTTGCGAGCCAGTTCGACCCCGAGCTGCAATTCGCTGCCGATGGCCTCGACCGTACGTACGTTGTCCAGAAAGACATCGCGGGATACCTGTGCCAGGCCCTGGGCCTGAGCCTGGAATGCGGCTACCGTGGCAGCGCTGGTGCGGCTGTCGACAAAGAACAGGTGCCTGCGTTGCAGGTCAGCCATCAGCATCGCCATTGCTTCGGGTTCGGCGGTCATGCGGCTGCCCATGTGGTTGTTGATGCCGGCTGCGCACGGCACCTGCGCCAGGGCGGCGTCCAGGCGCCTGGCCAGCTCCGGCAGAGGCGTGCCGGGGTGCCAGGCGTAAGGGCCGGTGGCCGGGTCCATGGGCATGTGCAGGATCACCGTCTTGCCGGCCTTGTGCGCCTGGCGGGCAAAGTCGGTGGCATGCGGGGTGTCGGGCATGATCGCCATGGTCACCGGACCGGGCAGGGCCAAGGTACGGCTGTCGCGCTCGCTGCTCTGGCCCAGGTCGTCGATGATGATGCTCATGTAGGCCTTGCCGGCCGGCGCCGCTTGCGCGACCCCGGCCATCAGGCAGAACAGCAGACACAGCAGATAACGCATGGGGTGGATCAGTCGCCCTTGGTGATGTTCAGGCCTTTGAGCAGGCTCAGGGCCTGGCTCAGCTGGAAGTCGTCATCCTGCGGGCGCTCCTTGCGCTTGCCGCTGCCGGTCGGGCGGTCGGCGCCGCCGTTGCCGTTGCCCAAGTGGCCCTGCAGGTCGGCTTCCTTGAAGTTGTCGGTGTCGGCTTCGGCGGTGAGCTTGGCCGGGCGCACTTCGATGTCGGGGACGATGCCCTGGGCCTGGATCGAGCGGCCGTTGGGGGTGAAGTACAGCGCGGTGGTGAGCTTCAGCGCACGGTCGTTGGCCAGTGGCAGCACGGTCTGCACCGAGCCTTTGCCGAAGCTGTCGGTGCCCATCAGCACGGCGCGTTTCTGGTCTTGCAGGGCGCCGGCGACAATTTCCGAGGCCGAGGCACTGCCGCCGTTGATCAGCACCACCAGTGGCACGCCGTCGCTGGCGTCGGCCGGGTCGGCAGAGAAGCGCAGCTCGGAGTTGGCGATGCGGCCCTTGGTGTAGACGATCAGGCCCTTGGTCAGGAAGTGGTCGGCCACTTCCACCGCCGACTGCAGCACGCCGCCCGGGTTGTTGCGCAGGTCCAGCACCACGCCGCGCAGCTTCTTGCCGTTGTCCTTGCGCAGCTTGGCCAGGGCCTTGCCTACTTCGTCGCCGGTCTTGACCTGGAACTGGGTGATGCGGATGTAGCCGTAGTCGTTCTCCAGCAGCTGGCTCTTCACGCTCTTGACCTGGATGACCGCGCGGGCGAGGGTCACGTCGAAGGGGTTGCCGCCGTCACGCACCAGGGTCAGGGTGATTTTCTCGCCGACCTTGCCGCGCATCTTGTCGACCGCTTCGGTCATGGTCTGGCCACGAGTCGGGGCGCCATTGATCTTGACGATCAGGTCGCCGGCCTGCACGCCGGCACGCGAGGCCGGGGTGTCATCGATCGGCGAGACAACCTTGATGAAGCCGTCTTCCTGGCCTACTTCGATGCCCAGCCCGCCGAACTCGCCGCTGGTGCTTTCCTGCAGCTCCTGGAAGTCCTCGGGGCCGAGGTAGGCCGAGTGCGGGTCGAGGTTGCTGAGCATGCCCTTGATAGCATTTTCCAGCAGGGTCTTGTCGTCCACCGGCTCCACATAGGCCGCCTTGATGCGGTCCATGACCTCGGCGAAGGTGCGCAGCTCTTCAAGCGGCAGTGGCGCCTTGGCGGTCACCTCGGTGGCCGGTACTGCGGCCGGCTTGGCCGGCTCCGCGGCAGTGGCCAGGGGCGCGCCGACCGCCAGGGCGATGGACAGGGCCAGCTGGGTGAGACGAGGCGAGTGCAGCATGTCGAACGAACTCCTGATCCTGTAAGCGCTCCCTGGGGAGCATCGGTGCAGCCCGTGGGCTACCCCGTAGAAATTTGACTAGCCCCGGCACCACTGCGAAGGGTCGGTAGGCCGGCCCTGCTGGCGGATGGCGAAGTACAAGCCGGCAGCGTCCTGGCCGCCGCTGTCGCCAACGGTGGAAATGGCCTCGCCAGCCTTGACGATATCACCGGCGCTCTTGAGCAGGCTCTGGTTATGGCCGTACAGGCTCAGGTAACCGTTGCCATGGTCGAGAATGACCAGAAGCCCGGCACCGCGCAACCAGTCGGCGAACACTACGCGCCCGCCGTGCACGGCACGGACCTGGGTGCCCGGGTTGGCGCTGATCATCACCCCGTCCCACTTGGCACGGGCATCGCTGCCGCGGGCATCACCGAAACGTGCCAGCAATCGACCATTGACTGGCCAGGGAAGTTTTCCCCGTGCGGCAGAAAATGCGCCGCCGTAGTTCGCGCCGTCGCTGGAAACCAGCGGGCCCAGGGTGGTGCGGGCCTTTTTCGGTGGCTCCACCGGTTCGCGGGCCTGTTCGCGGGCGGCAGCGGCGGCCAGGGCTTCCTGCTGGCGGCGCTTTTCCGCTTCCTGCTGGGCCAGCAACGCCTTCTTGCGCGCTTCTTCGGCCTCGCGGGCCTGGCGGGCGAGGGTTTCCTCGATGGTCTTGAGTACCTTGGACAGGTCGGCCTGGTCCTGCTCGCGCGATTGCAGCTTCTGGTCGCGATCCTTCATGTCGCTGTTGAGCTTGGCCAGCACCTGCTGGCGCTTGCCACGCTCGGTTTCCAGGGCCTGGCGGCGGCTGTCGAGGTCGGCGCGCTGGGCCAGCAGCTGTTGCTGCTGGGTAGCGATTTCCTGTTCGACGTTGGCCAGCTGGCGCAGGGTCTCGTTGAAGGTGCGCAGTTGCTCCAGGCGCGCCTTGCTCAGGTAGTCGTAGTAGGTGAGGGTGCGGGCGAACTTCTCGGGGTTCTGCTGGTTGAGCAGCAGCTTGAGGTATTCCTCGCGGCCGTTCTGGTAGGCCGAACGGGCCTGGATGGCGATCAGTCGCTGTTGTTCAACACGGGCGCTCTGGAGTTTTTTTTTCTCGGTATCAAGGCGCTCCAGCTCGCCCTCGGTCTTTTTTAGTTCTTGCTGCAGGGCCTCCACCTGCTTTTCGAGGTTGCCGATATCGGTCTCGGTGGCTTTGAGGTCCTTTTGCACACCGGCCTTTTCTTCCTGGAGCTTGCCCAGCGTCTTCTTGAGCTCGGCAATATCCTGACGGGTGGCGTCCAGTTGCTGCTGGGTCTGCGCACGCTCATCGGCAAAGGCCGGGCTGAGCAGGCAAGACAGGGCTAGGAGGATCAGGGCGCGAAGCATGGGGTTTGGCGTACCAAGGATGGAGACTGGCCTAGTATGCCCGCGCGGGCGGGCAAAAAAAACGCCTCGCTGCGGGTGCAGAGGGGCGTTTGTCTGGAATTCATGTGCAAAGGGGCTGCTTTGCAGCCCAATCGCCGGCAAGCCAGCTCCCACAGGATCACCACAGGCCTTGAAACTGTACAGTACTTGTGGGAGCTGGCTTGCCGGCGATTGGGCCGCGATGCGGCCCCATGCTCAGAATCAGGCGTCGACCAGAATCGAGGTACCAGTCATTTCCACCGGCTTTTCCAGCCCCAGCAGCTTCAGCATGGTCGGCGCCACATCGGCCAGCACGCCGCCGTCACGCACCTTGACGTTGCGCTTGCCGACATAGATGAACGGCACCGGCTCGGTGGTGTGCGCGGTATGCGCCTGGCCGGTGCACTCGTCTTCCATCTGCTCGACGTTGCCGTGGTCGGCGGTGATCAGCGCTTCGCCGCCGACCTTGTCCAGCGCCTCGACGATGCGCCCGACGCAGCCATCCAGGGCTTCGACGGCTTTCACCGCCGCTTCGAACACGCCGGTATGGCCGACCATGTCGCCGTTGGCGTAGTTGACCACGATCACGTCATAACGCTGCTGCTCGATGGCCTCGACGATGCGGTCGGTAACTTCCGGTGCGCTCATTTCCGGCTGCAGGTCGTAGGTGGCGACCTTCGGCGACGGGATCAGGATGCGCTCTTCGCCTTCGAACGGCTCTTCGCGGCCACCGGAGAAGAAGAAGGTGACGTGGGCGTACTTCTCGGTCTCGGCGATGCGCAGCTGGGTCTTGCCGTTCTTCGCCAGGTACTCGCCCAGCACGTTGTTCAGGCTGGCCGGGGCGAAGGCGGCAGGGGCCGGGATTTTCGCCGAGTACTGAGTCAGGCCGATGTAGGCGGCCAGTTTTGGCAGGCGGGCACGCGGGAATTCGTTGAAGTCGGCTTCGACGAACACGCGCGACAGTTCGCGGGCGCGGTCGGCGCGGAAGTTCATGAAGATCACCGCGTCGCCGTCTTCGACCTTGACTGCTTCACCGATGCGCGTGGCCTTGACGAACTCGTCGCTCTCGTCGCGGGCGTAGGCCGCTTCCAGGCCGGCCAGGGCGGTATCGGCGGTGTATTCGGCAGCGCTGTCGACGATCAGGTTGTAGGCGGCGCTGACGCGGTCCCAGCGGTTGTCGCGGTCCATGGCGTAGTAGCGGCCGATCAGGCTGGCGATGCGGCCCTTGCCCAGCTTGGCGAAGGCGGCGTCGAGCAGTTCGATGGACGACTGTGCGCTGCGTGGCGGCGTGTCGCGGCCATCGAGGAAGGCGTGCAGGTAGATCTTTTCCGCACCGCGCTGCGCGGCCAGTTCGGCCATGGCTACCAGGTGGTCCTGGTGGCTGTGTACGCCGCCGTCGGACAGCAGGCCGAGGATGTGCACGGCCTTGCCGGCACTGGCTGCCTTGTCCACGGCGCCGGTCAGAACCGGGTTCTCGAAGAACTCGCCGTCGCGGATGGCCTTGGTCACCCGGGTGAAGTCCTGGTACACCACGCGGCCGGCGCCGAGGTTCATGTGACCGACTTCGGAGTTGCCCATCTGCCCGTCCGGCAGGCCGACATCCATGCCCGAGCCGGAAATGAGGCCATGCGGCTGGCTGGCGCGCAGGCGGTCATAGACCGGTGTTTTGGCGGCGTAGATGGCGTTGTATTCGGGGCTTTCGCTGTGGCCGAAGCCATCCAGGATGATCAGGACCAGGGGTTTGGGCGTACTCGTCATCAATCAAACTCACGGTTGTTCAAAGATGATAAAGACACGCATTTTAGGGCAAATGCGCCACCGGCGGCGAATATTCGTCCTGTTCCCTGACCAGCGTGGCCAATGTGGCAACATGAAGGTACCTTTCCGGCCGGCCCGTCGGGCTTTGGTGGCACTGGGGGGCTGTGTATACTGGCCGGCATTTTCAATCGCGTGGAACACCCCAGATGGTTGCTAACCTGATTCAATTTGCGACAAACCACTACATCCTGGTGGCGATCTTCGTTGTTTTGCTGGTCGCGCTGCTCGTCAACGAAATCCGTCGCGGCGGCCAGAGCCTGAGCAACGGCCAGCTGACTGCCCTGGTCAACGCCGAGAAAGCCCTGGTCATCGACATCCGCCCGACCAAGGAATACTCCGCCGGTCACATCGTCGGTGCGGTGAACATCCCGCAGGACAAGCTGGTCAACCGCATGAGCGAGCTGGACAAGCACAAAGAGAAGACCCTGATCGTCGTCGACTCGATGGGCCAGCAGTCCGGCACCATCTGCCGCGAGCTGCTCAAGGCTGGTTACAACGCCGCCAAACTGAGCGGTGGCGTTTCCAGCTGGAAAGCCGATAACCTGCCCCTGGTGAAGTGATATGAAGCCCGTCATCGTCTATTCCAGCGACTACTGCCCCTACTGCATGCGCGCCAAGTACCTGCTCGAGAGCAAGGGCGTGGCCTTCGAGGAAATCAAGGTCGACGGCAAGCCACAGGTTCGTGCCGAGATGAGCCAGAAGGCCGGCCGTACATCTGTGCCGCAGATCTGGATCGGCAGCACCCACGTCGGTGGATGCGATGACCTTTATGCCCTGGAGCGCGCCGGCAAGCTCGACGCGCTGCTGGCGGCCTGATTTGCACTGCATTCAAAAACATTAGGATAAGGATCTGCCATGACTGACCAACAGACCAACGGCGCTGCTGCAGAAGACAACAGCCCTCAGTTCTCCATGCAGCGCATCTATGTGCGCGACCTGTCGTTCGAAGCCCCGAAAAGCCCGCAGATCTTCCGTCAGACCTGGGAGCCGAGCGTTGCCCTGGACCTGAACACCAAGCAGAAAGCCCTGGAAGGTGACTTCCACGAGGTGGTGCTGACCCTGTCGGTTACCGTCAAGAACGGTGACGAAGTGGCCTTCATCGCTGAAGTGCAGCAGGCCGGTATCTTCCTGATCAAGAACCTGGACGCGGCTTCGATGAGCCACACCCTGGGTGCGTTCTGCCCGAACATCCTGTTCCCGTACGCCCGCGAGACCCTGGACAGCCTGGTGACCCGCGGTTCGTTCCCGGCCCTGATGCTGTCGCCGGTCAACTTCGACGCCCTGTACGCGCAGGAAATGCAGCGCATGCAGGAAGCCGGCGAAGCGCCGACTGTGCAGTAATAGCTGCATTTGAAAAAGGGCGACTTCGGTCGCCTTTTTTTGTTGGCCTGTTCCGGCCCTATCGCCGGCAAGCCAGCTCCCACAGGTACTGCACAGGTTTCAAGGGCGGTGCGGTCCCTGTGGGAGCGGGCAAGCCCGCGAAAGGGCCGGCACAGGCTATAGCTCAGCTCCCGGCAAACCCATTCTGCCGCCACGCCTCATACACCGTCACAGCCACGGTATTGGACAGGTTCAGGCTGCGGCACCCCGGCCGCATCGGCAGGCGCAGGCGTTGTTCGGCCGGCAGGCTGTCCAGTACCTCGGTCGGCAAGCCACGGCTTTCTGGCCCGAACAGGAAGGCATCACCCGGCTGGTAGGCCACTTCGTGGAACGGGTGCGAGCCCTTGGTGGTGAAGGCGAACAGCCGTGGGTTGCCCAGGCTTTCCAGGCATCCGGCCAGGCTCTCGTGGCGCTTGAGCGTGGCATACTCGTGGTAATCCAGCCCCGCGCGCCGCAGGCGCTTGTCATCCAGTTCGAAGCTGATGGGCTCGATCAGGTGCAGGTCGCAGCCGCTGTTGGCGCACAGGCGAATGATGTTGCCGGTATTCGGCGGAATTTCTGGTTGAAAAAGGATGACGTGAAACATGCACGGCTCCAAGCGTGAAGATGACGGGCATTCTACCCCCGAACCGGACCTGCGTTCGAAGGCGTTCCCGCGGGTGATGCTGTCGCTGGCGATCGTCGGCTTGATGGTGGGGCTGATGATCGGCCGCCTGACCACACCCGACGAGCGCGAGCTGCAGCAGGTGGAGGTGGTGCAGGATGGCCTGGAGCTGTGGTTCAACGAAGAGCCCCAGCTGCATGGCGAGAATGTGGAAGGTACGGTAGCACTGTTGTTCCAGGCCCAGGGCAAGGCCCGGCAAGGGCAACTGAGCCTGCAGGGCAAGCCTGTGAGCTGGCGGGTGCAGAATAGCAAGGAAGGTCTGTTGCTGACGGTGGTGGCCGCGCGCCCCCTGCACGGCGAGTGGGCCGGTGCAGAGGACGCTGGGCGCTGGCGGTTGCAGGTGAAACTGCACGAATAAAAGAGGGGATATCCCGGCCTGCCTGTACCAGGGTCCCCGAAAGGGGTACTGCGTATAAAGGGGGGATGGCCCGGCCTGCCTGTACCGAGGTCCCCAAAACTGGCGATGTTGCGAATAAAAGAGGGGTTCACCCGGCCTGCCTGTACCAGGGCCCCCGAAACTGGATATGTATGGGTTATTGCAGGGGGCGTGCCAGTTTTGAAAAGCCCGTGAATTATGGGTTTTCAGGGTGATTTGGCCGTTTTTGCGGGGGATTTGTGCCTTCGAGAGGTGCATCGGGCACAGGATCGGTGCATCGAAGGGCTGAAATGTTTGGGGCCGCCTTGCGGCCCATCTCGACACAAGGCCGTTCCTACAGGTGATCGCATTCTCCTGTAGGAGCGGCCTTGTGTCGCGATGGGCTGCGCAGCAGCCCCAAAGAACTATGGGTTTACCTCGAACTCAGTGCTCGTCCCCTTCCTCATCATCGCCACCCGCCACATTCATCCCCAGCTCCTTGATCTTGCGCGTCAGGGTGTTGCGCCCCCAACCCAGCAACAGTGCCGCATCGCGCCGACGGCCAGCGGTGTGCTTGAGCGCCGTCTCGATCATGATCCGCTCGAAGCTCGGCACTGCGCTGTCCAGCAGGCTGGTCTGCCCGCGCGCCAACGCCTGGTCGGCCCACTGGCGCAGGGCCTGCTCCCAGTTGGTTACCGGCGCGGCGTCCTGTGGCAGGTTCAGCAGTTCTGGCGGCAGGTCGCCGATCAGCACTTCGCGGCTGGAGGCCATCACGGTGATCCAGCGGCAGGTGTTTTCCATCTGCCGTACGTTGCCCGGCCACGGCAGGTTGCGGATGAATTCCTCGGTTTCCGGCTTGAGGATCTTCGGCTCCACCGCCAGCTCCTGGGCGGCGCGGGCGAGGAAGTGGCGGGCGAGGGCGGGGATATCCTCGCGGCGGTCGGCCAGCCGTGGAATGTGGATGCGAATCACGTTCAGGCGGTGGAACAAGTCCTCGCGGAACTTGCCGGCCTGTACCAGCGACTCCAGGTTCTGGTGGGTGGCGGCGATGATGCGCACATCGACCTTGACCGGCACGTGGCCGCCCACGCGATAGAACTCGCCATCGGCCAGTACCCGCAGCAGGCGGGTCTGGGTGTCGGCGGGCATGTCGCCGATCTCGTCGAGGAACAGGGTACCGCCGTCGGCCTGCTCGAAGCGCCCCCGGCGCAGGTTGGCGGCGCCGGTGAAGGCGCCTTTTTCATGGCCGAACAGCTCGGACTCCATCAGGTCCTTGGGGATGGCGGCCATGTTCAGGGCAATGAACGGCGACGCTGCACGCGGGCTGTGGCGGTGCAGGGCGTGGGCCACCAGCTCCTTGCCGGTACCGGACTCGCCGTTGATCAGCACGGTGATGTTGGAGTGGCTGAGGCGGCCGATGGCGCGGAACACCTCCTGCATCGCCGGCGCTTCACCGATGATTTCCGGGGTGCGCGCCAGGCTCTGCGGCACATCCAGCCCTTGTTGCTCCTGGGCGTGCTGGTTGGCGCGCTTGACCAGCGAGACCGCCTCGTCCACATCGAACGGCTTGGGCAGGTACTCGAAGGCACCGCCTTGGTACGATGCCACGGCGCTGTCCAGGTCGGAGTGGGCGGTCATGATGATGACCGGCAGGCGCGGGTGCTGCTCACGGATCTGTGCCAGCAGGTCGAGGCCGCTGGTGCCCGGCATGCGGATGTCGGAAATGATCACGTCCGGTTGCTGGCGTGCCAGGCGGCCCATCACGCCATCGGCGCTGTCGAAGCTCTGGGTGGTCATGCCTTCCTGTTGCAGGGCTTTTTCCAGGACCCAGCGGATGGAGCGATCATCGTCGACGATCCATACGGTTTCACTTCGGCTCATGAGGCGGTGGCTCCTTGTTCCAGGGGCAGGTAGATCGAGAAGGCGGTGTGGCCTGCATGGCTTTCACACTCGATCAGGCCCTGGTGCTGGCTGATGATGTTCTGGGTAATGGCCAGGCCCAGCCCGGTACCGTCCGGGCGGCCGCTGACCATGGGATAGAAGAGGGTGTCTTGCAGTTCCGGCGGGATGCCCGGGCCGTTGTCGATGATCTCCACCCGCGCCACCAGGCGATGGCGCACGTGGCCGATGGTGAACTGGCGCAGGGCACGGCTGCGCAGGGTGATGCGGCCCAGGCGCAGTTCGTTCTGCGAACTGATCGCCTGCATGGCATTGCGCACGATGTTGAGCACGGCCTGGATCATCTGCTCGCGGTCGATCAACACATCAGGCAGGCTGGGGTCGTAGTCGCGCACCAAAGTGATGCAGCCCTGGCTTTCGGCCTCCACCAGGCTGCAGACCCGCTCCAGCACTTCGTGGATGTTGGTCATGGCCAGCGACGGCAGCTTGTTCGAGCCGAGCATGCGGTCGACCAGGTTACGCAGGCGGTCGGCTTCCTCGATGATCACGTTGGTATAGTCGCGCAGGCCTTCTTCCGGCAGCTCGCGGGCCAGCAGCTGGGCTGCGCCGCGGATGCCACCAAGGGGGTTCTTGATTTCGTGGGCCAGGCCGCGCACCAGCATCTTGGTGGTTTCCTGCTTGCTCAGCTGGGCCTCTTCCTTGGTAATGCGCAGCAGCCGGTCGCGTGGGTGCACCTCCAGCAGCAGCAGGGTCTGGCCCTGGTGCAGGATCGGCGTTACCGCGTAGTCGACGGTTATGGTCTGCCCGGTCAGCGAGGTGAGCTGCGCTTCGCGCTTGGTGAACGGGTGCGCCTGCTCGACCGCCTGGCGCAGCGAGCTGAGGGCCTCGGTCGACTCGGTGAACAGTTCGCTGATGAACTGCCCATGGCTGCGCTGGCCACTGACCGCCAACAGCATTTCCGCGGCCGGGTTCATGTACTCCAGGCGCAGCTCGGCGTTGAGCAGCAGCGTGGCGGTGGTCAGGTTGTCCAGAAGCAGACGGTGCTGGGCATCGCTGATGGTCATAGGGCGTCGTCGACCTCTTTTGGCGCGTGTCGGGCATGGGCGCGGCCATGGTCGGGCGCGCGGTGGATCCGCTGATTCCAGTCTTTGGGCAAAAAATGCAAGAACCAAACCAAGGCTCCGAAAAGAAGCGGAATTTGCCGATAAAGCCCTGGAGACGGGACAATTCGCACCAGAATGAACTGATTAAACGGTTCACGTGATCGCTTTTGGGGTGCATTCGGGGGCGTTAGTCCACAGAATGCACCAATATGGAGCATAGGTGGTTTCAGGGTTTATCGCACAGTTGGCGGGCATTCGGCTTCTGGCGTTGAAAACGCCAGGTCTTCATTGCTTGCGTGGAACACCATGACAGTGGCGGGCTGCGCGGTGGTGTGCCCGCGGTGCACTACCCCTTGAAGTTCTGCCAGCGTCTGGCCCGCAACCAGGCTTGTGCGCTTGCCGTCGCGTGTTTCCACCTCAAGTGTGCCCTCTGCCAGATAGCCCAGATTGAGCGCCTGATGGCAGTGCCAGCCGAGGGTTGTGTGGGCGGGGATGCTGACTTTCACCAGCGACAGCACTGGTCGTCCTTCGGGGTAATCGAGATAGGGGGTGCCGTCCCAACTGCCGGTGGCGCGGTGAAGCACCTGCGACGTTGCCTGGCCTGGCGCGGTGCCGTTGCTGGCGCAGCCGGCGAGGAGGGCGGATACGGTAATCATTGCAGGTAGAAGGTTGCGCATGGCGTGATGTCCGTTGACTGAAGGGACGCCTACCCTGCGTGCTGAGGGGGCGGCGAAATGTCAGCGGCATCTGCTGGTTCTGTATGAAATCGATGAGGCAGCCACGGAAACGAAAACGGCCTCCCGAAGGAGGCCGTTCGTGATCATGTCATCGGCGCCAGGCGCCGATCAGATCAGCAGCTGTAGTACAGCTCGTATTCCAGCGGGTGAACGAAGGTGCGGACCTTGATTTCTTCTTCGCTCTTCAGCTCGATGAAGGCATCGATGAAGTCGTCGGAGAACACGCCGCCCTTGGTCAGGAACGCACGGCCCTTGTCCAGCTCTTCCAGAGCTTCCTTCAGGCTGCCGCAAACCTGCGGGATGTCCTTGGCCTCTTCAGGCGGCAGGTCGTACAGGTTCTTGTCGGCCGCATCGCCTGGGTGGATCTTGTTCTGGATACCGTCCAGGCCGGCCATCAGCAGGGCCGCGAAGGCCAGGTATGGGTTGGCCGATGGGTCCGGGAAGCGAGCTTCGATACGGCGGGCTTTCGGGCTGCCGACGTAAGGAATACGGATCGAGGCGGAACGGTTGCGAGCCGAGTAGGCCAGCATTACCGGGGCTTCGAAGCCTGGGACCAGACGCTTGTAGGAGTTGGTCGATGGGTTGGTGAAGCCGTTCAGGGCCTTACCGTGCTTGATGATACCGCCGATGAAGTACAGGGCGGTGTCGGACAGGCCGGCATAGCCTTCACCCGAGAAGGTGTTCTTGCCGTCTTTCCAGATCGACATGTGCACGTGCATGCCCGAGCCGTTGTCGCCGTACAGAGGCTTCGGCATGAAGGTGGCGGTACGGCCGTAGGCGTCGGCAACGTTGTGCACGACGTACTTCAGTGCCTGTACTTCGTCAGCCTTCTTCACCAGGGTGTTGAACTTGACGCCGATTTCGTTCTGGCCGGCAGTCGCCACTTCGTGGTGGTGAACTTCGACGGTCTGACCCATTTCTTCCAGTGCGTTGCACATGGCGGTACGGATTTCGTGGTCGTGGTCGAACGGCGGAACCGGGAAGTAGCCGCCTTTCACGCCTGGACGGTGGCCTTTGTTGCCGCCTTCCACGTCAGCGCCGGTCATCCACGAGCCTTGCTCGGAGAAGATCTTGAACATCGAGCCGGAGATGTCCGACTGGAACTTCACTTCGTCGAAGATGAAGAACTCTGGCTCCGGGCCGGCGAATACGGTGTCACCGATGCCGGTGCTCTTCAGGTACTCTTCGGCGCGCTTGGCGATGGCGCGAGGGTCACGATCGTAGCCCTGCATGCTCGACGGGTCGACGATGTCGCAGGTGATGATCAGGGTTGGCTCTTCGGTGAACGGGTCCAGTACGGCAGTTTCGTCGACCGGCATCAGGATCATGTCGGAAGCTTCGATGCCTTTCCAGCCAGCGATGGAGGAACCGTCGAACATCTTGCCGACTTCGAAGAAGTCGTCTTCCAGCGCATCACGCGACGGCATGGTCACGTGGTGCTGAATGCCTTTGGTGTCCGTGAAACGCAGATCAATCCACTTGACGTCATGATCTTTGATGAGTTGAACCGACTTCGACATGTTGTCCTCCGGATGGTCTAGAGCGCGGTGGGCCGCTGCCCTGGAAAAAGGGTGTTGCCGGGCGCGGATAGTCGGCCAAGCTTACCTGCCTCACAAGGGAGCAAATTGCATGCCAGTGCCCGAAAATGGCGAGGGCGGGATAAAAGGGGGCGTTTGCGGGCATTGGGCGCAGGGTTGGCGGGTAAAAATGCACCCTTAAGATGCGAATTTTGGTAGCGGTGCACCAATAGTGTGCATTGCTTGAAATGTGTGCTTTCTTTGAGGGCCTCTTCGCGGGCTCGCCCGCTCCCACAGGTAGGGCGTAAGTCTTGAGAGCTGCGGATAGCCTGTGGGAGCTGGCTTGCCAGCGATGAGGCCGGTGCAGGCAATATAAATCCGACCTTCTGTACAAAAGTTGGTCAAATCCTGAGCAATTTCCGCTATAATTCGCGCCCCTCATTTTCGGCAGGCCCTGCGCGCGCTGTTAACCAATGAAACTTATCGTCAAAGTCTTCCCAGAAATCACCATCAAGAGCCGGCCGGTGCGCAAGCGCTTCATCCGCCAGCTCGGCAAGAACATCCGCAACGTGCTCAAGGACCTCGACCCTGAGCTCGTGGTCGATGGTGTCTGGGACAATCTCGAAGTGGTTACCCGCGTCGAAGACGAAAAAGTCCAGCGCGAGATGATCGAGCGCCTCACCTGCACCCCGGGTATCACCCACTTCCTGCAGGTAGAGGAATACCCGCTTGGCGACTTCGACGACATCGTCGCCAAGTGCAAGCAGCACTTCGGTCACCTGCTGGCCGGCAAGCACTTCGCCGTGCGCTGCAAGCGCGGCGGCCACCACGACTTCACCTCGATGGACGTCGACCGTTACGTCGGCAGCCAGTTGCGCCAGCAGTGCGGCGCAGCCGGCATCGAGCTGAAGAACCCGGAAGTGCTGGTGCGCATCGAAATCCGCGACCAGCGCCTGTACGTGATCCACAACCAGCACCAGGGCATCGGCGGCTACCCGCTGGGCGCCCTGGAGCAGACCCTGGTACTGATGTCCGGCGGCTTCGACTCCACCGTGGCGGCTTACCAGATGATGCGCCGTGGCCTGATGACCCACTTCTGCTTCTTCAACCTCGGCGGCCGTGCCCATGAGCTGGGCGTGATGGAAGTGGCCCACTACCTGTGGAAGAAGTTCGGCAGCAGCCAGCGCGTGCTGTTCATCAGCGTGCCGTTCGAGGAAGTGGTCGGCGAGATCCTCAACAAGGTCGACAACAGCTACATGGGTGTGACCCTGAAGCGCATGATGCTGCGCGGTGCCGCGCACATGGCCGACCGTCTGGAGATCGACGCGCTGGTCACCGGCGAGGCGATTTCCCAGGTGTCCAGCCAGACCCTGCCGAACCTGTCGATCATCGATTCGGCCACCGACAAGCTGGTGCTGCGCCCGCTGCTGGCCAGCCACAAGCAGGACATCATCGACCAGGCCTACGCGATCGGCACTGCCGACTTCGCCAAGCACATGCCAGAATACTGCGGCGTGATCTCGGTAAACCCCACCACCCACGCCAAGCGCCACCGCATGGAGCATGAAGAGAAGCAGTTCGACATGGCCGTGCTGGAGCGCGCCCTGGAACGCGCCCGGTTGATCTCCATCGACCATGTGATCGACGAACTGGGCAAGGACATCGAAATCGAGGAAGTGACCGAGGCGCTGCCCGGCCAGATCGTCATCGACATTCGTCACCCCGATGCCCAAGAGGACGAACCTCTGGTGCTCGACGGTATCGAAGTCCAGGCCATGCCGTTCTATGCCATCAACAGCAAGTTCAAGCACCTGGATGCCAACCGCCAGTACTTGCTGTATTGCGACAAAGGTGTGATGAGCCGTCTGCACGCACACCACCTGCTCAGTGAGGGACATGCCAATGTGCGTGTTTATCGTCCGACATAAGACGCCAGGGCTGTATGGCGGCAGCATCCGCCATCGCCCTCCCGACCATCGGGCCCGCTGAGCCTCAAACCGTACATATTCGCCGCCTACACTGGCGGCAACCGAATCCTCTGATCGAGATACAGTTGTGATCGAAAATCTGCGTAACATCGCCATCATCGCCCACGTTGACCATGGTAAAACCACCCTGGTCGACAAACTCCTGCGCCAGTCCGGCACCCTGGAGCGTAACGAGCTCAACGACGAGCGCGTGATGGACTCCAACGACCAGGAAAAAGAGCGCGGCATTACCATTCTGGCGAAAAACACCGCCATCAACTGGAACGGCTACCACATCAACATCGTCGACACCCCCGGCCACGCCGACTTCGGTGGCGAGGTTGAGCGTGTAATGTCGATGGTCGACTCCGTGCTGCTGCTGGTCGATGCCCAGGACGGCCCGATGCCGCAAACCCGCTTCGTGACCAAGAAGGCTTTCGAAGCTGGCCTGAAGCCGATCGTCGTGATCAACAAGGTTGACCGCCCGGGCGCGCGTCCTGACTGGGTTCTGGACCAGATCTTCGACCTGTTCGACAACCTCGGTGCCACCGACGACCAGCTGGACTTCCAGGTTGTCTACGCCTCGGCCCTGAACGGCATCGCCGGTCTGGACCACACCGACATGGCTGAAGACATGACCCCGCTGTACCAGTCGATCGTCGACAACGTACCGGCGCCGAACGTTGACGTCGATGGCCCGTTCCAGATGCAGATCTCCGCTCTGGACTACAACAGCTTCCTCGGTGTTATCGGCGTTGGCCGTATCGCCCGTGGTCGTATCAAGCCGAACACCCCGGTTGTTGCCATCGACACCGAAGGCAAGAAGCGTAACGGCCGTATCCTCAAGCTGATGGGCCACCACGGCCTGCACCGCGTCGACGTTGAAGAAGCCCAGGCTGGCGACATCGTCTGCATCAGCGGTTTCGACGAGCTGTTCATCTCCGACACCCTGTGCGACATGAACAACGTCGAGGCGATGAAGCCACTGACCGTTGACGAGCCGACCGTTTCGATGACCTTCCAGGTCAACGACTCGCCGTTCTGCGGCAAGGAAGGCAAGTTCGTCACCAGCCGTAACATCAAGGAACGTCTGGACAAAGAGCTGCTGTACAACGTTGCACTGCGCGTTGAAGAAGGCGACTCGGCTGACAAGTTCAAGGTTTCCGGCCGTGGTGAGCTGCACCTGTCGGTTCTGATCGAAACCATGCGTCGTGAAGGCTTCGAGATGGCTGTAGGCCGCCCTGAAGTGATCATCCGCGAAGTCAACGGCGTGAAGCAGGAGCCGTTCGAGAACGTCACCATCGACATCCCTGAAGAATCCCAGGGCAAGGTCATGGAAGAAATGGGCCTGCGTAAGGGCGACCTGACCAACATGGCGCCGGATGGCAAGGGCCGTGTACGTCTGGAGTACAACGTACCTGCTCGTGGTCTGATCGGTTTCCGTAACCAGTTCCTGACCCTGACCAACGGTGCCGGCATCCTGACCTCGATCTTCGATCGCTACGACACCATGAAAGCCGGCCAGATGTCCGGTCGCCTGAACGGTGTACTGGTTTCGATCGAGACCGGCAAGGCGCTGACCTACTCGCTGGAAACCCTGCAGGCTCGCGGCAAGCTGTTCATCGAGCACGGCCAGGACATCTACAACGGTCAGATCATCGGCCTGAACAGCCGTGACAACGACCTGGGCGTGAACCCGACCAAGGGCAAGAAGCTCGACAACATGCGTGCTTCGGGCAAAGACGAAGTCATCGCCCTGGTACCGCCGGTTCGCCACACCCTGGAACAGGCCCTGGAATTCATCCAGGACGACGAGCTGTGCGAGGTGACTCCGAAGTCGATCCGCCTGCGCAAGAAGATCCTGGACGAAGGCGAGCGTACCCGCGCTGCCAAGAAAGCCAAGGCTTGATCGTCTAGCTTGAGCTGAAACAAAAACGCCCCCGGTCGAAAGGCCGGGGGCGTTTTTGTTTGCCTGCAGATTTTGGGGCCGCTTTGCGTCCTATCGCGACACAAGGCCGCTCCTACAAGGGACCGCGATCTCCTGTAGGAGCGGCCTTGTGTCGCGAAAGGGCTGCAAAGTAGCCCCAGGATCTCAAATGCAAAGCAGGATCAGCGCCCGACCACCTTGGGCTTGTACGCACAATACCCCGGCCGCGGCCCGACCTTGGGGTGGTTGCGGCAGGTATCCGGCCGCTTGTCATAAATGGTGCACAGCCGGCTTTTACGATCCAGGTACAGGCAGTCATCATTGCTCATCCGGGTCAGGGTGAAGATCCCCGACTTCTGGTTGAAGCGTTCGATGATGCCGTCCTTCTGCAGGCGCTTGGCGATGTTCTTCGGCGGTTCGTCTTTCTCGAACTCGTCGACCACGCCGATACGGATCAGATCCTTGATCTTCACCTCCACCGGCAGGGTGCAGCAGGTCGAATGGCAGCCATGGCACATGTTGCTGGTATAGCGCTGCCAGGTCTCCAGGCGGTCGACTTCGGCCGCGGCGATCAGGGTCGTTTTCATCGTTATGGGGGTGTATCACGGTCTTGGGGCGCGCGATCATACCGGAATTGTTCAATTTATGAACAACCTTTTGCCGGAATCGCAGAGTGGGCATGAAAACTGCGAACGCTAACTGTCACTCCCTGTCGAAGGGTCTAGGCTCAACAGTCTCCCTCCGCTTTCGTCAACTTGCCCGAGGATGCCGCATGTCCCAGGAACCCAAAGCTCGTGACGCCGAGGTGGCCGAATTTCGCGCCGCTGTACTGGACAAGCTGACCTATGCGGTCGGCAAGGACCCGGAGCACGCTTTCGACCACGACTGGTTCGAAGCCATTGCACTGGCCGCGCGCGATCACATGGTCGATCACTGGATGGACCACACCCGCCAGGCTTATCGCCGCAGCCAGAAGCGGGTCTATTACCTTTCCCTCGAATTCCTCATCGGCCGCTTGCTGTACGACAGCCTGAGCAACCTGGGCCTGCTCGACATTGCCCGCGATGCACTGGAAGGGCTGGACGTGGACCTGGAGCGCATCCGCCTGCTCGAGCCCGATGCCGCGCTGGGCAACGGTGGCCTGGGCCGCCTGGCGGCGTGCTTCATGGAGAGCATGTCGACCCTGGGCATCGCTGCTCACGGTTATGGCATCCGCTACGAGCACGGGCTGTTTCGCCAGGCCATGGTTGATGGCTGGCAGCAGGAGCAGACCGAGAACTGGCTGGACTTCGGCAACCCCTGGGAGTTCGAGCGCGCGGAGGTGATCTACCCGATCAGCTTTGGCGGGAGCGTCGAAACGGTGCACGACACCCACGGCCAGCAGCGCCAGGTGTGGTGGCCGGGCGAGACCGTGCGAGCGGTGGCCTATGACACCCCGGTAGTCGGTTGGCGCGGGGCCAGCGTGAATACCCTGCGCCTGTGGCGTGCGCGGGCGCTGGAAGAGCTGCACCTGGAACGCTTCAATGCCGGTGACCACCTGGGTGCGGTAGCCGAGGTGGCGCGGGCCGAAAGCATTTCGCGGGTGCTGTACCCGGCCGATAGCACCGAGGCGGGCCAGGAGCTGCGCCTGCGCCAGGAGTACTTCTTCGTCTCGGCTTCGTTGCAGGACCTGCTGCGCCGCCACCTGAACATGCACGACAACCTGCTCAACCTGCCGGATGCGGCGGCCATCCAGCTCAACGACACCCACCCGTCGATCGCCGTGGCCGAGCTGATGCGCCTGCTGGTCGACCAGCATGAAATCCCTTGGGATACCGCCTGGGAGCTGACCGTCGGCACTCTGGCCTACACCAACCACACCTTGCTGCCCGAAGCCCTGGAAACCTGGCCGGTGGCGCTGATGGAACGCATGCTGCCGCGGCACATGCAGATCATCTACCTGATCAACGCCTACCACATCGACGCGCTACGGGCGAAAGGCCTGCACGACTTCGATGTGCTGCGGGCCGTGTCGCTGATCGAAGAAGACAACGGCCGCCGGGTGCGCATGGGCAACCTGGCGTTCCTCGGTTCGCACAGCGTCAACGGTGTGTCGGCGCTGCACAGCAAGCTGATGAAAAGCACGGTGTTCTCCGAGCTGCACAAGCTCTACCCGCAACGGATCAACAACAAGACCAACGGCATTACCTTCCGCCGCTGGCTGTACCAGTCCAACCCGCAGCTGACCGCCATGCTGGTCGAGGCGCTGGGCCCTGAGTTGCTGGACGATCCGGAAGGGCGCCTGGTCAATCTGGTGCCGTTCGCCGACAAGAGCGGCTTCCGCAAGCAGTTCGCCGCGCAGCGCCTGCACAGCAAGCGTGCCCTGGCCAGCATCATCCAGGACCGCCTGGGCGTTACGGTGAACCCCGAGGCGTTGTTCGATGTGCAGGTCAAGCGCATTCACGAATACAAGCGCCAGTTGCTCAACCTGCTGCACACCGTGGCGCTGTACCAGGCCATGCGCAATGACCCCGGTACCGACTGGGTGCCGCGGGTGAAGATTTTCGCCGGCAAGGCCGCGGCCAGCTATCACCAGGCCAAGCTGATCATCAAGCTGGCCAACGACATCGCCCGGGTGGTGAACAACGACCCGACCGTGCGTGGCCTGCTGAAGGTGGTATTCCTGCCCAACTACAACGTCAGCCTGGCTGAAAGCATCATCCCGGCGGCGGACCTTTCCGAGCAGATTTCCACCGCCGGTTACGAAGCCTCCGGTACCAGCAACATGAAGTTCGGCCTGAACGGTGCGCTGACCATCGGCACCCTGGATGGTGCCAACGTCGAGATGAGCGAGCAGGTGGGTACCGAAAACATGTTCATCTTCGGCCTTACCGCGCAGCAGGTGGAGGCCAGGCGGCGCGACGGGGACTTTGGCGCCAGTGCGGCGATTGCCGCGTCCAGCCGCCTGAACGACGTGTTGCAGGCTGTTCGCAGCGGGGTGTTCTCGCCGGACGACCCGTCGCGCTACAGCGCGCTGATCGACGGGCTGGTGGCTCATGACCGCTTCCTGGTGTGTGCCGATTTCGATGCCTACTGGGATGCCCAGCGAAGGGTCGAGGAGCTGTGGCACACGCCGCAGGAATGGTGGCGCATGGCGGTGCTGAATACCGCGCGGATGGGCTGGTTC
The DNA here is from genome assembly GCF_002113255.1 of Pseudomonas sp. B14(2017). Lineage (NCBI taxonomy): Bacteria > Pseudomonadati > Pseudomonadota > Gammaproteobacteria > Pseudomonadales > Pseudomonadaceae > Pseudomonas > Pseudomonas sp. B14(2017). The sequence continues at coordinate 87,452 of NZ_NEJY01000002.1, forward strand.
TCCTCGGACCGGACCATTCGGGAATATGCCAGCGAGATCTGGAAGGCGCTGGATTGAGGAAAAGGGGCCGCTGTGCGGCCCATCGCCGGCAAGCCAGCTCCCACCTCGACCGCGTCGACCTCGAGCCATGTGCAGTCCCTGTGGGAGCTGGCTTGCCGGCGATGGGCTGCACAGCAGCCCCAACCGACCATCGGCTTGGTGCTTGCTGAACTTCAGGGGCCGAAGTCGAGTCTCTTTGCTCGCTAGCCCGCAACTCTCCCTGTAAACTGCGGGGGTTTTTATCCCCCAATCCTTTCGGAGCCATACATGTCCCGCGTTACCCTGAGTCGCTATCTGATTGAGCAGACCCGCAGCAACAATACCCCTGCCGATCTGCGCTTCCTGATCGAAGTGGTGGCGCGTGCGTGCAAGGAAATCAGCCATCACGTGTCCAAAGGCGCCCTTGGTGGTGTGCTGGGCAGCATGGGCACTGAAAACGTGCAGGGCGAAGTCCAGAAGAAACTGGACGTGATTTCCAACGATATCCTGCTTGAAGCCAACGAGTGGGGCGGCCACCTGGCCGGCATGGCTTCCGAAGAAATGGACAACGCCTACCAGATCCCGGGCAAGTACCCGAAAGGCGCCTACCTGCTGGTCTTCGACCCGCTGGACGGCTCGTCCAACATCGACGTCAACGTTTCGGTCGGCACCATCTTCTCGGTACTGCGTTGCCCTAACGAATACCTGAGCCAGAACGAAACCCTGAACGAAAATGCCTTCCTGCAGCCAGGCACCCAGCAGGTCGCCGCCGGTTACGCCATCTACGGCCCGCAGACCATGCTGATCCTGACCCTGGGCAACGGCGTCAAGGGCTTCACCCTGGACCGCGAACTGGGCAGCTTCGTCCTCACCCACGAAAACATCCGCGTGCCGGAAAGCACCGCAGAGTTCGCCATCAACATGTCCAACCAGCGCCACTGGGAAGCCCCGGTTCAGCGCTACGTGGGCGAATTGCTGGCAGGCGAGACCGGCCCGCTGAAGAAGAACTACAACATGCGCTGGATCGCCTCGATGGTGGCCGACGTACACCGCATCCTGACCCGTGGCGGCCTGTTCATGTACCCACGTGACGCCCGCGAGCCGAGCAAGCCGGGCAAACTGCGCCTGATGTACGAAGCCAACCCGATGTCCTTCATCATCGAACAGGCCGGCGGCGCCTCCACCAACGGTTACGATCGCATCCTCGACATTCAGCCAGAAAGCCTGCACCAGCGTGTGTCGGTAATCCTCGGCTCGAAGGAAGAGGTCGAGCGCGTCACCGCCTACCACAAGGAGTAAGTCATGCTCGCACCTTGGCAGCCGTTGCTGGAGTGGTGGTTCGGTTGGGGCACCAGTCCCCAGGCCGTGGCTGACGAGAAGAGCACGCTGTGGTTCGGCAAGCATCATGATGCCGAGGCCCATGCGCTGTTTGGCGAGCTGGTCGAGCATGCCCTGGCGGGTGGGCTCGACGAGTGGCAGCAAAGCCCGCAGGGCTGGCTGGGCCTGCTGATCCTGCTGGACCAGCTGCCGCGCATGATCCATCGCGACACGCCGCGTGCCTTCGAGGGCGACCGGCGTGCCCAGGTGGTGGCGATGCAGGGTTTGCAGAAGAACTGGGATTACCAGCTGCTGCCGATCCAGCGGGTGTTCGTGCTGCTGGTGCTGGAGCATGCCGAGGTGCTGGACTGGCAGAACCTGTGCGTCGAGCGCTACCAGGTGCTGCTGGACGAGCAGCCCGAAGCCAACCGCCGGTTGTTCGAAGGCTTCCTCGACTACGCCGAGCAGCACCAGCGGGTAATTGCCCGTTTCGGGCGCTTCCCGCACCGCAACCTGGTGCTGGAGCGGCCGAGTACCAGCGAAGAGATGGACTTTTTGCTGGAGCCTGGGTCCAGGTTCTGAGGTTTCGTGGCCTGCTGCGCAGGCCGTCGCGACGCAAGGCCGCCTCCTGCACGGGGCGGCCTTTTTGTTTGGGCGGGGTAATTCTTTGTGATTAATCGCACAGTAGTGGCCATCCGACCAATGGCGTAGGGGTAGAGGAGGGAGGTCAGGGAACCTGGGAGGGTTTTTACCGTCGAAGGTCACTGCAGGCCACTCGCCTGTATCCCCTCTCCAGGAGTGTCCTTCATGTCGTTGCGTTCCCTCGCCCTGTTGTCGCTGTGCGTCGTCCTGACTGCCTGCAGCAAGATCAACCAGGAAAACTATTCCAAGATCAAGGCCGGTATGAACAAGGCCGAGGTCGAGCAGCTGCTCGGCACGCCGACCGAGTGCTCTGGTGCGCTGGGGATGAGCAGCTGCACCTGGGGGGACGAGAAGAGCTTCATCAGTGTGCAATATGCGGCTGACAAGGTGCTCATGTATTCAGGGCAGGGTCTCAAATGAGGCACCTGTATCTGCTGATGGGGGTATGCCTGGCGCTGCTGCTGGGCGGTTGTGCCGGCTCCGTGCATGACCCGCTGGCGCCGAAAACCGCGGGCAACATCGACCTCAAGCGCTACCAGGGCAAGTGGTACGAGCTGGCGCGCCTGCCGATGCGCTACCAGACCGGCTGCGAGCAGTCCGAAGCGCACTACAACCTCCGGCTCGATGGTAGCCTCGGCGTGCTCAACCGCTGCCGCACCATGGGTGACGAATGGCTGCGCGCCGAAGGGCATGCGAACATCCAGGAGCCGGGGCATACCGACAAATTGTGGGTCGAGTTCGACAACTGGTTCACCAAGCTGGTGCCAGGGGTGGCGAGGGGCGAGTACTGGATTCTGTATGTAGATGATCGCTACCGCACGGCGGTGGTCGGCAGCCCGGACCGCAAGCACTTGTGGATCCTGTCGCGTACGCCGACGCTACCGGCCTGGGAGCGCGAGAACCTGATGTCCAAGGCCCGGCAGCAGGGGTATGACACCAATCGGCTGATCTGGCGGGCGTCGGACCAGCAGATCGTCAAGAGGCACTGAATTTCTGGGGGCTGCTTTGCAGCCCATCGCGACACAAGGCCGCTCCTACAGGGGAACGCACATTCCTGTAGGAGCGGCCTTGTGTCGCGATGGGCCGCAAAGCCGCCCCAATAAACTCACCCCAACAGCTGTCGCAACACCTCGGCAAACGCCAGCGCGCTTTGCTCTTCCTGCGCATGCCGCCCCTGGCGCACCACCCACTGCCCATTCACCATCACATCCCGCACCTGGCGATCGCCCCCGGCAAACAGCCAGCGGTTGAGAATCGCATCCCCATCGGCCATGGCGATGTAAGGGTCCTGCCCATCGAGCACCAGCCAGTCGGCGCGCTTGCCCACGGCCAGTTCCCCGACCGCCTGCCCCAGCGCCTGCGCACCGCCCGCCAGCGCAGCGTCATACAGCGTGCGCCCGACCATCGGCTGGTCGCCGCGATACAGGCGGTTACGCCGCTGGTCGCGCAGCCGCTGGCCATATTCCAACCAGCGCAGTTCCTCCACCACGCTCAGCGACACATGGCTGTCCGAACCAATGCCCATGCGCCCACCCTGCGCCAGATAGTCCACTGCCGGGAAAATCCCGTCGCCCAGGTTGGCCTCGGTGGTCAGGCACAGCCCGGCTACCGCGCCACTGCGGGCCATGGCGGTGACTTCATCCGGCTCGGCATGGGTGGCATGCACCAGGCACCAGCGTGGGTCCACGTCCACGTGCTCGTACAGCCACTGCAGCGGGCGCAGGCCGCTCCAGGCCAGGCAGTCGTCGACTTCCTTCTGCTGCTCGGCGATATGGATATGCACCGGGCACTGCTTGTCGCTGGCTGCCAGCACTTCGGCGATCTGCCCGGGCGTCACCGCGCGCAGCGAATGGAAGCACAAGCCCAGTTGCTGCGCGGGTTGCGCGGCCAGCAGCGGGGCCAGCTGCGCTTGCAGTTGCAGGTAATGTTCGGTGGAGTTGATGAAGCGCCGTTGCCCGTCATTCGGGGCTTGGCCGCCGAAGCCTGCGTGGCTGTACAGCACCGGCAGCAAGGTCAGGCCAATGCCGCTGTCGGCTGCAGCCGCGCTGATGCGGCGGGACAGTTCGGCCGGGTCGGCGTAGGCCTTGCCGGCCTGGTCATGGTGCACGTAGTGGAACTCGGCGACCGAGGTGTAGCCGGCCTTGAGCATCTCGATGTACAGCTGACGGGCGATGACCTGCAGCTGCTCCGGGCTGATCTGGCCGACCAGGCGATACATCAGGTCGCGCCAGGTCCAGAAACTGTCGTTGGGGTTGCCGGCGACTTCCGCCAGCCCTGCCATGGCGCGCTGGAAGGCATGCGAGTGCAGGTTGGGCATGCCGGGCAGCAGCGGGCCGGCCAGCCGCTCGGCGCCTTCGGCCGAGGCACCCGGTTCGATGCGGGCCACATGGCCATCACTGGTGACCTCGATGCGGACATGGCTGGCCCAGCCCGTGGGCAGCAGGGCGCGTTCGGCGAAGTAGGCGGACATCGGTGAAAATCCTGTTATTGTTAACTTGTATATACATATACAGGCGTTTGCCTGCCGGGTAAACTGCGGCAAGCTACCGCTCATTCCATTTGCACAAGGATCCAACGCCGTGCCGACACCACCTGTCTCCGCGCTGGTTGCCCAGATGGGCGAGGGCCCGGCTCCGCTGTACGCCCGGGTCAAACAGATGATCATCCAGCAGATCGACAACGGCAGCTGGCCACCGCATCACCGAGTACCCTCGGAGAGCGAACTGGTCAGCGAGCTGGGCTTCAGCCGCATGACCATCAACCGCGCCCTGCGCGAACTTACCGCCGAAGGCCTGCTGGTGCGCATGCAAGGGGTCGGTACCTTCGTGGCCGAGCCCAAGGGGCGTTCGGCGCTGTTCGAGGTCAACAACATCGCCGACGAAATTGCCGCGCGTGGCCACCAGCATAGCTGCCAGGTGATCACCCTCACCGAGGAAACGGCCGGTTCCGAGCGGGCCCTGGCCCTGGACATGCGCGAAGGCCAGCGGGTGTTCCACTCGCTGATCGTGCATTTCGAGAACGGCGTGCCGGTGCAGATCGAGGACCGCTACGTCAATGCGGCGATTGCCCCCGACTACCTCAAGCAGGACTTCACCCGGCAGACGCCTTACGCCTACCTGTCGCAGGTGGCGCCGCTGACCGGGGGTGAGCACGTGGTCGAGGCAATCCTGGCCGAGCCGGAAGAATGCCGCCTGTTGCAGATCGAGCGGGGCGAGCCCTGCCTGCTGATCCGCCGTCGCACCTGGTCCGGCCGCCAGCCGGTGACCGCCGCGAGGCTGATCCACCCCGGTTCCCGTCATCGCCTGGAAGGACGTTTCAGTAAATGAGTCAGCTGCAGTTGTTGCGTGCGCAGGGCTACCCGCGCATGCCGTGGAAGAACGGTGGCGGTTTCACCGAAGAGATTACCCGCGACAGTGGCGAAGGCCTGGACGGCTTTGGCTGGCGCTTGTCGATTGCCGATATCGAGGAGTCCGGCGGGTTTTCCACCTTCGCCGGCTACCAGCGGATCATCACCGTGTTGCAAGGTGACGGCATGCGCCTGCTGGTCGACGGCCAGGCCAGCAGGCCGTTGCTGCCGTTCGATGCTTTCGCCTTCAGCGGCGAGAGCCAGGTCAGCTGCAAGCTGCTGGGCGGGGCGATCCGCGATTTCAACCTGATCTACGCACCGCAGCGCTACCGGGCGCGGTTGCAGTGGTTCGATGGCACCAGCCGCTTGTACAGTTCGGCGTCGACGGTGTTGCTGTTCGCTGCCAGCAGCCAGGTCGAGGTGGGTATTGCCGGGTGCGAGACGCAGCGGTTGGGGTTGTATGACTGCCTGCGGCTGGAGGGCAATGACCAGTTGCTGGGGTTGGATGTGCAGGGGCGGTTCTGCCTGATCGAACTCGTTTCACGTTGAGATAGCCGGGGGGCTGCTGCGCAGCCCTTCGCGGGCTTGCCCGCTCCCACATGTACAGCGCACGCCTTGAAGGCAGTGGAGCTCTCTGTGGGAGCGGGCAAGCCCGCGAAGGGCCGCGCAGCGGCCCCATTTCTTTTGCCATTCAGCGGAAAAGTCCAATTATTTTGGTTGTCCATGCTTGTACATACAAGTAAAGGTGTGTTTGTATATCTACCACGACATACCCGCCCGCGGACGACCGCAGAGGACCTTTCCCGTGACCGACAACAACAAATACCGTGACGTTGAAATCCGTGCCCCACGTGGCAACAAGCTGACTGCCAAAAGCTGGCTGACCGAAGCGCCACTGCGCATGCTGATGAACAACCTCGATCCACAGGTCGCGGAAAACCCGAAAGAACTGGTGGTGTACGGCGGTATCGGCCGCGCTGCCCGTAACTGGGCGTGCTACGACAAGATCGTCGAGACCCTGACCCGCCTGGAAGACGACGAAACCCTGCTGGTGCAGTCGGGCAAGCCGGTCGGCGTGTTCAAGACCCACAGCAACGCCCCGCGCGTACTGATCGCCAACTCCAACCTGGTGCCGCACTGGGCCAACTGGGAACACTTCAACGAACTGGACGCCAAGGGCCTGGCAATGTACGGCCAGATGACCGCCGGCAGCTGGATCTACATCGGCAGCCAGGGCATCGTCCAGGGCACCTACGAAACCTTCGTCGAAGCCGGTCGCCAGCATTACGGCGGCAGCCTGAAAGGCAAGTGGGTACTCACTGCCGGCCTGGGCGGCATGGGCGGCGCCCAGCCACTGGCCGCCACCCTGGCCGGTGCCTGCTCGCTGAACATCGAATGCCAGCAAAGCCGCATCGACTTCCGCCTGGAAACCCGCTACGTCGACGAGCAGGCCACTGACCTCGACGACGCTCTGGCACGCATTGCCAAGTACACCGCCGAAGGCAAGGCCATCTCCATCGCCCTGCACGGCAACGCTGCTGAAATCCTGCCAGAGCTGGTCAAGCGTGGCGTGCGCCCGGACATGGTCACCGACCAGACCAGCGCCCACGACCCGCTGAACGGTTACCTGCCAGCCGGCTGGACCTGGGAACAGTACCGCGACCGCGCGCAGACCGAGCCGGCTGCAGTGGTCAAGGCCGCCAAGCAGTCGATGGCCATGCACGTGCAAGCCATGCTCGATTTCCAGAAGCAGGGTGTTCCGACCTTCGACTATGGCAACAACATCCGCCAGATGGCCAAGGAAGAAGGCGTGGCCAATGCCTTCGACTTCCCGGGCTTCGTGCCGGCCTACATCCGCCCGCTGTTCTGCCGTGGCATCGGCCCGTTCCGCTGGGCGGCGCTGTCCGGTGATGCCGAAGACATCTACAAGACCGACGCCAAGGTCAAGGAACTGATCCCCGACGACGCCCACCTGCACCGCTGGCTGGACATGGCTCGCGAGCGCATCAGCTTCCAGGGCCTGCCGGCACGTATCTGCTGGGTTGGCCTGGGCCTGCGCGCCAAGCTGGGCCTGGCGTTCAACGAAATGGTACGCAGCGGCGAGCTGTCGGCACCGATCGTGATCGGCCGTGACCACCTGGACTCCGGTTCGGTGTCCAGCCCCAACCGTGAAACCGAAGCCATGCGCGACGGTTCCGACGCTGTCTCCGACTGGCCGCTGCTCAACGCCCTGCTGAACACCGCCGGCGGTGCTACCTGGGTTTCGCTGCACCACGGTGGTGGCGTGGGCATGGGCTTCTCCCAGCACTCTGGCATGGTCATCGTCTGCGACGGTACCGATGAAGCCGCCGAGCGTATCGCTCGCGTGCTGACCAACGACCCAGGGACCGGTGTGATGCGTCATGCCGATGCCGGTTACGACATCGCCATCGAGTGCGCCAAGGAGCAGGGCCTGGACCTGCCGATGATCACTGGCTGATCGCCACGCTTTGGATCGCACCCCACAAGGGGTGATACTGAACAACAAGAAGGAGCACGCAGGCACTCACAAACGGGCCTGCAGCTCCACGCGATTGGAGTAGTGAAGTGACCGAATTGACCCTCAAGCCCGGCACCTTGACCCTGGCCCAGCTGCGCGCCATCCATGCCGCGCCCGTGCGCCTGCAACTGGACGCCAGCGCCGCGCCAGCCATCGACGCCAGCGTTGCCTGCGTCGAGCAGATCATTGCCGAAGACCGTACCGCCTACGGCATCAACACCGGTTTCGGCCTGCTGGCCTCGACCCGCATCGCCAGCCACGACCTGGAAAACCTGCAGCGCTCGCTGGTGCTGTCCCACGCCGCCGGTGTCGGCGCGCCGCTGGATGACGACCTGGTGCGGCTGATCATGGTGCTGAAGATCAACAGCCTCAGCCGTGGCTTCTCCGGCATCCGTCGCAAAGTCATCGATGCGCTGATCGCCCTGGTCAACGCCGAAGTCTACCCGCACATCCCGCTGAAGGGTTCGGTGGGCGCCTCCGGCGACCTCGCCCCGCTGGCGCACATGTCGCTGGTGCTGCTGGGTGAAGGCAAGGCCCGCTACAAGGGCCAGTGGCTGCCAGCCACCGAAGCCCTGGCCGTGGCCGGCCTCGAGCCGCTGACCCTGGCCGCCAAGGAGGGCCTGGCCCTGCTCAACGGCACCCAGGCGTCCACCGCCTATGCCCTGCGTGGCTTGTTCCAGGGCGAAGACCTGTACGCCGCTGCCATCGCCTGCGGCGGCCTGAGCGTCGAAGCCGCATTGGGCTCGCGCTCGCCGTTCGATGCGCGTATCCACGAAGTGCGTGGCCAGCGCGGCCAGATCGACACTGCTGCCTGCTTCCGTGACCTGCTGGGCGACTCCAGCGAAGTGTCGCTGTCGCACAAGAACTGCGACAAGGTCCAGGACCCGTACTCGCTGCGCTGCCAGCCGCAGGTCATGGGCGCCTGCCTGACCCAGCTGCGCCAGGCCGCCGAGGTACTGGGCATCGAAGCCAACGCCGTGTCGGACAACCCGCTGGTGTTCGCTGCCGAAGGTGACGTGATTTCCGGCGGTAACTTCCACGCCGAGCCGGTGGCCATGGCCGCCGACAACATCGCCCTGGCCATTGCCGAAATCGGTTCGCTCAGCGAGCGCCGTATCTCGCTGATGATGGACAAGCACATGTCCCAGCTGCCGCCGTTCCTGGTGGAAAACGGCGGGGTCAACTCGGGCTTCATGATCGCCCAGGTCACCGCTGCTGCCCTGGCCAGCGAGAACAAAGCCCTGTCGCACCCGCACAGCGTCGACAGCCTGCCGACCTCGGCCAACCAGGAAGACCACGTGTCGATGGCCCCGGCTGCCGGCAAGCGTCTGTGGGAAATGGCCGAAAACACCCGTGGCGTGCTGGCCATCGAATGGCTGGGCGCCTGCCAGGGCCTGGACCTGCGCAAGGGCCTGAAGACCTCGGCCAAGCTGGAGCAGGCGCGCCAGGCGCTGCGCAGCGAAGTGCCGCACTACGACCGTGACCGTTTCTTCGCGCCCGACATCGAAAAGGCCGTGGAACTGTTGGCCAAGGGTCGCCTGACCGGCCTGCTGCCGGCTGGTGTGCTGCCAAGCCTGTAATGCCCCCCAGGGGCCGCTGTGCGGCCCATCGCCGGCAAGCCGGCTCCCACAGATGGAGATGCGACACACCATCTCTGTGGGAGCTGGCTTGCCCGCGATTGGGCTGCAAGGCAGCCCCCTTCGATCTCACGACCACAAAAACAATTTAAGGACGTGACATGCAACAAGCTCAAGGTCTAAAGCGCGGGCTAAGTGCCCGCCACATCCGCTTCATGGCCCTCGGTTCCGCCATCGGCACTGGCCTGTTCTACGGTTCCGCCTCGGCCATCCAGATGGCCGGCCCGGCCGTGCTGCTGGCCTACCTGATCGGCGGCGCCGCCGTGTTCATGGTCATGCGCGCCCTCGGCGAAATGGCTGTGCACAACCCGGTCGCCGGCTCGTTCGGCCACTACGCCAGCACCTACCTCGGCCCCATGGCCGGCTTCATCCTCGGCTGGACCTACGCCTTCGAGATGGTCATCGTCGCCATCGCCGACGTCACCGCCTTCGGTATCTACATGGGCTTCTGGTTCCCGGAAGTGGCCCGCTGGATCTGGGTGCTGGGCATCGTCTTCCTGATCGGCGGCCTCAACCTGTGCAACGTCAAGGTCTTTGGCGAAATGGAATTCTGGCTGTCGCTGCTCAAGGTCGGCGCCATCGTGGCGATGATCCTGGCTGGCCTCGGCATCATGGCCTTCGGCTTCAGCCAGGTTGGCACCGGGCAGGCCGTGGGTGTCAGCAACCTGTTCGACCACGGCGGCTTCATGCCCAATGGCGTGGGTGGCCTGATCGCCTCCTTTGCCGTGGTGATGTTCGCGTTCGGCGGTATCGAGATCATCGGCGTCACCGCCGGTGAGGCCAAGGACCCGCAGCGGGTCATCCCCAAGGCGATCAACGCCGTGCCGCTGCGCATCCTGCTGTTCTACGTGCTCACCCTGTTCGTGCTGATGTGCCTGTTCCCATGGCCGCAAATCGGCAGCCAGGGCAGCCCGTTCGTGCAGATCTTCAGTAACCTGGGCATCGGCTCTGCCGCCGCGGTGCTGAACATCGTAGTGATTTCTGCCGCGATCTCGGCCATCAACAGCGATATCTTCGGCGCCGGCCGCATGATGTACGGCCTGGCCCAGCAAGGCCACGCACCGCGCGGCTTCAGCAAGCTGTCGAAGCACGGCGTGCCGTGGATGACCGTGGTGGTGATGGGTGCTGCGCTGCTGATCGGCGTGCTGCTCAACTACCTGATCCCGGAGAACGTGTTCCTGCTGATCGCCTCGATCGCTACCTTCGCCACCGTGTGGGTGTGGCTGATGATCCTGCTCACCCAAGTGGCCATGCGCCGCAGCATGAGCCGTGAACAAGTGGCCCAGCTACAGTTCCCGGTACCGTTCTGGCCTTACGGCCCGGCCATGGCCATTGCGTTCATGGTGTTCATCTTTGGCGTGCTCGGTTACTTCCCGGATACCCAGGCGGCACTGCTCGTCGGCGTGGTCTGGGTGGTGTTCCTGGTGGCGTCCTACCTGCTGTGGTGCAAGCCGCGCGCAGGGCAGGGCAAACCGGTAGCGGAACCGGCCGAGCTGCACCGCTAAGTACAGGAGTCAATGTATGAGAACCGTCTGGCAGCACTGCCATGTGGCAACCATGGCCGAGGGCCGTTACTCGGCCATCGAGGACGCGGCCATCGTCACCGACGCCGGGCTGATCGAGTGGATCGGCCCACGCGTCGAGCTGGCGTCGGTCGATGCCGAGCGTACGGTGGACCTGGGCGGCGCCTGGGTCACCCCGGGGCTGATCGACTGCCACACCCACGCGGTGTTCGGTGGCAACCGCAGCGGTGAGTTCGAGCAGCGCCTGCAGGGCGTAAGCTATGCCGAAATCGCCGCACAGGGCGGTGGTATCGCCAGCACCGTGCGGGCTACCCGTGCGGCCAGCGAGGACGAGCTGTTCGCCAGTGCTCGCCAGCGGGTCCAGGCGCTGATGCGCGATGGCGTGACCACCATCGAGATCAAGTCCGGCTACGGCCTGGACCTGGCCAACGAGCGCAAGATGCTGCGTGTAGCCCGGCGCCTGGCCGACGAGTTGCCGCTGGCGGTGCGCGCCACCTGCCTTGCAGCCCATGCCTTGCCGCCGGAATACGTCGGCCGGGCTGACGACTACATCGCGCACATCTGCGACGAAATGCTGCCGGCCCTGGCCGCCGAAGGCCTGGTGGACGCAGTGGATGCCTTCTGCGAACACCTGGCGTTCTCCCCGGCCCAGGTCGAGCGGCTGTTCATCAAGGCGCGCGAGCTGGGTCTGCCGGTCAAGCTGCACGCCGAACAGTTGTCGTCGCTGCACGGCTCCAGCCTGGCGGCGCGCTACCAGGCGCTTTCGGCTGACCATCTGGAATTCATGACCGAGGAAGACGCCATTGCCATGGCAAAAGCCGGCACGGTCGCCGTGCTGCTGCCGGGCGCGTTCTACTTCCTGCGCGAAACCCAGCTGCCGCCGATGGACGCCTTGCGCCGCCACGGCGTGAAGATTGCCCTGGCCAGCGACCTCAACCCCGGCACCTCGCCAGGGTTGTCGCTGCGGCTGATGCTGAACATGGGCTGCACCTGCTTCCGCATGACCCCGGAAGAAGCCCTGGCCGGTGTCACCGTGCACGCCGCCACGGCGCTGGGCCTGGGCGACAGCCACGGCTCGCTGGAAGTGGGCAAGGTCGCCGACTTCGTCGCCTGGCAGATCGAACGCCCCGCCGACCTGGCCTACTGGCTGGGCGGCGACCTGCCCAAGCGCGTGGTGCGCAAGGGCCACGAGATTTCCAACTGAGTGAGGCACGATGGACAAGGTACTGAGTTTTCACCAGGGGCGCCTGCCGCTGCTGATCAGCATGCCCCATGCCGGCCTGCAACTGTCGCCGGCGGTACGAGACGGCCTGGTCGACCAGGCGCGCAGCCTGCCGGACACCGACTGGCATATTCCGCGGCTGTATGACTTTGCCCGTGACATGGGCGCCAGCGTGGTGGCGGCGGAGTATTCGCGCTTCGTCATCGACCTGAACCGGCCGGATGACGACAAGCCACTGTACGTCGGTGCCACCACTGGCCTGTACCCGGCCACGCTGTTCGATGGCGAGCCATTGTTCAAGGACGGGCTGGTGCCGACAGGCGAGGAGCGCAAGCAGTATCTGGAGCAGATCTGGCGCCCCTACCACGACACGATTCGTCGCGAGCTGGCGCGGCTGCGCGAGCAGTTCGGCTACGCCCTGCTGTGGGACGCCCATTCGATCCGTTCGCTGATCCCGCACTTGTTCGACGGCAAGCTGCCGGACTTCAACCTGGGTACTTTCAACGGCGCCAGCTGCGACCCGGCTCTGGCCGAACGGCTGAAAGAGGTGTGCGCCCAGGCCCAAGGCTACAGCCATGTGCTCAATGGCCGTTTCAAGGGCGGGCATATCACCCGGCATTACGGCGATCCGGCCAACCACATCCACGCGGTGCAGCTGGAGCTGGCGCAAAGCACCTACATGGAAGAAACCGAGCCGTTCGATTACCGCGAAGACCTGGCACGGCCGACACAGGAGGTGTTGAAGCAGCTTCTGCAGGCAGTGCTGGACTGGGGCAAGGCGCATTACGGGCGGTGAAGTTCGCCGGTGAGAATGGCGACGCGATGCAGGATGCGCGTCGCCAGTCACTACGGGTCAGTTGTTGTTGATCTGCTTGATGGTAAGTTCGCGCAGTAGCTCCTTCTCTTCCTGGTCCTTGTCATCTTGCAGGCCTTGCTGCAAGTTCAACTCGTCCTGAAGCGAGTGGTCCTTGCTGGCCAGCTCGAGCACCCGCAGGCGGAAACGTGCGTCTATTTCGGCGAAGCGGTCGGCACACTCGGCGCGCAGGCGCGTGGTCCAGTCCGTATTCGCCAGCATGTAGTCGACCAGTGCATCGCTCAGTTCACTTTTGCGGACCTTTTCCAGCACACTGGATAGCTCATCGCGCGCCAGGTTCGCAGCACCTCGAAAACGCATGCTGTCGGCGATCGGCAGGTCCAGTTCCCTGGCCAGTTCCCGGCGGTAGGCCAGGCGTACCGAGACCAGGTCACCCGAGCCAGTCCGTTGGTTGGCCAGCAGCTCCAGCTGTTCGATCCGGAAAAGCTGCAACAGCCGACGACGCAGTGCTTGCAGGGAATCGCCGGCGTCGACCAACAGGCGTTGGCTCATCAGGTACAGTTCAATATTGTTGAACTCCTGCAGCGCTCCGTCATGGCAGGTCTGCGAGCCGGTTACCGGGTCTGGCAATGCCGCTGCGGCGATGCTCTCCATGATCGGGCGTTCGGTTTCGTTACTTGCAGCCACCACCAGCATCAAGCGCACCCGTTCGCAGAAGGTGGCTCGCGTATTCGGGTCAACGTATGGGGCGGCATTGTGCAAACGGCCCGCCAGACGCAACAGATAACTGCCTTCGAGCCGCTCCCAGCAGTCCTGCAATGCGGCATTCTGTGCTTCGCTACCCAGCATCCAGTCCTCCAGCCTGGGCGTATCATCGCCCAGCAGTGGGAAGTGAGGGTGGTCGAGAGACCCTTCGCTGGAAGAGTCGAAGAACATCAGGTCGTCGGGGATATCCAGGGCAAAGGAATAGCTGTGCTGGCTGTCCGAGAAGGTGCGTACCCGCAGGATGGTTTCAAGAGGCAGCGGGTTGTCGAACAAGGCGATCGACGAGATTGGCATGGGATTGTTCAGGTTCGTCAGGATGTGCTCGGGCAACTGGGTGATGTTGTTCGAGCTCAGGTCCAGAAGTTCCAGTGGCAGTAAACTGTCACACCAGCTGGGCCAGGCTTGCAGGTTCATGTTGGTCAATGCGAGTGACTGCAGATTGCTGGCCAGCCATGCGGGCACATGGTCGATGCTGCCTGCACGGTTGCCCGACAGGTCCAGCGAGGTCAGGTTTCGCAGCCCTGCGAAAATGTCCATCATGGCCTGGTCGACCTCCAGCCCCATGTTGCGAAACTCCAGGTAGGTGAGTTGGGGAAGGCGGGCCAGGGCGGATGCCAGCGAGGGCATGGCGGCCTGGTGTTCATCGATGGTCAGTCGGCTGATGTTAGGGAACCGGCTGAGTAGTTCATCGAGCTGTGAGGTGCTGCCTCGCAACCGCGTCAGGCTGAGTGCACGTACGCGGGCGCCGAAGAACGCTGGAAGCCGCCTGGGGAAATGCTCGATGGCCACGTCCTCGAGTTGCAGGCGCAGGTATGACTGGCCCTGCTCCTGCTGTTCCCAGAATTGATCGATCGCTGACGCGATACGTTGCCTGTCCGCCAGTGCGGCCTGGGTCAATGGGTTGCTCGAACTGGATGCCTGGGCCCAGCCATCGATCGCATCGCGCATCTGTCGTCGCTCATCGCGAATGCGTGCTAGCTGTTCGGAAAGTGAGGCTGGCTGGTCCGTGGTGATACCCGAGGTGTCGACGTGCTCGTTCAGCAACAAGCGCTGCAGGTGGGATTCATTGATGCTGTTGCCTTCCAGCGAGATCACCGGTGGGGTGGTCAGCATGTCCGCTTCATGAAGCAGGAACGTGGGCAACGACCTGAGATTGTTGTGGCGCAATGACAGGTGGGCAATGCGCGCCAGGGCGTCGCTGCCAATCCCGATCGGCCATTGGGCCAATTGCATCTGGTCCAGGCCCAGGTAATCCAGGGTCAATTCATGGAAGCTTGGCCTGTTGCTCTGCGCCAGCCGGTTACCACTCAGGTCCAGGTATCTCAATTGGCGAAGCCCTGACAGCAGGTTCAGGTCGCTTTCGGAAAGCGTCATGTTCTGGTTGGTGAGCACCAATCGTTGCAACCCTGGCAGGCACTCGGTGATGGTGGGCACGCTGAACAGGAAGGGCGAGGGCGTTGCCCTGGGGTCAAACGGACGGCTGATTTCAAGCGACTCGATCTGCGGCATCTGCCTGAGCAGGCGTTGCAGCAGGCGCTCGTTTTGCGCCCAGCCCGCCAAGGACCCTGACGGTAAGTCGATCAGGCTCAGGCTGCGTACGCGTGCGTTGAAAAAAGCGGGCAAGGTGAGGGGCACATCCGCAAGAGGGACGCGGGCGATACGCAGTTCGGTGGTGGGCCCGGTGCTCTCGTCCAGCGCAGTGTCGTACCAATGTTGCATGATCGAGTCACGCAGGCTGTCGTAGTCCTGTGCTGCCTGGTCGCTTGCCGGCGAAATGGCTTCGCTCCAATCGTCCAGGCTGCTTTGCAGCGCGTTGCGCTGCTCCAGTAGTGTCTGCAAATGTTCGAATATCTGCAGTTGCGTACGGCCGCGGCTGGCAAGTGCCAGCAGAACCTGATCCGCCGAGCGGCCGGTGCGTGCGGCGAGCCCTGTGGCTTCGATAGCTTCGAGCAGGCGCTGGCGGGTGATGCCATGGGTGGCCGGGCCGCCGCCACTGAGTGGGTAGCCCAGGCGGCCATCGGCCAGGCGCATGGGAGAACGGTAGCCTGGGCGTACGGGCTGCATGCCCAGCAGCACCCTCAAGGCCGGGCGGGGTAGTAACGGGCTTTCCTGTACAAGGCGCTGCAGCGCTTGCTGATCGGCGACGTCCATGCTTGCCATGGCCGCTGGCAGTGCCTCGTACAATGCAGCGTAAAGGCTTGAATACACCTTGACCGCCGCGCTGGGCAGGCTTTCGTCGTGGACGATGTACCCTGCCTGGGCATGAGTGATGGTCTTGAATGGGCGGGTGTCCAGTGTGCCTATGGCATGATCCTGGGTCGGCCAGGACATGCGCTGGAGCAGCCGGAGCCTGGTCTGTGCAGGCCAGCCTGGCAAGCGTTCGAGCGTATGCATGATCAACAGGTCGCTATCCCAGTTCGGCACGCTGGACAGGTACAGCCCTTCGCAGGCGCGGGCAAGGCGAATTTGTTGCTGGTAGATGCGGGCCTCTTCGGCAAGGCGCAGTGGTACCTTGCCGTTGTCGAGTATCTGCAGTCCGTTGGCACTGGCCTCGCGCGCCAGCTCATTGGCGACTGCCGATGGCAATTTCGGATACGCCCTCTGGATGGCCTCGGCGCCCGGCGCCAGGTCGCGCGAAAGGCCGGCGTAGGCCCTGGCAAACTCAGCGGGCCGAGTGCTCTCGTCCGCCCGCTGGCGGACCGTTTCGTCCAGCTTGAAGCGTTGCAGGGTGTCTTCCAGCAAGGCCGGCAGCCGCTGGCTTTCGGCCAGGGCCCGGCGCAGCTCGTCTTCGTGTACGCCGCTTACGGCGATAATCCGTTGCAGCGTCGGCTCGTCGAAGTGCCCACTCAAGTGGCCGATGCGGCGCAGGAGTGTCATGCCCGACCAACTCAGTGGCTTATCGGTAACGTGCAGCCATGCTCCGGCACCGTTGTGCCGCACTGGCGGCTGGTAACGGCGAGGACTTGCAGGGTGTTGCAAACGATATTCACCAGTCGTTGGCGTTTGGCTGACGATGTACTGATTGCCCTGCAGTACCAGCCAGCGTTTGCCTTGGTGATGCCGTAGGCCCAGTTCGTCCGGTACCAGGTCATGGGGCAGTGTCTCGAAGCTCTGGTAGGGCGTGAGGTCGGGTTTCCACAGCCGCATCTGACCATCGGATGTTTCCACGTCTTCCAGTTCTTCGATGAATGAAGGTGTTTCTACAGGAATACGGGCTATCCCTGGCTCCTCATCCTCTGGCTCTTCTATCTCCGGCCCTTCCGAAACCCTGCCGGTTTCACTGCCCTGCGAGCCTCTCAATGCTTTGGCTGCTGCGCTGAGGGCGGACATGACGGCCACGTTTTCGATCACATCGACCAGATAGCCATAGGCAGTATCACGCTCGTCGTTTGCCCAGGCGTCGATCCCTTCATACACCTCATGGGCCAGCTGGGCCAGGCAAACGGCAAGCATTGCCTCGCCAAGCCCCGGCACGAAGAAGCCGGCGATGTTCAAGGCCGTGAGCACACGGCCGGCAATCAGTTCCCGGTGGGCTTGCGTGGTGCGCCGGTCGACGATTTCGGTTGGCGTGGCGTGAAACAGCACATCCTTTTCATGACGCTGGGCCTTCTGGAAAGCCATCACGCCTTGGAAGGCGTGGCTGAAAGGCTTCATGACCGGATACAGGGTGGCGTGCGGGTCCGGAACACGTTCATGCAAGCCGCGGACACTCCAGGCGAGGGGCATGAGCCGGTCCTTCAGGCGGGTAGTTATCGGCGCCTTGTCGCGGTCGGCGAGGTGCCTGTCCAGGTAGCCGATATCGGCCTGGAGCCTGCCGCGCAATTCGTCGTGCATGGCTTGCTGGCTGGTGAACTCCTTGAGGGGCGCGGTGCTGTCTTCAGGGATGTACAGCGCCACGGCCTGATGCCCTTCAGCTTGCAGGGTAATGAGCACAACGCCGGTCAGCTCGGCTTCCCACAACTCGAGCAAGCTGAATGTCACCGGCGAAGAGGGCGATGGCGCCTGGTCAAGTGGTGTGGCGAGAGCGGCGGAATATAGCGTTTCGCTGATATCACCTTTGAGGCGGGCGAAATGCAGGGATTGCCGGAATGCCGAGACCTCGGCACGCCCCAGGGTTTCATAAACGGCCAGTGCGGCTTCATCGGCGCCGAGTGGCGGCATGGCCACCGGGTAGTAGATGGCATGTACCTGTTCATGGTACTTGCCGCCGATATCCAGCGTGCGACACAAGTCGGCGAAGTCTTCGGCGGCGATATCCAGTGCATTGATGATCGGCACGGTGCCCATGAAGCGCCGGTGATCGACGATGACCGACCTCTTGAGCAGGGAGGCGGGCGCGTCCATGCCGTGTTCGGCAGCGGCGGCCTGGTCGAAGTTGTGCAAGGCGCAGTGCAGCAGCGAGCGTGTAGCCCGGTCGACGGCCTGGCGGCTGTCGATGGCGTCGGTCGTTTCGATCAGGCGGGCATCGACGAGGTAGGTGTTGCGCACATCCAGGTCAAGCCTGAATCGCTGCTTGATGGCATCGGTGAGTGCCTTGGTGGCGTAGGTTTCCAGGGTTGGAAGCTGTTCGAACAGCTTGTGCACCTGCACCTGGTGCTCGCGGTGACGTGCGTGCTCTTCCTGCCATGCCTTGGCGACTTCCGGTTGTTGCTGGATTGCCGTCGCCAGCCAGGCAGGGGCTTGATGCCAGTTGCGCATCGCAAGTCGGGTTTCTGGTGGAGCCTGCTTGAGCCAGGTGGGGATTCTGCGCTCGATGGTGGCGTAATGAACACTAGGCACGGCAGTGACTGCAGTTGGCATGGCGAGGCCCTTGCTTGATTTGGGGCGAGGGACTATCGCGGGCCTGCCTGAGCTGCTGGAGGTAGATATATGTGCCCTTGAGGTGCGGCGGCATCAGCGCGGGCAGTGCTCAAAGCGCAATTCAGGTTTATGATGGCCCACGGCCGAATAATCCTCACACGGAGTGCGCAATGCAGACCCTGTACCCGCAGATCAAACCCTACGCCCGGCACGATCTGGCCGTGGAAGCGCCGCATGTGCTGTATGTCGACGAAAGCGGCTCGCCAGAAGGTCTGCCGGTGGTATTCATCCACGGCGGCCCGGGCGCCGGATGCGACGCCCAGAGCCGCTGCTACTTCGACCCGACCCTGTACCGCATCATCACCTTCGACCAACGCGGCTGTGGCCGCTCCACGCCGCACGCAAGCCTGGAGAACAACACCACCTGGCACCTGGTCGAGGACCTCGAGCGCATCCGCGAGCACCTTGGCATCGACAAGTGGGTGCTGTTCGGCGGCTCGTGGGGCTCCACCCTGGCCCTGGCCTACGCCCAGACCCACCCCGAGCGGGTGCATGGCCTGATCCTGCGCGGCATCTTCCTGTGCAGGCCCCAGGAAATCCAATGGTTCTACCAGGAAGGCGCCAGCCGCCTGTTCCCCGATTACTGGCAGGACTACATCGCGCCAATCCCGCCGGAGGAGCGCGGTGACCTGGTCACGGCCTTCCACAAGCGCCTGACCGGTAACGACCAGATCGCCCAGATGCACGCGGCCAAGGCCTGGTCTACTTGGGAAGGCCGTACCGCCACCCTGCGTCCCAACCCGCTGGTGGTCGACCGCTTCTCCGAGCCGCAGCGTGCACTGTCGATCGCCCGTATCGAATGCCACTACTTCATGAACAACGCCTTCCTCGAGCCGGACCAGCTGATCCGCGATCTGCCGAAGATCGCCCACCTGCCGGCCGTGATCGTGCATGGCCGCTATGATGTGATCTGCCCGCTGGACAACGCCTGGGCGCTGCACCAGGCCTGGCCGAACAGCGAACTGAAGGTGATCCGTGACGCTGGCCACGCGGCTTCCGAGCCGGGCATCACCGATGCCCTGGTGCGTGCCGCCGACCAGATGGCCCGGCGCCTGCTCGACCTGCCCCTGGAAGAAGCATGAGGGGCCTGCTGCAGCGCGTGCGTGGTGCGCGGGTGGAAGTAGCGGGGGAGGTGGTAGGTGCCATCGACCAGGGTTTGCTGGTGCTGGTGGCCGTCGAGCCTGAAGATTCCCGTGAGCAGGCCGACAAGTTGTTGCACAAGCTGTTGAACTACCGGGTGTTCAGCGACGAGCAGGGCAAGATGAACCTGTCGCTCAAGGATGTGGGGGGAGGTTTGTTGCTGGTGTCGCAGTTCACCCTGGCGGCAGACACCCGCAACGGCATGCGCCCGAGCTTCTCGACGGCAGCGCCACCGGCCCTCGGCGCCGAGTTGTTCGACTATCTTTTGCAGCAGGCGAAGGCCCGGCACGCCGATGTGGCAAGCGGGCAATTCGGTGCAGACATGCAGGTGCACCTGGTCAATGATGGCCCCGTAACATTTATGTTACAAATGTGAGTGTAAAAAACCCCTTGTTCACAGGAAAACAAGGGGTTTTGTACGATAAATAGTTGTTCCAGCCTGATGCGTTGTCACGCGACCTGCTGGATAATCGCGCGCTGCATGGACCTGCGTTCGCAGGTTCGTTTCACTCTGACTCGAGCATTGTCTGGATCCGTTTGGGGAATCATTACGCCCTCACGGGGTCCGAACAGTGCTCGCCAACCCGGCATTTGTCGCTGGCCGTTGGTTTCATGATCTGTTTTCGGCGAGGGTTGCTCGTGATTGTTAGTCCCCAAAAAGCATCAAGAATCCCCGGTACCGGGCTGCGCAAGGCCCTGATGGCCAGTGTGGCACTGGTCGGCCTGATGAGCGCGGGCCAGCTGTGGGCATTCAATCTTGACGATGTTGCAGCCAAGGCAAAGGATCTGGCCGGCCAGAAGTACGAAACACCGAAAAGCAACCTGCCGGCCGTATTCCGCGACATGAAGTTCGCGGACTACCAGAAGATTCATTTCCTGCAGGAAAAGGCCGAGTGGGCCAAGGACAAGACCCCGTTCAAACTGTCGTTCTATCACCAGGGCATGCACTTCGACACCCCGGTGAAGATCAACCAGGTCACCGCCACCAAGGTCGAGGAAATCAAGTACGACCCGAGCCGTTTCGAGTTCGGTGACGTGCCACACGACCCGGAAACCACCAAGAACCTGGGTTACGCCGGCTTCCGCGTGTTGTACCCGATCAACAAGGCCGACAAGCAGGACGAGATCATGACCCTGCTTGGCGCCAGCTACTTCCGCGTGGTCGGCAAGGGCCACGTGTACGGCCTGTCGGCCCGTGGCCTGGCCATCGACACCGCACTGCCGTCGGGCGAGGAGTTCCCGCGCTTCACCGAGTTCTGGGTCGAGAAGCCCAAGCCGGCCGACAAGCACCTGGTCATCTACGCCCTGCTGGACTCGCCACGCTCCACCGGTGCCTACAAGCTGATCCTGCGTCCAGGCAACGACACCGTGGTCGACGTGCAGTCCCGCGTGTTCCTGCGTGACCATGTCAGCCGCCTGGGCATTGCCCCGCTGACCAGCATGTACCTGTTCGGCCCCAATCAGCCTTCCAAGGTCCTCAACTACCGCCCGGCGCTGCACGACTCCGAAGGCCTGTCGATCCATGCCGGCAACGGTGAATGGCTGTGGCGCCCGCTGAACAACCCGAAACACCTGGCCGTCAGCAACTTCAGCGTCGAGAACCCGCGTGGTTTCGGCCTGATGCAGCGCCAGCGCGCCTTCAGCGACTACGAAGACCTCGACGACAACTACCAGAAGCGCCCGAGCGCCTGGATCGAGCCGAAGGGTGACTGGGGCAAGGGCACCGTCGACCTGGTCGAAATCCCGACTGCCGACGAGACCAACGACAACATCGTGGCCTTCTGGAGCCCGGAGAAGCTGCCTGAGCCAGGCAAGCCATTCGAGTATGCCTACCGCCTGCACTGGACCATCGACGAGCCGAAGTTCCAGGCTTCCGAGCTGGGCTGGGTCAAGCAGACCCTGCGTTCCACTGGCGACGTCAAGCAGTCCAACCTGATCCGCCAGCCAGACGGCAGCGTGGCCTTCCTGGTCGACTTCGCCGGCCCGGCGCTGGCCGCCCTGCCGGAAGACACCGCCGTGCGCAGCCAGATCAGCGTGGGCGACAACGCCGAGGTGGTCGAGAACAACCTGCGCTATAACCCTGAGACCAAGGGCTGGCGCCTGACCCTGCGTTTGAAGGTCAAGGAAGCCAACAAATCGACCGAAATGCGTGCCGCGCTGGTGCGTGACGTGCCGGTCGAAGCCGCCAAGCCTGCCAAGGACGCCAAGCAGGACAAGGCTGCAGCCAAGCAAGCCAAGGCCGAGAAAGCTGCCAAGGCCGAACAACCTGCCGCCGATGCGGCGCCCACCAACGGGACCCCGGCCACCACCGAGAAGGTGCTGACCGAGACCTGGAGCTATCAGTTGCCTGCCGATGAGTAACTCAAGCGCAAGGCCGGAATCGCTTCGCGAGTACCTGGCCCACCTACCACTGAGCGACGAGCAACGGGCGGAACTCGCCAGCTGCACGTCATTCAGTGAGCTGCACCAACGCCTGGCGGCCAACCCGGCCGCCAGCTCTGCCGAGGCCGTGCAGGCCTCGGTGGGCCCGCGCCTGACCGTAGGCAGCGCCGCCGAGCTGGAAGACGCCGAAATGCTTGGTGTCGACGGCAGCGGCCGCCTGTGCCTGAAGATCGCTCCGCCGATCAAGCGCACCAAGGTTGTGCCTGAGCCATGGCGTACCAACGTGCTGATCCGCATGTGGCGGCGCATGACCGGCCGCACCAACGCCCCGCAGCCGCCCAAGCGCGAGCTGCCGCCAGCCCGCTGGCGTACGGTCGGCTCGATCCGCCGTTACATCCTGCTGGCGCTGATGATCGGCCAGACCATCGTTGCCGGCTGGTACATGAAGGGCATCCTGCCGTACCAGGGTTGGTCGTTCGTGGACTTTGACGAAGTCGTCAACCAGCCGCTGTGGGACACCGTGGTACAGGTTTGGCCGTATGCCTTGCAGACGTCCATCCTGGTTCTCTTCGGCATCCTGTTCTGCTGGGTATCGGCGGGCTTCTGGACCGCGCTGATGGGCTTCCTCGAGCTGCTCACCGGGCGTGACAAGTACAAGATTTCGGGTAGCAGTGCAGGCAACGAGCCGATCGCGCCCGAGACGCGTACCGCGCTGGTGATGCCGATCTGCAACGAAGACGTGCCGCGCGTGTTCGCCGGCCTGCGCGCAACGTTCGAGTCGGTGGCCGCCAGCGGCAACCTCGATCGCTTCGACTTCTTCGTGCTCAGCGACACCAACGACACCGACATCGCCGTGGCCGAGCAACAGGCCTGGCTGGACGTGTGTCGCGAAACCAAAGGCTTCGGCCGTATCTTCTACCGCCGCCGTCGGCGCCGGGTGAAGCGCAAGAGCGGCAACCTCGACGACTTCTGCCGTCGTTGGGGCGGCGAATACAAGTACATGGTCGTGCTCGACGCCGACAGCGTCATGAGCGGCGAGTGCCTGAGCAGCCTGGTGCGCCTGATGGAGGCCAACCCGGACGCCGGCATCATCCAGACCGGGCCGAAGGCCTCGGGCATGGACACCCTGTATGCGCGCCTGCAGCAGTTCGCCACCCGCGTGTACGGCCCGCTGTTCACCGCCGGCCTGCACTTCTGGCAGCTGGGCGAGTCGCACTACTGGGGCCACAACGCGATCATCCGCATGAAGCCGTTCATCGAGCACTGCGCCCTGGCGCCGTTGCCGGGCAAGGGTGCGTTCGCCGGTGCAATCCTCTCCCACGACTTCGTCGAAGCCGCGCTGATGCGCCGTGCCGGCTGGGGCGTGTGGATTGCCTACGACCTGCCGGGCAGCTACGAAGAACTGCCGCCGAACCTGCTCGACGAGCTCAAGCGCGACCGCCGCTGGTGCCACGGCAACCTGATGAACTTCCGCCTGTTCCTGGTCAAGGGCATGCACCCGGTGCACCGTGCGGTGTTCCTCACCGGGGTGATGTCGTATCTGTCGGCACCGCTGTGGTTCCTGTTCCTGGTGCTGTCGACCGCGCTGCTGGCGACCAACACGCTGATGGAGCCGCAGTACTTCATCGAGCCGTACCAGCTCTACCCGCTGTGGCCGCAGTGGCACCCGGAGAAGGCCGTGGCGCTGTTCTCCACCACCATCGTGCTGCTGTTCCTGCCCAAGCTGCTCAGCGTCATCCTGATCTGGGCCAAGGGCGCGACAGAGTTTGGCGGGCGTATCAAGGTCACCCTGTCGATGCTGATGGAGATGCTGTTCTCCATGCTGCTGGCACCGGTGCGCATGATCTTCCACACCCGCTTCGTGCTGGCCGCGTTCCTCGGCTGGGCCGCGACCTGGAACTCGCCGCAGCGTGACGACGACTCCACGCCGTGGAGCGAAGCGGTGCGCCGCCACGGCCCGCAGACCCTGCTGGGCATTGCCTGGGCGGCGCTGGTGGCCTGGCTGAACCCGAGCTTCCTGTGGTGGCTGGCGCCAATCGTTGGTTCGCTGGTGCTGTCGATCCCGGTTTCGGTGATCTCCAGTCGCACCCGACTGGGCCTGGCGGCCAAGGACGAGAAGCTGTTCCTCATCCCCGAGGAATACGCCACTCCGCAGGAGCTGCTGGCCACCGACCAGTACACCCACGAAAACCGCTGGCATGCCCTGCATGACGGCTTCGTGCGGGCTGTGGTCGACCCGCGGCAGAACGCCCTGGCCTGCGCCATGGCCACTGCCCGTCATGGTCAGGCGGCGCCGATCGAGGCACTGCGCGTCGAGCGCGTGGCCAAGGCGATGGAGGTCGGGCCGCAAGGGCTGGACCTCAATACCCGCCTGGCCCTGCTCAGCGACCCGGTGGCGCTGACCCGCCTGCACGAGCAGGTCTGGGCCGAGCACAATGCGGCGTGGATCAACGTGTGGCGTGCATCGATCAAGAACGACCCGCATTCGCCGCTGTTGCCGCTGCATCCGGAGAATGAAGGCCAACCGGCACTCGTCGGCGCCTGATCGGGCCTATTCGCGGGCACGCCCGCTCCCACAGGGTACTCACAGCCTTTGAGGCATGCGCTGTACCTGTGGGAGCGGGCGTGCCCGCGAAGCTTTTCAGGGCTCCCACCGATTTTGGCCAACAAAGTCCCCCCCGGCTCTAGGTCCCCGAGCCGCCATGCGTTAGCATCCCTCTCCGATATGACGCATCGGCCGCCACGGCCATGCCAACAATAAGATTCGCTACTTTTCTTGCTAGGGGACTTGGTGATGATCAAGAAATACCTTTCGCGACTGCTGGTCGGTGTCACCGCCCTGGTCGCCGTGACGGCGGCCCAGGCGGGCGCGATCGATGACGCGGTCAAACGCGGCACCCTGCGGGTGGGCATGGACCCGACCTACATGCCGTTCCAGATGACCAACAAGCGTGGCGAGATCATCGGCTTCGAAGTCGATATCCTCAAAGCCATGGCCAAGTCCATGGGCGTCAAGTTCGAGCCGGTATCCACGGCCTATGACGGCATCATCCCGGCCCTGCTGACCGACAAGTTCGACATGATCGGCAGCGGCATGACCCTGACCCAGGAACGCAACCTGCGCCTGAACTTCAGCGAACCCTTCATCGTGGTTGGCCAGACCCTGCTGATCCGCAAGGAACTGGCGGGCGAGATCAAGTCGTACAAGGACCTGAACAACGAGAAGTACCGCATCACCTCCAAGCTCGGCACCACCGGCGAAATGGTTTCCAAGAAGCTGATCGCCAAGGCCAAGTACCACGGCTACGACAACGAGCAGGAAGCGGTGATGGACGTGGTCAACGGCAAGGCTGACGCCTTCGTCTACGACGCGCCGTACAACGTGGTGGCAGTGGACAAGGCCGGTGCCGGCAAGCTGCTGTTCCTCGAAGAACCCTTCACCTACGAGCCGCTGGCCTTCGGCCTGAAGAAAGGCGACTACGACAGCATCAACTTCATCAACAACTTCCTGCACCAGATCAAGCATGACGGGACCTACGATCGTATTCACGACAAGTGGTTCAAGAACAAGGACTGGCTGAAGGAAATGGAATAAGGCCCAGGCCACAAGCCGGCTTTATGACCCCGACGCGCAGGCAAACCCTGCGCGTTCGTATTTACGGAAGTACCCCACGTGATCAAACACAAGAAAGCCCAGTGGCCCTGGCACGGTTTGACTGCCCTGGTCCTGGTCGGCCTGGCGTTCAGCCTGTACATGGCCACCTCGATGATTTCCTACGAGTGGCGCTGGAACCGCGTACCGCAGTACTTCGCCTACAAGGCCGAGGAAGCACAGCGCGCCGCCGGTTACGGCACCGTGCAGGACATCGTCATCTCTGGCGACAATGCCCGTGTCACGCTGAAAGACGAGAGCGGTGCCGAGCAGGTGCTCGATGTGGACAAGGACAGCCTGCAGCTGGCCCGTGGCGACGATGTTTCCGAAGGCGACCAGATTGGCGTCACCCGCCACTGGGCGGCTGGCCCGCTGGCCTGGGGCCTGTGGACCACGCTTTGGATTTCGGTGGTATCCGGTGCCCTGGGCCTGTTGATCGGGCTGTTCGCCGGCCTCTGCCGCCTGTCCAGCAACCCTACGCTGCGTGACCTGTCGACGGTGTATGTCGAACTGGTGCGCGGTACACCGCTGCTGGTACAGATCTTCATCTTCTACTTCTTCATCGGTACCGTGCTCAACCTGTCCCGCGAGTTTGCCGGGGTGGCTGCACTGGCGCTGTTCACCGGCGCCTACGTGGCCGAAATCGTTCGTGCCGGCGTGCAGTCCATCGCCAAGGGCCAGAACGAAGCGGCCCGCTCGCTGGGCCTGAACGCGGGCCAGTCGATGCGCCACGTGATCCTGCCGCAGGCCTTCAAGCGCGTGCTGCCGCCTTTGGCCGGCCAGTTCATCAGCCTGGTCAAGGACACCTCGCTGGTGTCGGTGATCGCCATCACCGAACTGACCAAGAGCGGCCGCGAGGCCATTACCACCTCGTTCTCGACCTTCGAGATCTGGTTCTGCGTGGCAGGCCTGTACCTGCTGATCAACCTGCCGCTGTCGCACCTGGCCAGCCGGCTCGAGCGGAGGCTTGCGCAAAGTGATTGAAGTCCGTGACCTGCTGAAAGTCTTCGACACCCGTGGCCACGTGGTACGGGCCGTGGATAACGTCACCACCCAGGTCGCCAAGGGCGAAGTGGTGGTGGTGCTCGGCCCGTCGGGTTCGGGCAAGTCGACCTTCCTGCGCTGCCTCAACGGCCTGGAGCATTTCGACGAAGGCCATGTGGCCATCGACGGCCTGCAACTGGCCGACCCGAAGACCGACATCAACGCCTACCGCCGCGAAGTCGGCATGGTGTTCCAGCACTTCAACCTGTTCCCGCACATGACCGTGCTGGAGAACCTGTGCCTGGCACAGAAGGTGGTGCGCAAGCGCAACAAGGCCGACCGCGAGGCCAAGGCCCGGGCGCTGCTGGAGAAGGTGGGCATTGCGCAGAAAGCCAACGAATACCCGTCGCGCCTGTCCGGTGGCCAGCAGCAGCGGGTGGCGATCGCCCGTGCCCTGGCCATGGACCCGAAAGTGATGCTGTTCGACGAGCCAACCTCGGCGCTCGACCCGGAAATGGTCGGCGAGGTGCTGGACGTGATGAAGACCCTGGCCCAGGAAGGCATGACCATGGTCTGCGTTACCCACGAAATGGGCTTTGCTCGTGAAGTGGCGGACCGGGTGCTGTTCTTCGATCATGGCAAGCTGCTGGAAGATTCGGCGCCGGCCGCATTCTTCGCCTCGCCGAAAGACCCGCGCGCGCAGGCGTTCCTGCGTCAGGTGCTTTAACCGAAGGGGGCGCTTTGCGCCCCAATCGCCGGCAAGCCGGCTCCCACAGGAGTACCACAGGTACTGAGAACTGTACGGTCCCTGTGGGAGCTGGCTTGCCGGCGAATGGGCTGCAAAGCAGCCCCCCGCAATCTCAAATGCTGAACCGCCCCACCATCCCCCGCAACTGCTGCCCCAACTGCTCCAGTTCCCCACTCGAAGCCGCCGTCTGCTCACTGGCCGCACTGGTCTGATCCGACACATCGCGCACATTCAGCACACTGCGGTTGATCTGCTCGGCGACCACGCTCTGCTCTTCGCTGGCCGTGGCAATCTGCTGGTTCATGCCCTGGATGCTGGACACCGTGTCGGTGATCTGGCTCAACGCATGCCCCGCCTTGCGGCTCAGCTCCACACTCTGCTCGGTCAGGTTCTTGCTGTTGTCCAGCAGGCGGGTCACTTCGTCGGTGCCGTTGTGCAGGCTGTCGATCAGTTGGCCGATTTCCTCGGTCGCCGTCGAGGTGCGCTGGGCCAGACCGCGCACTTCATCGGCCACCACGGCAAAACCACGCCCGGCTTCACCCGCCCGTGCTGCTTCGATCGCCGCGTTCAGGGCCAGCAGGTTGGTCTGCTCGGACACTGACTTGATCACATCGAGGATGCTGCCAATGCGCTGGCTCTCGCCCGCCAGGTGCTGCATGGCCGCCAGACAATGGTCCATCTGCCCGGCCAGCTGTTCGATACGGCCAATAGCTTCGGCCACCACCTGGTCGCCGACCTGCGCCTGCTGGTCGGCGTTGGTCGCCGCCAGCGAGGCCTGTTCAGCGTTCTGCGCCACTTCCTGCACGGTGGCGCTCATCTGGTTCATGGCTGTGGCCACCTGGTCGGTTTCCTCGCGTTGCTGGTTGATGCGCAGCTTGGTGTCTTCGCTGCTGGCCGCCAGCTGTGTGGCGGCCTGTGACAGGTGGCCGACGCCCTGGTCGATGCCACCGATCAGCTCGCGCAGGCTCAAGGTCATTTCGCGCATGCTGGTTTGCAACTGGCCCATCTCGTCGCGGCGTTGCACAGGTTCGACCTGGCTCAGGTCGCCCTTGGCGATGCGCCCGGCCACGGCCAGGGTCTGGCGCAAAGGCTGGGTGATCTGCAGGGTGATCAGCCAGCCGGCCACAACGCCTACGACCAACGCCAGCAGGGCTACAGTGGTCAGCAGCGAGCGGGCCTCAAGGGCTTCCCTGTCGCGCTGCTCGACCTTGCGTTTGCCAAGTTCCAGGCTGACCGCGCGCAGCTCGTTGCCCATGTTCTCCATATTGTTTTGCAGCTGTTCGACACGCACCGCAGCCCGACGATACTCATCCAGGCTGGCGCGGTACTTGGCCAGCTGCTCCCCGGGCTGCTGGGTGAGCGCACGGGGCAAGCCAAGTGGAGCAAGGCCTTTGAGCAGTTGCGCAAGGCTGCTGGCGGCGGCATCCAGGGAGCTGTCGCCGACCTTGGCGAAGCTTTCCACAGGGGAGAAGGTATAGGCCGGCACCAGGCTCTGCTGGTTGGCACCGTCGACATGTCGGCCAAGCGTGTCCATCAGCCCCAGCACACCGCCTTGCTGGCTGTCGGCAGGCATCCTCAGCAAGACCTGGGTCTGGAGATCGTCGATCACTTCGGTGAGCTTCTGCTCATGGGCCTGCATGGCCTGGCGCAGGGCGATACGCTTGGCGACAGTATTCTCCAGCTCGCTGAAATCGTCGCGCAGGCGCTGCAGCAACGTCAGCTTTTCGGTCAGCATCTGCCGGGATTCATCCACGCTGCTACGTTGTTGCAAGGTGCTCAGCATGCTGTTGAGCTGGTCGAGAATGTTGGCTATCCGCGTTCTGCTGGCGTTGTCGTTGAGTACGCGGTAAGTGATGCGCTCTGCGCGCAGGTCTTTGGTCAGGTCGTTGATCAGACCGATTTCGCTGAGTTGCTGCGAGCGCACAATGGCGTCATCCAGTGCACGCCAGCCACTGACGGTGGTGGCCAGGGTAAGCAGCAGGACTACGGCAAAGCCGAGGGCGAGCTTGGCTGCGACACTGATGTTGCCGAGCTTGCGGTTGAGGTAGCCGAGCATGAGGAATCTCCGTGCGATTGGGGGCGAGGATGCAGGCGCATTGCTGGCATCACACCTTTGCCAATCGGCAGCGGAGCTGTAGGACTTGACCTGATAATCAGGTAGGAAATTTCACTTCATTGGGTGGGATTTATTGCCTGTACCGGCCTCTTCGCGGGCTCGCCCGCTCCCACAGGGATCGCACAGGCTTCAAGGGCCATGCAGTGCCTGTGGGAGCGGGCAAGCCCGCGAAGAGGCCGGCACAGATGGCTCATGCTTCAGATCACAGCCTGAACCGCCCCACCAACCCTTGCAGGTGGGTGCCCAACCGCGCCAGCTCCACGCTGGAACTGGCCGTCTCTTCACTGGCCGCCGAGGTCTGGTCAGAAATATCCCGCACGTTCATCACGCTGCGGTTGATCTCTTCTGCCACGGCCGTCTGTTCTTCCGCTGCAGTGGCAATCTGCTGGTTCATGGCCTGGATCGACGATACGGTCCGGGTGATGGTTTCCAGCGAGCTGCCGGCACGGCGGGTCAGTTCGACGCTGCTGTCGGTCAACTGGCGGCTGCTGTCCATCACGCTGGCCACGCGCTGGGTGCCGCTCTGCAGACCGGCAATCAGTTCTTCGATCTCTTCGGTCGACTGCTGGGTGCGCTGCGCCAGGCTGCGCACCTCATCGGCCACCACGGCAAAGCCACGCCCGGCCTCGCCGGCACGGGCCGCCTCGATCGCCGCGTTGAGGGCCAGCAGGTTGGTCTGCTGGGCCACCGACTTGATCACGTCGAGCACGCTGCCGATCTTGTCGCTTTCGGCCTTGAGCTGGTTCATCGCTTCGCTGGAGTTGACCACTTCGCCGGCCAGGCGCTCGATCTGCGCCACCGCCTCGCCCACCACACGATCGCCTTCGCGGGCCTGCTGGTCGGCCATCAACGCAGCTTCCGAGGCTTGCTCGGCATTGCGCGCCACCTCATGCACGGTGGCGGTCATCTGGTTCATGGCGGTCGCCACCTGATCGGTCTCGACCTTCTGGTTGTTGACCCCGGCACTGGTCTGCTCGGTCACCGCCGACAGCTCCTCGGCAGCACTGGCGATCTGCGTGACGCCATCACCGATACCGCTGATCAGTTCGCGCAGGCCCTGGGTCATGCGATGCATGCTGGCCTGCAACTGGCCCAGTTCGTCGCGGCGTTGTACCTGCGGGTTCAGGGTCAGGTCGCCACTGGCCACGCGTTCGGCGGCGTGCAAGGTCTGGCGCAGCGGGACGATGATCTGCCGGGTGATGGCCCAGGCCGCCAGCAGGCCGAGGGCCAGCGCCAGCACGGTGGCCACGGCAAGCATGGTCTTGGCCTGGGCCGCCCCGGCGTCGCGCACAGCGGTTTGCGAGGTGGTCATCGCCTGGCTGGTCTGCAGCAGTACCGTGCCGTGCTCGACCATGCTCTGCAGGGCCTGCTCACTGGCGGCCTGGGCATTGCCGAACTGGGTGACCGCGTCGCGGTAGCCTGCCAGGGCGGTGGTGGCATCGTCCAGGCTGGCAGCGTGCTCCGCCGGCACTTTGGCCGGTAGCGCGCGTAGCTCGGCCAAGGCCTGGTCGATGGCCTTCAGCGCCGTTTGCTGGTAGTCGGCGTTGCCGCTGTAGGTGTAGCCGCGTACCTGGAAGCGCGCCTGTTGCAACAGGGCGCTGACTTCCACCGCGTGCTGGTACTGGCTGATATCGCCACCCTGCAGCAGGCCGCGTTGCACCCGGCCAATCAGCTCCGCGGCCTTGTCGGCAGTGTCGCCTAGCACGGCGCGGCTGGCCTCGCGGCGTTGGCCGGCCTGTTTCAGCTCGTTGAACGCCTGCTGGTAGCCGCGCACGGCCTCGCGCTGCTGCTCAAGGCGCTGGCTGTCAGCCGGCTGCTCGATCTGCCCGAGCATAAGCTGCACCTGGCGCTCGAGATTGCCCAGGGCTTTTTCCAGCTCTGCCACCGAGGCTTCGTCCGGCTGGCGCTGGTAATGCTGGCGAGCGATGCGCAGTTCCTGGGTGTACTGCTGGATGACCGAGATGTTTCCCAGCTTGTCGCCACGGTTGATGATGCTGTCCATGCCGTGCCAGCCGGCCAGGGTGATGGCCAGGGTCAACAGCAGCACCAGGCCGAAGCCCAGCCCCAGTTTGCGATTGACGCTCACATTGCCCAATGATTGGGCGAACCATTGATACATGTACGACTCCCCGGCGCCTTGGCAGCACGATTAATTGTTGTGTTGCCAAGACAATCGGCCTGGGGAAGGGAAACTTTATGGGTAAAAGTTGACTCTAGTGTCAGAAAATCCGTGAAAGCAGCGCTGTCACCGCGGTCTCGACCCGCAGGATGCGGTCGCCCAGCTGGACCGGAGCCAGGCCTGCCTTGCCCAGCAGGTCCACCTCGTAGGGGATCCAGCCGCCCTCAGGGCCGATGGCCAGGGTCACGGGCTGCTCCACGGCGCGCGGGCAGGCGGGGTAGGGGCCGGGGTGGCCGACCAGGCCCAGGGTGCCTGCGGCGATGGCCGGCAGGCGGTCTTCGACGAACGGCTTGAAGCGCTTCTCGATGATCACTTCGGGCAGCACGGTGTCGCGGGCTTGTTCCAGGCCCAGGATGAGGTTCTCGCGAATGCTGTCCGGGTGCAGGAACGGTGTTTGCCAGAAGCTTTTCTCGACCTTGTAGCTGTTCAGCAGGATCAGCCGCGGCACGCCAAGGGTGGCCACGGTCTGGAACAGCCGGCGCAGCATTTTCGGCCGAGGTACGGCCAGCACCAGGGTCAGCGGCAGCTTGGCCGGTGGCTGCTGGTCAAAGGCGACTTCCAGTTCGGCTTCGTGCTTTTCCAGGCGCAGCACCGTGGCCTTGCCCATCAGGCCGTTGATACGGCCCACGCGCAGGTTGTCGCCCACCGCCACACGGTGGATGTCCTGCATGTGGGTGAAGCGCCGGTCTGCGAGAACGACGCGGTCGGCCGAGACGAAGTCGGCCTCTTCAAGGAGCAACAGGTTCACGGTTGGGTCGCTGGTGGCTGGTCGTTGTGGTCGTTGGCGGTTTCGTCGTGGGTGCTGCGCTTGCGGATCAGGCTGCCGCACAGCACGCCGATCTCGAACAGCAGCCACATGGGTACGGCCAGCAGGGTCTGGGAGAAGATGTCCGGTGGGGTGAGGACCATGCCGACCACGAAGCAGCCGATGATCACGTAGGGGCGAATCTTCTTCAGGTACTTCACGTCGACCACGCCGATCCATACCAGCAGCACCACCGCCACCGGGATTTCGAAGGCCACGCCAAAGGCGAAGAACAGCGTCATCACGAAGTCGAGGTAGCTGGCGATGTCGGTCATCATCGACACGCCTTCCGGCGTGGCGCTGGCGAAGAAGCCGAAGATCAGCGGGAACACCAGGAAATAGGCGAAGGCCATGCCGGCGTAGAACAGGAAGATGCTCGACACCAATAGCGGAATGGCGATGCGCTTTTCATGGCGGTACAGCCCGGGTGCGATGAAGCCCCAGATCTGCTGGAGGATGAACGGTATCGCCAGGAACAGCGAGACGATCATGGTCAGCTTGAACGGCGTGAGGAACGGCGAGGCCACGTCGGTGGCGATCATCGTCGCATTGGCCGGCAGGTGCTCGCGCAGCGGCGCGGAGACCAAGGTGTAGATCTGCTGGGCGAAGGAGAACAGCCCGGCAAAGATCAGGAAAATGACGGCAACGCAGCGCAAAAGGCGGGTGCGCAGTTCGGTCAGGTGCGAAACCAGCGGCATTGGCTGGTCGTGTTCCGGATTTTCGCTCATGGGGCTCGCGGCGGTTGAGGCGGTTCAGAAGGCGTGGCCGGGGTGGCAGCGGTCTCGACCGGCCTGGCTTCGAGCCCGGCGGGGGGCTGAACGGTTGCGGTGGTGACAGGCGGCTGCGCCGGTGGCGCCATCGGGTTGAGGATGCGCTTGGCTTCCTCTTCCATCTGCAGGATGTGCTCATTGTGCAGCTGGCGGCGGATTTCGTCGGCGCCGATTTCGCGCTCCACTTCCATCTTGATGCTGTTGAAACTGCGCTTGAGCCGGCCGATCCACAGGCCTGCCGTGCGCGCGGCACCGGGCAGGCGCTCGGGGCCGAGCACCAGCAGGGCGACCAGGCCGACGAGCAGCAGCTCGCTGAAACTGATGCCGAACATGGGTCAGTCTTTCCGCTGCGGCTCTTGAGCCGGCTGGGCCTGGCCTTCGATGGTGTGGCCCTGGTTCTGCTGGGCAGTGTTCTGCACCGGTGGAACGGGTTGGGCAGGTGGCGGGGTCTGCTCGGCCGGCTTGTTCTCTTCGTCGCTCATGGCCTTGCGGAAGCCCTTGATCGACTCACCCAGGTCACTGCCGAAGTTCTTCAGCTTCTTGGTGCCAAACACCAGGACCACGACCACCAGCAGGACGATCCAGTGTTTCCAGTCAAAGATACCCATTTCGTACTCCTGAAAAATGTGTGTACAGCAAATCGATCCGGCAACGCGGCCCCTGTGGGAGCGGGCATGCCCGCGAACACCGGCGTAGCCGGTGCCATGCACCGCGTCGCATTCTTCGCGGGCACGCCCGCTCCGACAGGCGCCCCAAAATACGTCAGGCAGAAGGCGTTCGTGCGGCCTTCTCATCATGCCCGGAAAGCCCGAAGCGGCGTTCCAGCTCATCGAGCACGGCTTGCGGATGCTGGCCCAGCGCGCTGAGCATTACCAGGCTATGAAACCACAGGTCGGCGGTTTCGTAGATGACATCGCTGTAATCCTTGCTGACCGCGGCGTCCTTGGCGGCGATGATCGTCTCGACCGACTCTTCGCCGAGCTTTTCGAGGATCTTGTTCAGGCCCTTGTGGTACAGGCTGGCCACGTAGGAGCTGTCGGGCGCCGCTTGCTTGCGTTCTTCAAGCACTTCGGCCAGGCGGTTGAGGGTGTCGCTCATGTCAGTGTCCTGCGCTGTAGATGGCATCCGGGTCTTTCAGGACCGGGTCGACGGTTTTCCACTGGCCGTCTTCGAAGACGCGGTAGAAGCAGCTTTCACGGCCGGTATGGCAGGCGATATGGCCCAATTGCTCGACCATCAGGATGATCACGTCGGCATCGCAGTCCAGGCGCATTTCATGCAGCTTCTGCACATGCCCGGATTCCTCGCCCTTGCGCCACAGCTTGCCACGCGAACGCGACCAGTAGATGGCGCGTTGCTCGGCGGCGGTCAGGGCCAGCGATTCGCGGTTCATCCAGGCCATCATCAGCACGCGTCCGGTCTTGTGGTCCTGGGCGATCGCCGGTACCAGGCCCTCGCTGTTCCACTTGATCTCGTCCAGCCAGTCTTTCATCGTCGACTCCAAAGCGGGCCCGCTCCTGTGCCGGGCCCTTTGCGCTAGTGTGCCAGCCATGGGCGCGGCTGGCTATTGGCGCACGATCAGGTAAAGGCCGGCGGCCAGCATCAGCCAGGCCGGCCAGGCGGCAGGGGCGGCCAGGCTGGTGGCCGCGGCGGCACCAGCGGCCAGTACCGCACCACCGCCGAGCAGGCCGGCGCCGAGCAGGCGCAGCGCCCAGCGGTCGCCCTGGCGGCGCCGCTCCGGCAGTTGCGGATCGTGCAGGTGCGGTTGCGACAGGCGCTCGAGCAGGTCGCGGGCCATGTCGGCCAGGTGCGGCAGTTGCTCGACCTGGCTGTGGATGTTGCCGAGCACTGCCTTGGGGCTCATGCGGTCGCGCATCCAGCGTTCCAGGAACGGCTTGGCGGTGCTCCACAGGTCCAGGTCTGGGTACAACTGGCGGCCCAGGCCCTCGATGTTGAGCAGGGTCTTCTGCAGCAACACCAGCTGCGGCTGCACTTCCATGTTGAAGCGCCTGGCGGTCTGGAACAGGCGCATCAGCACCTGGCCGAAGGAAATATCCTTTAACGGTTTTTCGAAGATCGGCTCGCACACGGTGCGGATCGCCGCTTCGAACTCGTTCACCTTGGTGTGCGCCGGCACCCAGCCCGAGTCGATGTGCAACTGGGCGACGCGGCGGTAGTCACGCTTGAAGAAAGCGATCAGGTTGCGCGCCAGGTAGTCCTGGTCCTCGGCGGTCAGGCTGCCGACGATACCGCAGTCGATGGCGATGTACTGCGGGCTCCATGGTTTGACCGTGCTGACGAAGATGTTGCCGGGGTGCATGTCGGCATGGAAGAAGCTGTCGCGGAACACCTGGGTGAAGAACACCTCCACACCCCGTTCGGCCAGCAGCTTCATGTCGGTGCGCTGGTCGGCCAAGGTGGCCATGTCGGTCACCGGCACGCCGTAGATGCGCTCCATCACCAGCACCTTGGGGCGGCACAGGTCCCAGTACACCTGGGGCACGTACATCAGCTCGGAGCCTTCGAAGTTGCGCCGCAGCTGGCTGGCGTTGGCCGCTTCCCGCAGCAGGTCGAGCTCGTCGTAGATGGTTTTTTCGTAGTCGCCGACGATTTCCACCGGGTGCAGGCGACGGGCATCGGCCGAAGCGCGCTCGGCGGCCTTGGCGATCAGGAACAGCCAGGCCAGGTCCTGGGCGATCACCGGCTTCAGGCCCGGGCGCACCACCTTGACCACCACTTCCTCGCCACTTTTCAGGCGCGCAGCGTGCACCTGGGCCACCGAGGCCGAGGCCAGTGGCTCGACGTCGAAGCGGCTGAACAGTTGCGTTACCGGGGCGCCCAGCTGCGCCTCGATCAGTGCCACGGCCTGCTTGGGGTCGAACGGCGGCACGCGGTCCTGCAGCAGCATCAGCTCATCGGCAATGTCGTTGGGCAGCAGGTCGCGGCGTGTGGACAACAACTGGCCGAACTTGATGAAGATCGGCCCCAGGTCCTGCAGGGCCAGGCGCAGGCGCGCGCCACGGCTGAGCTCGGACGGCTTGCGCGGCAGCCAGCGCCACGGCATCAGCAGGCGCAGGCTCATCAGCCACCAGGGCAGCGGCAGGTCGAACAGCAGGTCATCGAGACGGTAGCGGATCACCACACGCTGGATGCGAAAAAGACGGCGGACGGCGAGCAGCTTCATGCGTTATCGCTGGTATCAAGGGATCGGGAGAGGCGCTTGAGGCGCGCCTCGAGGCGTTCTGTATCGAGCTTCAGGGCATCGAGCTCGCTGAAGGCGGCTTCGGCTTCGCGCTTGCCGACCAGGGTACGGGACTCTTCGGCCAGGTACTCGGAAAGGTTCTGGCTGAAGCGCGCCAGGCCCTGGCGGGTCCAGCGTGCACGCAGGCGGATGTGGCCCGCCAGCAGCGCCGTGGCGACCGGGCCGAGCCAGCGTTGCAGCTCGTGCTCCCAGTCCAGCTCCAGGTCCTGCAGCACACCGAACAGGTCGAGCAGCACGGCGCTGTCGCCATGCAGTTCGACTTGCGGGCTGTGCAGCACGGCGGTCTTGTCCCTGGCCAGGGCCAGCTGCGCCAGGCTGCCGGCCGGGGCGCGCAGGCTGCAGTCGACCTCGCCTTGCCAGTGGGCGGCGAGCATCAGGCCCTCTTCATCGGGCAGGATGAACACCTGCAAGGCTGGCTGGCGGCAGTCGATCTCGATGACCTTGCCCTCCAGCGCGGCCAGCCGCGGCAGGGCCGTGCTGTCCATGCGCAGGACGCGGTTCAGGCCATGTTCGGCGCTGGCGAGCAGCCCGGCCAGCAGCATCAGGGCTTGATCCCCCGGTGCACGGCAACGATGCCGCTGGTCATGTTGTGGTAGGTGACGCGGTCGAAACCGGCCTCGACCATCATGGCCTTCAGGGTTTCCTGATCGGGGTGCATGCGGATCGACTCGGCGAG
This sequence comes from Pseudomonas sp. B14(2017), assembly GCF_002113255.1. Classification (NCBI taxonomy): domain Bacteria; kingdom Pseudomonadati; phylum Pseudomonadota; class Gammaproteobacteria; order Pseudomonadales; family Pseudomonadaceae; genus Pseudomonas; species Pseudomonas sp. B14(2017). The sequence goes on from NZ_NEJY01000002.1 coordinate 124,849, forward strand.
GTAACGGTAGCTCTCCGAGTCGTTGGTGATCAGCTTGCCGGCCAGCGGCATGAAGGCGAACGAGTAGGCGTCGTAGGCCTTGGACATCAGCTTGTTGGTCGGCTTGGAGAACTCCAGCACCAGCAGGCGACCGCCCGGCTTGAGCACGCGCAGCATCGAGCGGATGGCTTCGTCCTTGTGGGTGACGTTGCGCAGGCCGAAGGCGATGGTCACGCAGTCGAAGTGGTTGTCCGGGAATGGCAGCTTCTCGGCGTCGGCCTGGACGAACTCGATGTTGCCGGCCACGCCACGGTCGAGCAGGCGGTCACGGCCGACCTTGAGCATCGACTCGTTGATGTCGGCCAGCACTACCTGGCCGGTCGGGCCGACCAGTCGCGAGAACTTGGCGGCCAGGTCGCCGGTACCGCCGGCGATGTCCAGTACACGGTTGCCGGCGCGTACGCCCGACAGCTCGATGGTGAAGCGCTTCCACAGGCGGTGCATGCCGCCGGAAAGCACGTCGTTCATCAGGTCGTACTTGGCCGCTACCGAGTGGAACACCTCGGCGACTTTCTTCGCCTTCTGGCTTTCAGGGACGTCCTGGTAACCGAAATGGGTGGTGGGTTCGGCGTGGTCGCCTTTGCGCTGGTCGTTCATATCGCTTCACCGGAAAAAATTACCGCCATTCTAGGGCGAACGGGCGGATTTGTCTTGGCGGGGTGTGCCAGTGGGCAGGGGCGGGCATAATGCCAATTATGTCTTCACTTTCAGGAACACCCGCATGACCCAGATCAGCGTCGAACGCAAACATTCCCTCGGCCGCGATGCCGCCCGTGCCAAGGCTGAAGCGCTGGTCGACAAACTGACCCGCGAATACGACCTCAAGGCCACCTGGAACGGTGACCGGGTCGACGTGGCGCGCAGCGGTGCCAACGGCAGCGTGCACATCTTCGATGACCGCATCCGCGTCGAATTGAAGCTGGGGATGATGCTGTCGATGATGAGCGGCACCATCAAGGGCGAGATCGAGCGGGCTCTGGACAAAGCCCTGGCCTGACACCCCTTCCCGGGGCCATGCTCGTTCACCTTAGGGTGAAGATTCTAATTTCCCTCTCTACCTTGTGCTCAAGCCCAACCTCCATGGGCGGTTCCTCCTCCACTCATGAGCATGAGGTACAGAGCATGGCCAAAGTGACTGTGAAGAAAAAGGACGACGCCCCGGGTACGCTGGGCGAGGTGCGCGGCTACGCGCGCAAGATCTGGCTGGCGGGCATCGGCGCCTATGCGCGCGTGGGCCAGGAAGGCTCCGACTACTTCAATGAGCTGGTCAAGGCCGGCGAAGGCGTCGAGAAGCGTGGCAAGAAGCGCATCGACAAGGAGCTCGATGCTGCCAACAACCAGATCGACGAAGCGACCCAGGAAGTCAGTCGCGTACGCGGCAAGGTCGAAGTTCAACTGGACAAGATCGAAAAAGCTTTCGACGCGCGGGTAGGTCGCGCCTTGAATCGCCTTGGCATTCCGTCTAAACATGACGTTGAGGCGTTGTCCATCAAGCTTGAACAGCTGCACGAGCTGCTCGAGCGCGTCGCGCACAAACCATAAGGAGAGCAGGATGGCTGGCAAGAAGAATTCCGAGAAAGAAGGCAGCTCCTGGGTCGGCGGGATCGAGAAGTACTCCCGCAAGATCTGGCTGGCGGGGCTTGGTATCTATTCGAAGATCGACCAGGACGGCCCGAAGCTGTTCGACTCGCTGGTGAAGGATGGCGAGAAGGCCGAGAAGCAGGCGAAGAAGACCGCAGAAGATGTTGCTGAAACTGCCAAGTCGTCGACCACTTCGCGTGTGTCGGGCGTGAAGGACCGTGCGCTGGGCAAGTGGAGCGAACTCGAAGAGGCCTTCGACAAGCGCCTGAACAGTGCCATCTCGCGCCTTGGCGTGCCGAGCCGCAACGAGATCAAGGCCCTGCACCAGCAGGTGGACAGCCTGACCAAGCAGATCGAGAAACTCACCGGCGCTTCGGTTACCCCGATTTCGTCGCGCACTGCAGCCAAACCGGCTGCGAGCAAGGCGGCGGCCAAGCCACTGGCCAAGACGGCAGCGGCCAAGCCTGCGGCAAAAACCGCGGCAGCCAAGCCGGCAGCCAAGGCCGCAGCGGCTAAACCTGCTGCCAAGACTGCGGCGGCCAAGCCTGCGGCGAAACCGGCAGCGGCCAAACCGGCTGTGGCGAAGAAGCCTGCAGTGAAGAAAGCACCGGCCAAGCCGGCAGCCGCCAAGCCGGCAGCTCCGGCGGCCAGCGCCGCTCCGGCCGCTAGTGCAGCTCCGGCGCCAACTGCGGCTCCGGCCGCTAGTGCAGCTCCGGCGCCAACTGCGGCTCCGGCCAGCAACCCACCTTCGGCACAGACAGGCACCGGTACCCTGATCTGATACCGCGTCGCCTTCTTCGCGGGCTTGCCCGCTCCCACAGGTCCTGTGTGCACTCGAGCACTGCATTTCACCTGTGGGAGCGGGCATGCCCGCGAAAGCCGCGACACCGAAACAACAGGCTTACCCCTCCAGATACCGCACCGCCAACTGCTCCGCCGCCCCCCGCGCCTGGGCCTGCAGATGCGGCGCCACCAGCATCATCACCTGGTACACCACAATCCCCACATCCCCCTCGCGCCCCAGTACCCGCTGATAATCCAGCGAGAACATCAGTGTCAGGGTGATCTGCTCCACCAGTTGCCCCAGCGCCTGGGTCTCGCTCTCTACCAACCCCTGGCCCTTGAGGCTGGCTAGCAACGCCGCCAGTGTGCGCTTGAGCGCGTTGATCAGGTTGCGCATGCCGCGGGCCAGTTTGGGCAGGCGCCCGGTCAGGTTCGACAGGTCCTGGAACAGGAAGCGGTACTGCGCCATGCGTTCGACGATCAGGTGCAGAAACAGCCAGTAATCCTCGGCGTCCAGGCGTACCTCCAGCGGCGGGTCGAGCAAGGGCATCAGCGCTTCTTCAAAGCGCTCGAACAGCCCCAGCACCAACGGCTCCTTGCCGTGGAAGTGGTAGTAGAGATTGCCAGGGCTGATGCCCAGTTCGTTGGCAATTTCCAGGGTGGATACGTTCGGTTCGCCCTGCTGGTTGAACAGCTGCAGGGCACATTCGAGGATACGGTCGCGAGTCTTCATCCAGTCGGCATGCTCATCGGGTCAGCACGTAGGTGCCCGGCGCGGGGCCCAGCGGTGGGTAGGTGGCATTGCCCAGTTCGCTGCGCGGTGCCTTGAGCGGGCCGGAGCGCGGGGTGATCCACTCCAGCCACAACGGCCACCAGCTGCCTTCGCTGCGCTTGGCGTCGTGGAACCAGGCACGCGGGTCGCTGGATAGCTTGGGGTTGGCCAGGTAGTAGGCCTTGGGGTTGCCGGGCGGGTTGATGATGCTCTGGATATGCCCGCTGTTGGCCAGCACGAAGCGCCGGTCGCCACCCAGCAGCAAGGCCGAGCGGTACACCGCATCCCACGGGGTGATGTGGTCGTTGCTGCCGGCCACGGTGAAACTGTCCAGCTCGACCTTCTGCAGGTCGATGGGGGTGCCGCATACCTCCAGGCCGGCGGGGTGGGTCAGCGGGTTGAGCTTGAAGAAGTCCAGCAGGTCGCCATGCAGCGCGGCGGGCAGGCGCGTGCTGTCGGCGTTCCAGTACAGGATGTCGAAGGCTGGTGGTGTCTTGCCGAGCAGGTAGTTGTTGACCCAGTAGTTCCAGATCAGGTCGTTGGGCCGCATCCAGGCGAAGATCCGCGCCACCTCGGCGCCATCCAGCACGCCGCGCTGGTAGGAGCGGCGCTTGGCGGCCTCGATGGTCTGCTCGTCGGCGAACAGGCTGGCGGGGCTTTCGAACTTGCTGTCCAGCAGGCTGACCAGGTAGGTGGCGCTGCGCACCCGGCGCAGCTGGTGCTTGGCCTGCAGGTGGCCCTGCAGCGCGGCCATGGTCAGGCCGCCGGCGCAGGCGCCCATCAGGTTGGGGTCGCGGTTGCCGCTGATGCTGCGGCAAGCGTTGAGCGCTTCTTCCAGGGCCTGAACGTAGCTGGACAGGCCCCATTCGCGGTGGCGCGGGTCGGGGTTGCGCCAGCTGACCATGAACACCTGCAGGCCATTCTTGAGCATGTACTGGACGAAGCTGTTGGTCGAGCTGAGGTCGAAGATGTAGAACTTGTTGATCTGTGGCGGCACCACCAGCAGTGGCCGGGCGTGCTGCTTTTCGCTCATCGGTTTGTACTGGATCAGCTCCAGCAGCTCGTTGCGAAACACCACGGCGCCGGCGGTCGCGGCCAGGTTGCCGCCCACTTCGAAGGCGCGCTCGTCGACCTGGCGTGGCAGGCCGTCATTGTGGCGCAGGTCATCGAGCAGGTGGGCCACACCGCGCACCAGGCTCTGGCCACCGCTGTTGAACAGTTCCTTGACTGCCAGCGGGTTGAGCAGCGAGTTGCTCGGCGCCAGGGCATCGTTGATCAGGTTGAACAGGAAGTGCGCACGGGCCCGGTCATCGTCGTCCAGGTGGCTTTCCTCGATCCACAGTCGGGTCTGCTTCTGCCAGGCCAGGTAGGCCTGCAGGCCGCGACGGTAGAACGGGTTCTGGCTCCATGTCGGGTCATTGAAGCGCGTATCGCGCGGGTTCGGCTGAAGCGGTGTGTCACCCAGCATCACCCGGCCCAGCTGGCCACCCAGGGCCAACAGGTGATGTGCGGTGTGCAGCGGGTGACGCAGGCTTTGGCGGCTGACATTGCGCAGCGTGGAAATCAGGTCACGGCCGCGCAGGCCGAGGATGGCGTTCTGCACGTTCATGCTGGTGGCGGGAAGCGTTGGCGTTCCTTTGGCCGGTTTGTCTTTCATGGCAACACTCCCTCGTCCTGACCTGGTGCCTCATGACTAAACATATTCACTGATCTAGCAGGGTCTCTGTGGGAGCGGGTTCACCCGCGAACACCGGCGAAGCCGGTGCCATACACCGAGTTAATTTCTTCGCGGGTGAACCCGCTCCCACAGGGTCCCAAATCGCCTTCACACACCCGAAGCCGGGCGAGGGTGCATGACGGCGCGCTGTCGTTCTTGCTGAAGGAACTTCATGATGATCGGGGCGACGGCCTCGGCCCGGGTGATCAGGAACAAATGACCGTCGTCGATAATGTGTAGCTGGGCATTGGGAATCCGCCAGGCCAGCAGGCGCATGTTGATCAGCGGGATCAGTGGGTCGTCGTCGCCGGCCAGCACCAGGGTCGGTTGCTGGATCTTGTGCAGCCAGTGGATGCTGGTCCAGCCGAGCCCGGCGAACAGCTGCCAGTAGTAGCCCATCTTGCCGCCGGAGCGCACCTTGGCGGCGTGCTGCATGGCCAGTTCGGGGTCACGCCGGAAGCCGCCGCCATAGATCGTCGGCGCAATGCGGATGACATGCGACGGCTGCACGTAACGCCGTGGGCTGGCCATCATCCACAACACCTTGGGCTTGCCTGGCACCATCACCGCACCGGCTGCGGTGGCGGCCAGCACCAGTTTCTTGCAGCGTTCGGGGTAATCGTGGGCGAACTGCTGGGCCAGGGCGCCGCCCCAGGACACACCGATGACATTGACCTGGCCGTAGTCGAGGTAGTCGAGCATGCGTGCCGTCAGCTTGGCCAACCCGGGGAAGCGGTACGGGTGGCGCGGCGTGGACGAGCCGCCGACCCCGGGTACGTCAAAGGCAATGACTTCCAGGTCCGGATCCAGTGCTTCGATGAACGGAAACACCAGCTCCAGGTTGGCACCGATGCCGTTGAAGATCAGCAGCGGCGTCAGGTGCGGTTTGCCCGGGCGGACGGCGGTGCGGATGGACTGGTTGTCCAGCTCGACGGTCCTGAAGATGTAGGGTTGCGGCATGCGCGTGACTCATGGGGTGAAATGAACACCGTGGCGCCCCGCAGGTGGCCACGGCGCTGCAGCTCAACGCTCGTGAACGTAGGTGCCCGGGGATGCCTCGCCAGCGGCATAGGCACGGTTGCCCAGGCGGGTCGGCGCCTTTTTCAGCTCGCCGGCACGCTCGCCCAGCCAGCTTTGCCAGTGCAGCCACCAGGAGTCGGCATGCTTGGTGGCGTTTTCCTGCCAGGCCACCGGGTCACCCGGGCGATCGGCACCGGTCATGAAGCGCGCCTTGGGGTTGCCTGGCGGGTTGAGGATGCTCTGGATGTGGCCGCTGTTGGACAGCACGAACTCGATCTTGCCGCCGAACAGATGCGCCGAGCGGTAGCACGACTGCCACGGGGTGATGTGGTCGTTGGTGCCGGCAAGGCTGTAGATGTCGCATTTGACCTGTTTCAGGTCGATCGGGGTGCCGCACACTTCCAGGGCGTCCGGCCGGGTCAGCGGGTTGCTCTTGAACATTTCGATCAGGTCGCCGTGGAAGGCGGCCGGCAGGCGCGTGGTGTCGTTGTTCCAGAACAGGATGTCGAACACCGGCGGCTCGTTGCCGAGCAGATAGTTGTTGACCCAGTAGTTCCAGATCAGGTCGTTGGGGCGCATCCAGGCGAACACCTTGGCCATCTCGCTGCCTTCGAGCACGCCGGCCTGGTAGGAGTGGCGCTTGGCGGCCTCCAAAGTCTGCTCGTCGACGAACAGGGCGACCTGGTTGTCCATGGTGGTGTCCAGCACGCTGACCAGCAGGGTCAGGGCATTGACCTTGTTTTCGCCGAGGGCGGCATAGTGGCCGACCAATGCCGTGCAGGTGATGCCGCCGGAGCAGGCACCGAGCATGTTCAGGTCCTTGCTGCCGGTAATCGCCAGCACCGCGTCGACCGCCTCCTTGAGCGCGTCGATGTAGGTGGACAGGCCCCATTCGCGCTGGGCTTTGGTCGGGTTGCGCCAGCTGATGATGAAGGTCTGCTGCTGCGAGCGCAGGCAGTAGCGCGCCAGGCTCTTTTCCGGGCTCAGGTCGAATACATAGAACTTGTTGATCTGCGGCGGCACCACCAGCAGCGGGCGGGCATGCACCTGCTCGGTGATGGGGCTGTACTGGATCAACTCCAGCACATCGTTGCGGTACACCACGGCGCCTTCACTGGTGCCCAGGTTCTTGCCCACCTCGAAGGCGTCCATGTTTACCTGGCTGGGCATGCCACCGTTGTTGACCAGGTCCTTGGCCAGGTTGGACAGGCCATCGAGCAGGCTCTTGCCGCCGGTTTCGAAGAAGCGTTTGACCGCTGCCGGGTTGGACAGGGTGTTGGTCGGAGCCATGGCTTCGGTCATCAGGTTGATGACGAACTGGCCGCGGCTGATGTCCTGGGGCGACAGGTCACTGTTGCCGATCCAGTCCTGCAGCTCCTTGCGCCAGGCCAGATAGGTTTGCAGGTAGCGGCGGTAAAGTGGGTTGTTGCTCCATGCCGGGTCATTGAAGCGACGGTCGTCGCTTTCCGGGGCAAGGCTGGACTTGCCCAGCAGCACGTTCTTCAGCTCCAGGCCAAAGTGGGCCACATGCTTGGCGCTGTGCAGCGGTTGGCGCACGGCCTGGCGCAGCACGGTGCGTGCCGAGCTCAACAGGTCTTTGCGGCGGATACCGATGACCGGGTTCAGCCCCAGGGTGTTTTCCGAGGCCTGCCGCTGCAGCTCATCGTTGTTCTTGTTACTCATCTACGACGCTCCGTTGTCCTGAGACGAGTACCGGTTGCTGTGGCGGGTGCACAGTTCTGAGCCCGGTACTGCTACTCGGGTGACCAGTGATAAGGAACAGCGGTGCTGCGAGGGTTCTGACTACCTGCAATTTGATGCAGGGAACTTGCCACCCCCATTGGTTACCCGACTTTCATGTAATGCGCAAGACAGCCCGTCACTGGGCTGTCTGTAAGTCATTCAAACAGATGATTTTAGAAAATGCGCTCTAAATCCTGCAGGCCTTGCGCTAGAGCATGAGTTTGACCACCGACTCGGCGGGGTCGCGGGATTTCCCGGCCTTGTGCAGTTCGTCGAGGTACTCGGCCCACAGCTGTTCCTGGCGCAGGCACAGCTGCTCGAGATATTCCCAGGTGAACAGGCCGCTGTCATGGCCGTCGTCGAAGGTCAGTTTCAGTGCGTATTGCCCGGCTGGCTCCAGGCCGCTGAGGCCGACGTTGATCTTGCCGAACTGGAGGATGGGGTTACCGTGGCCCTGGACCTCGGCGGAGGGGGAGTGCACGCGCAGGAATTCGGCGGGCAGGTGGTAGACCTCGCCGGGGGCGTAGGTGAGGCTGAGGGTTTTCGAAGCTTTGTGCAGGTTGATGGCGGTGGGCAGGCGGGCCATAGGCGGAATCTCTCGGGAGCTGATGAAGCAAGCTTCCAGCTTATGATGGAGGGATTCAAGGGCCTCTTCGCGGGCGCGCCCGCTCCCACAGGATCACCACATGCTTTGGGTCTGTGGTGATCCTGTGGGAGCGGGCGTGCCCGCGAAGCTGTCGACGCCGGTTTTACAGGATGTAACGCGACAGGTCTTCGTTCTGCGCCAGCTCACCCAGGTGGCTGTTCACATACGCCGCGTCGATCTGGATCGGCGCTTCGTCATGGGTGCTGGCCAGGTCGCCAGCGCTGAACGACACCTCTTCGAGCAAACGCTCGAGCAGGGTGTGCAGGCGGCGGGCGCCGATGTTCTCGGTCTTCTCGTTCACCTGGTAGGCAATCTCGGCCAGGCGCTTGATACCGTCGGCGAGGAACTCGATGTTCAGGCCTTCGGTCTTGAGCAGGGCCTGGTACTGTTCGGTCAGCGACGCGTGCGGCTCCTGCAGGATGCGCTCGAAGTCTTCCGGGGTCAGGGCCTTGAGTTCCACACGGATCGGCAGGCGGCCTTGCAGCTCGGGCACCAGGTCGCTCGGCTTGCTCAGGTGGAACGCACCCGAGGCAATGAACAGGATGTGGTCGGTCTTGACCATGCCCAGCTTGGTGTTGACGGTGCAGCCTTCGATCAGCGGCAGCAGGTCGCGCTGCACGCCTTCACGGGACACGTCGGCGCCGCCAACATTGCCGCGCTTGGCAACCTTGTCGATTTCGTCGATGAACACGATACCGTGCTGCTCGACAGCTTCCAGGGCCTTGGCCTTGAGCTCTTCCTCGTTGACCAGGCGGCTCGCTTCTTCATCGCGAACCATCTTCAGCGCCTCTTTAACCTTCAGCTTGCGCGCCTTGCGCTTGCCTTTGCCCATGTTGGCGAACAGGCTCTGCAGCTGGTTGGTCATTTCTTCCATGCCGGGCGGCGCGGCAATTTCGACGCCCACGGCATCGGCCACCTCGATCTCGATTTCCTTGTCGTCCAGCTGGCCTTCGCGCAGGCGCTTGCGGAACAGCTGGCGGGTGTTGGAGTCGGTGCTGGTCTGCGCGGCTTCCTCGGCGAAGCTGCTGACCCGCGCCTGCGGCAGCAGGGCGTCGAGGATGCGGTCTTCGGCGGCGTCTTCGGCGCGGTGGCGCACGCGGATGATCTCTTGCTCACGTAGCATCTTCAGCGCGGCATCGGCCAGGTCGCGGATGATCGACTCGACGTCGCGGCCCACGTAGCCCACTTCGGTGAACTTGGTGGCTTCGACCTTGAGGAACGGCGCGTTGGCCAGCTTGGCCAGGCGGCGGGCGATTTCGGTCTTGCCGACGCCGGTAGGGCCGATCATCAGGATGTTCTTCGGGGTCACTTCGGCGCGCAGCTCGGTGGGGAGCTGCATGCGCCGCCAGCGGTTGCGCAGGGCGATGGCCACGGCGCGCTTGGCGTCGTCCTGGCCGATGATGTGGCGGTTGAGTTCGTGGACGATCTCGCGGGGGGTCATGGACATGATGAAAATGGTCCTCGGGCGGAATGAATCAGCGTGGAAAAACCCCATCACCGGGATGAGGCGCCAGAACAGCTGATCAGTCGGCCAGGTCCTGCTCCTCGATGGTCAGGTTGTGGTTGGTGAACACGCAGATGTCGCCGGCGATGTTCAGGGCGGTCTCGGCGATTTCACGGGCCGAGAGGTCGGTCTTGTTCAGCAGGGCGCGGGCTGCGGCCTGGGCGTAGGCGCCGCCGGAACCCATCGCGATCAGGCCGTCTTCGGGTTCGACCACGTCGCCGTTGCCGGTGATGATCAGGGAGGCGTCCTTGTTGGCCACGGCCAGCATGGCCTCCAGGCGGCTCAGGGAGCGGTCGGTACGCCATTCCTTGGCCAGCTCCACGGCAGCGCGGACCAGGTGGCCCTGATGTTTCTCGAGCTGGCCTTCAAAGCGCTCGAAAAGGGTGAACGCATCGGCGGTGGCGCCGGCGAAGCCCGCGATGACCTGGCCGTGGTACAGGCGGCGCACCTTCTTGGCGTTGCCTTTCATCACGGTGTTGCCGAGGGATACCTGGCCGTCGCCGCCCATGACGACTTTGCCGTTACGGCGGACAGAAACGATGGTGGTCAAGGGGAGAGTCTCCACGCAGCGGGGCGAAAGTGCCTGATGCAGACTCATATGGGGGTGGGGGGAAGGATTTCAACCGTGGGGGATGAATGGTAGGTGTTCCCTTGCACTGGCCTCATCGCCGGCAAGCCAGCTCCCACAGGGATATCACAGGCCTTGAGGGCAGTGATTTCCTGTGGGAGCTGGCTTGCCGGCGATGAGGCCAGTGAGGGTTACTCAGGCCTCGTGGCAGACATGCCCATCGACCAAGGTATAACGCACCGCGCCCGGCAGGCAGTGGCCGATGAACGGGCAGTTCTCGCCGCGCGAGAACCACTGCTCGCCGGCCACGGTCGAGGCTTGCGGGTCGAACAGCACCAGGTCGGCCGCGCCACCCACTTTCAGCTCGCCGGCCGGCAGGCGCAGGGCCGCCGCCGGGCCGCTGCTCAGGCGGGCCAGCAAGGTTGGCAGGTCGAGCAGGCCGTCCTGCACCAGGGTCATGGCCAGCGGCAGCAGCAGCTCGACGCTGCTGATGCCCGGCTCGGTGGCGCCGAACGGGGCCAGCTTGGCGTCGCGCTCGTGCGGCTGGTGGTGGCTGGAAATCGCCTGGATCACCCCCGACTTCACCGCCTCGCGCAGGCCGTCGCGGTCAGCGGCGGTGCGCAGCGGCGGCTGCACGTGGTACAGGCTGGAGAACTCGCGCAGCGATTCGTCGGTGAGGATCAGCTGGTACAGCGCCACATCGGCGGTCACCGGCAGGCCCAGGGCCTGGGCCTGGGCGATCAGGCGCGCGCCGCGGGCGCTGGTGATCTGGGTGAAGTGCGCACGCACGCCGGTCTGTTCCACCAGCAGCAGATTGCGCGCCAGGGCCACGGTCTCGGCGGTTTCCGGAATGCCCGGCAGGCCGAGGAAGCTGGCCATGGCACCTTCGTGGGCCAGGCCACCCTGGGCCAGGTCGCGGTCCTGGGAGTGGAACACCACGGTCAGGTCGAAGGTGGCGGCGTATTCCAGGGCGCGGGCCAGGGTACGGTTGTTGGGGATCTCCTTCAGGCCATTGCCGAAGGCCACGCAGCCGGTGTCGCGCAGGGCCACCAGCTCGGCCAGTTGCTCGCCTTCCAGGCCCTTGGTCAGGGCGCCGATCGGGTAGACCTTGCTGTTGGCGGCCTCGCGGGCGCGGTCGAGGATCAGTTCGGCCACGGCCGAGGTGTCCAGCACCGGCTTGGTCTGCGGCGGGCAGCACAGGCTGGTGACACCGCCGGCGACGGCGGCGCGGGTCTCACTGGCGATGTTGCCTTTGCGGCTGTAGCCCGGCTCGCGCAGGGACACGCCGAGGTCGACCAGGCCGGGGGCGGCGACCAGGCCATCAGCCTGGATCGTGCGGCTGGCGCTGAAGCCGGCCGGGGCTGCACCGATGGCGGCAATGCGGCCGCCGTCCAGGTGCAGGTCGGTGACCTGGTCCAGGCCGCTGTTGGGGTCGATGACCCGGGCGCCGAGAATACTGATGGTCACTGGGCGTTCTCCTGGTCGAATTGACGTTGCGCGTTCTGCCCACTCATGGCCATGGACAGCACGGCCATGCGCACGGCGATGCCGTAGGTGACCTGGTTGAGGATCACCGAGTGCTTGCCGTCGGCCACCGCCGACTCGATTTCCACGCCGCGGTTGATCGGGCCCGGGTGCATGACGATGGCGTCGGGCTTGGCCCCGGCCAGGCGCGCGGTGGTCAGGCCGAACAGGCGGTAGAACTCGCCTTCGCTGGGCAGCAGGCCACCGGCCATGCGCTCACGCTGCAGGCGCAGCATGATCACCACGTCGACATCCTTCAGGCCTTCGGCGAGGTCGGTGTACACCTTCACGCCGTACTGCTCGATACCGATCGGGATCAGGGTTTTCGGGCCGATCACGCGGATGTCCGGGCAGCCCAGCGCTTTCAGCGCCAGCATGTCGGAGCGGGCCACGCGCGAGTGCAGGATGTCGCCGACGATGGCCACCGACAGGTTCTCGAAGCTGCCCTTGTGGCGGCGGATGGTGAGCATGTCGAGCATGCCCTGGGTCGGGTGCGCATGGCGGCCGTCACCGCCGTTGATCACGGCAACTTCCGGGCACACGTGCTCGGCGATGAAGTGCGCGGCCCCGGAGTCGGAGTGGCGCACCACGAACATGTCGGCGGCCATGGCTTCGAGGTTGCGCAGGGTGTCGAACAGGGTCTCGCCCTTGCTGGTCGAGGAGGTCGACACGTTCAGGCTGATCACGTCGGCCGACAGGCGCTGGGCCGCCAGTTCGAAGGTGGTACGGGTACGGGTGGAGTTCTCGAAGAACACGTTGCACACGGTCTTGCCGCGCAGCAACGGGACTTTCTTCACGGCCCGGGCACCGACTTCCAGGAAGGAGTCGGCGGTGTCGAGGATCTCGGTGAGCAGTTCGCGGGGCAAACCGTCGAGCGAGAGGAAGTGGCGCAGCTGGCCCTGATCATTGAGCTGCAGCGGGCGCTTGGCGTCGATTGGCGTCATCGCGGGGGACTCTTAAAGGGCGGAAGCGGAGGCGAGGTCCTGGCGCTCGAGGGCGAGCGGTGCGGGTCCGGTCAATTTTACCCGTTCATGGGCGGCCAGCGACAGGGTGGCGCCGAGTACATTCGGGCGGATTGGCAGTTCGCCGGCATCCAGGTCCAGCAGGCAGACCAGGGTGACGCTGGCCGGGCGGCCATAATCGAACAGTTCGTTGAGCGCGGCGCGCACCGTGCGGCCGCTCATCAGCACGTCATCCACCAGCACCAGGTGCTGGCCCTCGACCTCGAACGGCAGCTCGGACGGGCGCACTTGCGGGTGCAGGCCGTTCTGGCTGAAGTCGTCGCGATAGAACGACACGTCCAGAGTGCCCATGGGGCTGGTGTCGCCCATGGCTTCCTGCAGGGCCTGGGCAACCCAGACGCCGCCGGTGCGGATGCCGATGTAGCGTGGTTCGGTAATTGCCCGGCGGGCCAGGTGGGCGCGAAGGTCGACGGCCATCTGCCGAATCAGTTCGGCTGGATCGGGTAGGCTCATTGCAGGCTCCTCGGAAGGGTGCGCCGGGCGGGCCCGGCGGCAAAGATGATCAGGTATTGGCCTCCAGCCAGCCTTGCAGCAACAGGGCGGCGGCGATGGCATCGACCGGGTTGTCGCGGTAGCTGCCGCGCTGGCCGCCACGGGCCATGCGCTCGCCCTTGGCCTCGAAGGTGGTCAGGCGTTCGTCGTGGGTGTGCACGGGCAGGTTGAAGCGGCCGTTCAGGCGGCGGGCGAACTTTTCTGCGCGGGCGCTCATTTCGCTGGGGCTGCCGTCCATGTTCAGCGGCAGGCCGACGACGATGGCGTCGGGCTTCCATTCGGCAATCAGCTTTTCCACCTGGGCCCAGTCCGGCACGCCGTTCTGTGCCTTCAGGGTGCAAAGCTCGCGGGCCTGGCCGGTGACCACCTGGCCGACGGCTACGCCGATCTGTTTGCTGCCGTAGTCGAAGCCCAGCAGCAGACGCAGTTCAGGGTGCAGTTCGGCCATCAGGCGTGGCCCGCCTGGCTGGTCAGCAGGTTCAGGTTGATCCCCAGGCTGGCGGCGGCGGCTTCCAGGCGCAGGTCGCTGGTCAGGCCGAAGATGATTTCCGGGTCGAACGGGCAGTTGAGCCAGGCGTTGTCGGCAAGCTCCGCTTCCAGTTGGCCCGCTTCCCAGCCGGCATAGCCCAGGGTGATCAGGCTCTGTTTCGGGCCTACCCCGGCGGCGATGGCAAGCAATATATCCTGCGAAGTGGTCAGCGACAGCCCTTCCAGCGCCACGGTGGCCTGGAAACTGCATTCGCTGCTGTGCAGCACGAAGCCACGGTCGGTCTGTACCGGGCCACCTTGGTAGATCGGCACCTGCAAGGTGCTGGCCGGTGGCATTTCGTCCGGGCGCAGCTGCTCGAGGATGTCGGCCAGGTTCAGCTCCTGCGGCCGGTTGACCACCAGGCCCATGGCGCCATGGGCGTTGTGCTCGACGATGTACGTGAGGGTCTGGGCGAAGTTCGGATCGGCCATGTGCGGCATGGCGATCAGGAACTGATGCTTGAGGTAGCTCGGCGTGAGGGTTTTCATGGGGGATAGTGTGGCGCCAGGTGGCGAGGCTGACAAGGTGCTCGGCATGGCTGTTTTGGGGCTGCTGTGCAGCCCATCGCCGGCAAGCCAGCTCCCACACCGATCGCATTGATCTCAAGCCATGTGCTATCCCTGTGGGAGCTGGCTTGCCGGCGATGGGGCGCGAAGCGGCCCTGATTCAGTTACTGGACAGACGGTCCCCACGGGCAAAGCGCCAGGTGCGGATGATCTCCAGCCGGTCAAACTCGGCCAGGTCCCCGGTAAACGGCGCAAACGGCGCCGCCAGCCGCACGATGCGCTGCGCCGCCTGGTCCAGCACCGGTTGCCCGGACGACTCCAGCACCAGCACCTCGTACAGCGAGCCATCGCGGTTGATCGACACCATCATGCGCAGGTTGCCGTAGATCTGTTGCCGGCGCGCTTCATCGGGGTAGTTCAGGTTGCCCACCCGCTCGACCTTCTTGCGCCACTCTTCCTTGTACCAGGCCCCCTTGTCGCGCATGGTCGAGGCGGCATTGAGCCGGTGGATGCGCGGGCGCTTGGCGTACATCTGCTGTTCGTTGGACAGCTCCGCCTCCAGGCTGGCGATCTGGCTGGACAACTGCGAGCTGTCGAAGTCCGGTGCCGGGGCTGCCGGCTTGGGCTGTGGCTTGCTTTCCCTGGGCTTGGGCTCGACCTTCTGTTGCTTGGGCGCCGTGGTCACTACCGCCGACTTCTGCGGGACAGGGGGCGGTACCACCTCGGGCTTCGCGGCGGGTGGCGGGGTGATCTTGTTGATCTTGCTGTCCTGGAACGGTGCCAGTTCGGTGGTCCTGGGCACCGCTTTCTTGTCCAGGGTGCCGCTGCCCTGCTGGTTGTCCTGGGCCTGGAAATCGGCCTTCTCCGGCGGTTTCTCGCTCTTGAAGGTGGCCAGGGTGATGTCCATGGTGTGGCGGATTTCGGCAGGCTTGACCACGCTGAAGCCGACGCCGAGGATCAGCGCCAGGTGCACCAGGGCAGCCAGGAACAGGGTAAAGCCGAGCCGGTCCACCGGGCGAACACGGGGGGGCAGCAGGTCGGCGGGGATGTCAGCGGGCAGCGTCATCAGGTTTCCAGCAACCGCAGGGCGGGGTAGCAGGCCAGGCCAAAAGGACCCGCATCATACCCCACTCTGGGTTGTTGCCGTGCGTCGGCGGTCAGCGCGCCTTCAGCTGGCGATCAATGGCATCCATCAATTGCCCGCCGATATCGGTGTTGTAGGCGGCATCGATCTCGCGGATGCAGGTGGGGCTGGTGACGTTGATTTCGGTGAGGTAGTCGCCGATCACGTCCAGGCCTACGAACATCAGGCCCTTCTCGCGCAGGGTCGGGCCGACCTGGGCGGCGATCCAGCGGTCGCGGTCGGTCAGCGGGCGTGCTTCGCCACGGCCACCGGCGGCCAGGTTGCCACGGGTTTCGCCGCTGGCCGGGATACGCGCCAGGCAGTAGTCCACCGGCTCGCCGTCGATCATCAGGATGCGCTTGTCGCCGTCGACGATCTGCGGCAGGTATTCCTGCGCCATGATCTGCTGGTTGCCGTGCTGGGTCAGGGTTTCCAGGATCACCGACAGGTTAGGGTCGTCCTTGCGGTGGCGGAACACCGAGGCGCCGCCCATGCCGTCCAGCGGCTTGAGGATCACGTCACCACGGCTGTTGGCGAACTCGCGCAGGATGTCGACACGGCGGCTGACCAGGGTCGGCGCCATGCACTGCGGGAACTGGGTGGCGAACAGTTTTTCGTTGCAGTCGCGCAGGCTCTGCGGGCGGTTGACCACCAGCACGCCTTCGCGCTCGGCCTGCTCCAGCAGATAGGTGCTGTAGACGAACTCCATGTCGAAGGGCGGGTCCTTGCGCATCAGGATCACGTCCAGCTCGGCCAGTGCGCTGTCCTGCTCCTCGCCCAGCTCGAACCAGCGGGCCGGGTCGGCGAACACTTTCAGCGGGCGCATTTGCGCACGCGCCTGGCCGGCGCCCAGGTACATATCGCGCTGTTCCATGTAGAACAGGCTCCAGCCGCGTGCCTGGGCGGCCAGCAGCATGGCCAGCGAGCTGTCCTTCTTGTAGGAGATGGACGCGATGGGGTCCATGACAATGCCGAGGCGAACGCTCATGGGGGTGGTTCCTCTTGGCGGCGCGTGGCCGCGATGGATCGAAAGAAAAGTGGCTCAGGGTGGCGCCGTGAACGCCGCCGGTCAAGGGGCGCCGCAGATGGAACGGCCACCCGGAGTGTGCTAAAAATGCCAGTCATAGCGCTGAATGACAGGCCCATGGGGGCTGCTGCGCAGCCCTTTCGCGACGCAAGGCCGCTCCCACAACGGCCCCAGGATTTCGGCAAATGGTAGCCCAACAGATGGAACAACCCCTGAAGGTGATGGTGATCGACGATTCGCGCACGATCCGCCGCACCGCGCAGATGTTGCTCGGTGAAGCGGGCTGCGAGGTGATCACCGCCAGCGATGGCTTCGATGCCCTGGCCAAGATCGTCGACCACCAGCCCAGCATCATCTTCGTCGATGTGTTGATGCCGCGCCTGGACGGCTACCAGACCTGCGCGGTGATCAAGCACAACAGTGCCTTCAAGGACACCCCGGTCATTCTGCTGTCGTCACGTGACGGCCTGTTCGACAAGGCCCGCGGCCGGGTGGTCGGCTCCGACCAGTTCCTGACCAAACCGTTCAGCAAGGAAGAACTGCTCGACGCGATCCGCGCCCACGTGCCCGGTTTTGCCGCAGCCCAACAACACGCACCCTGACCGCGCCCCGCCATGGCACGGTCTTTCTTTCCTGATGGGGAACCAGCATGGCCCGAGTTCTGATTGTCGACGACTCGCCGACAGAGATGTACCGATTGACCGAATGGCTGGAAAAGCACGGCTACCAGGTGCTCAAGGCCAGCAACGGTGCCGATGGCGTGGCCCTGGCCCGGCAGGACAAGCCCGACGCGGTGCTGATGGACATCGTCATGCCCGGCATGAACGGCTTCCAGGCCACCCGCCAGCTCAGCAAGGACCCGGAAACCAGCGCCATCCCGGTGATCGTGGTCACCACCAAGGACCAGGAAACCGACCGTATCTGGGCCACGCGCCAGGGCGCTCGTGACTTCCTGACCAAACCGGTGGAAGAGGACGCGCTGATCGCCAAGCTCAAAGAAGTGCTGGGGGCTTGACCACCCGCCCGCAGGGCGCGTCGCTGACCGCCTTCGAGTTGTTGCTGGACATCGACCGGCGCTGCCGCCTGCTGGTCGCCGACCAGCCGCCGCAGGACAACCGCCTGCAACAGTGGAGCGGCATTGGCTTTCGCATTGCCGGGCAATGGTTCGTCGCGCCCATGGGCGAGGTGGCCGAGGTGCTGCGCGAGCCGCGCAGCAGCCGCGTCCCCGGTGTGCAGCCGTGGGTGTGCGGGGTAGCCAACCTGCGCGGCCGGCTGTTGCCGGTGATGGACCTGAGCAGCTTCTTCGGCCTGGGCCACGCCGCCCCGGGCAAGCAGCGGCGGGTGCTGGTGCTGGACCACGAGGACCTGTTCGTCGGCCTGCTGGTGGACGAGGTGCTGGGCCTGCAGCACTTTGCCCTGGACAGCCTGCAACTGTCGCCACCACAGCCCCTGATCCGCGCCGCTGCACGTTTCGTGCAGGGGCACTTCCCGCGTGAACGCAACTGGGCGATCTTCAGCCCCTTCGCCCTGGCCCAGGCGCCGGGCTTTCTCGATGTGGCGTTATAGGACCTGCGAACGTGAACAAGCCTGCCACCCCCGTCACCACCGTGACCCCACGTACCCGCAGCATCGCGCAGATCACCGTGCTGTTCCTGATCCTGATCCTGTCGATCATCCTGCTGTTCGCCAACTTTGCCTACCTGAACACCCAGTCCAACTACGACAAGCAGTACATCGGCCACGCCGGCGAGCTGCGGGTGCTGTCGCAGCGCATCGCCAAGAACGCCACCGAAGCCGCCACCGGCAAGGCCCTGGCCTTCAAGCTGCTGTCGGACGCGCGCAACGATTTCGAACGGCGCTGGGGCTACCTGCGTGAAGGTGACAAGTCCACCGGCCTGCCACCCGCGCCGCCCATGGTGCGTGACGAGATGGAAGCGGTACGCCGCGACTGGGAAAACCTGCGCAAGAACACCGATACCATCCTGGCAAGCGAGCAGACCGTGCTGTCGCTGCACCAGGTGGCGGCGACCCTGGCCGAGACCGTGCCGCAGTTGCAGGTGGAATACGAGAAAGTGGTCGAGATCCTGCTGCAGAGCGGCGCCCCGGCCAGCCAGGTGGCGGTGGCCCAGCGCCAGTTGCTGCTGGCCGAACGCATCCTCGGCTCGGTCAACACTGTGCTGGCCGGTGACGACACCGCGGCCCAGGCTGCGGATGCCTTTGGCCGTGATGCCGGGCGCTTCGGCCAAGTGCTGGAAGGCATGCTCAGTGGCAGCGCGGCGATCCAGGTGACCCGTGTCGAGGACGCCGACGCCCGTGCGCGCCTGGCTGAAATTGCCGAGCTGTTCCAGTTCGTTGCCGGCTCGGTGGATGAAATCCTCGAAACCTCGCCAGAACTGTTCCGCGTGCGCGAGGCTGCCGGCAACATCTTCAGCCTGTCGCAAACTTTGCTCGACGAGGCCTCGCACCTGGCCAACGGTTTCGAGAACCTGGCCGGCGGGCGCACCCTCGACACTGTCGGCGGCTATGTCCTGGGCCTGCTGGCGTTGGCTTCGATCATCCTCATCGGCCTGGTCATGGTGCGCACCACCAACCGCCAGCTGCGCGAGACGGCGGAAAAGAACGAACGCAACCAGCAGGCGATCATGCGCTTGCTCGACGAAATCGAAGAGCTGGCTGACGGCGACCTGACCGTGACCGTATCGGTGACCGAAGACTTCACCGGCGCCATTGCCGATTCGATCAACTATTCCGTGGACCAATTGCGCGACCTGGTCGCCACCATCAACCACAGCGCCGTGCAGGTCGCTGCCGCCGTACAGGACACACAGAACACCGCACGCCAGCTGGCCAAGGCCTCTGAACACCAGGCCGAGCAGATCAGCGAGGCATCCGAGGCGGTCGGCGACATGGTCGAGTCGATCGACCGGGTTTCGGCACATGCCTACGAGTCGGCCAAGGTTGCCGAGCGCTCGGTGGCGATCGCCAACAAGGGCAACGAGGTGGTGCACAACACCATCAACGGCATGGACAACATTCGCGAGCAGATCCAGGACACCGCCAAACGGATCAAGCGCCTCGGTGAGTCTTCCCAGGAAATCGGCGATATCGTCAGCCTGATCGACGACATTGCCGACCAGACCAACATCCTCGCCCTCAACGCGGCAATTCAGGCCTCGCTTGCCGGCGAGGCCGGCCGTGGGTTCGCCGTGGTCGCCGACGAAGTGCAGCGCCTGGCCGAGCGCTCGTCGTCGGCCACCCGGCAGATCGAAGCGCTGGTGCGCACCATCCAGGCCGACACCAACGAGGCGGTCATCTCCATGGAGCAGACCACCGCCGAAGTGGTGCGCGGTGCCCGCCTGGCCCAGGATGCCGGGGTGGCGCTGGCCGAAATCGAAGGCGTATCGCAGAACCTCGCCGACCTTATCCACAGCATCTCCGATGCCGCCCAGCTGCAGACTTCGTCTGCCGGGCAGATCTCCCACACCATGGCAGTCATCCAGCAGATTACCGCGCAGACCTCCGCCGGCTCCGGTGCCACCGCCGACAGCATCCGCCACCTGGCACGCATGGCCAGCGAGATGCGCCGTTCGGTGTCCGGGTTCACCCTGCCGCCACCAGCAGAGCCCAAGTGAAGAGCCCTACTGATGAGCTCTACTGAAAAGCCGCGCCGAGGAGTGCCCATGGCTGTAGCAGCTGTAAGCCCCGAGCGCCACGACACAGTGGCGCTGGCCTGGACCAAGGCCGCCATCCTCGACTGCCTGGGCCAGGCGCGCCAGGCGCTGGAGCGCTTTGCCGGCGAGCCTGGCGACCTGTCGATGCTGGCATTCGTGGTCGACAACCTGCACCAGGTGCACGGCTGCCTGCGCATGCTCGAACTGCGCGGCGCCACGCGCCTGGCCGAAGAACTGGAGCTGTTCGCCAGGGCCCTGGCCGATGGCCAGGTCAGCCCCCGCGGTGATTGCCTGGGCGCGTTGTTCCGCGGCCTGGAGCAATTGCCGTCGTATCTGGAGCGCCTGCGCGGCGCCCGCCACGACCTGCCACTGGTGATGCTGCCGCTGCTCAACCAGCTGCGTGCCTGCCGTGGCGAGGAGCCGTTGGCCCAGGCCAGCCTGATCAGCGGCGCCACCCAACGCTTTGCCGGTGCCGACGACCTGGCCAACCTCGACCTGTCGCTGGGCAACTGGCGCGAGCAGCTGCAGGCAGGGCCTGGCCGCGATGCCCTGCGCTCGGTGGTGACCGCGCTGTGCGACGACCTGATGCGCATCAAGGAGCGCCTGGACCAGTTCGTGCGTGGCGACCGCCAGCACAGCGAGCAGCTCGATGCCCTGCTGGCACCGCTGCGCCACGTGGCCGACACCCTGGCGGTGCTTGGCTTCCAGCAGCCACGCCGGGTGATCATCGACCAGGTGCTGGCGTTGCAGGCCCTGGCCCAGGGCGAGCGGGCCGTGGACGACGCGGTGTTGATGGATGTAGCGGGGGCCCTGCTGTACGTGGAGGCCACGCTCAATGGCATGGTCGGCCCGCTGGAGGAAAACGGCCAGGGCGGCCTGCCGGGCTCGGACCTGGCCGAAATCCGCCAGCTGGTGTTGAACGAGTCGCTGAACGTGCTGCAGCAGGCCAAGGACCTGATCGGCGATTGCCTGGAGTCCGGCTGGCCGCGGCAACGCCTGCAACCCTTGCCAGGGCTGTTGCAGCAGATTCGCGGTGCGCTGGCGATGTTGATGCTGCCGGCCGTGGCCGAGCTGTTTGCCGGTTGCGCCAGCTATGTACAGCGCTGGCTGCAGCACCTGGACGTGGAGCCGCCTGCCGATGAGCTGACGCACCTGGCCGAGGCCCTGAGCGCTGCCGAATGCTACCTGCAATGGCGGGTGGCGGACCCATTGGCGGATGGCCAGCCCTTCATCGACATGGCGCGCGCCAGCCTGGCGACGCTGGGTGTGCACTGCGCGCTGGTCGAGGCCACCGCGGGCCACGATGGCAGCGCTGATGGCATCGATGACGAGTTGCGTGAAGTGTTTCTCGACGAGGCCGGTGAGCTGCTGCCGGAAATCGAGCGCCACTGGCTGCGCTGGCGTGCCGACAACCAGCAGCGCGAGGCACTGGGAGAAGTGCGCCGCGCCTTGCATACGCTCAAGGGCAGCGGCCGCATGGTACATGCCGAGGCGGTGGCCGAGCTGGCCTGGGGCGCCGAGCACCTGCTGAACCGGGTACTCGAGGGCCGCAGCGTGCTCAGCCCGGAAGGCGTGGTGGCCCTGCAGCAGGCATTCGTCTACCTGCCCGACCTGTTGGCCGACTTTGCCGCCGGCCAGCTGCCACAACTGACGGAAATCGAGCAGCTGGCCGGGCACCTGCATGCCCTGGCCGAAAACGATGCCCCGGTGGCGGCCGACATCGACGGCCTCGACCCGCAATTGCTCGACATCTTCCGCAGCGAGGCGCAGGGCCACCTGGCCAGCCTGGATGCTTTCCTGCAGGGCGCCGACGGCCACGATACGCAGGTCAGCGATGGCCTGCAGCGCGCCCTGCATACGCTCAAGGGCAGTGCCGCCATGGCCGGGGTGATGCCGGTCGCCGAACTGGCCACCGCCTTCGACCGCCTGGCTCGTGAATACAAGGGCCACCAACTACCCCTGCAAATGGCCGAGATCGAATGGCTGGAAGCTGCTCGCTCGCTGTTCCACCTGGGCCTGGCGCAACTCGACAGCACGCCGCTGGCGGCCATCCCCGGTGCCGCGGAGCTGATCGAGCAGGTCGGCCAGGCTGTGGACGCGCACCTGGCCAGCTTGCATGGCGACCCGCAGCATGCGCGGCGCAGCAAGCGCGACCCGCAGTTGATCGCCAGTTTCCTGGCCCAGGCCATGGATATCCTGCTGGATGCCGAGTCGTTGCTGTCGCGCTGGCAGGAACAGCCCGGCCAGCGCGATGCACTGGACACCCTGCTCGACGAACTGACCACCCTGGGCCATGCCGCACACTTGGCCGACCTGTGGCAAATGGATGACGTGTGCGAGGCCTTGCTCGACCTGTATGGCGCCGTGGAGGAGGGCAGCCTGCCCGCCGATGCGCGCTTCTTCGCCCACGTGCAGCGGGCCCATGAAGCCCTGCTGGACATGCTCGACGAAGTGGCGGCCGGGCAGGACATCCCGCCAAGGCCGGAGCTGGTCGACAGCCTGCGCAACCTGCTGGGCCAGGCTCTGGCACCGGAGGCCACTGGCCTGGTGGGCATCGACACGGTCACGCCGCTGCACCCGGACATGGACCTGGCCGATACCCTTGGCCTGGGGGCGGCGCACAACCCTTTGCTGCCGGCTGTGGCCGAGCCGCTGGTCGAAGAGCCGGAAAGCCCAGGCGAAGAGCTGCTGGAAGTCTTCCTCGAAGAAAGCTCGGACATCGTCGAGAGTGCCGCCGCAGCCCTGGCGCGCTGGCAGGCCGACCCGCGCAACAGCGTGGAGGTGGACAACCTGATGCGCGACCTGCACACCCTCAAGGGTGTGGCGCGCATGGTCGAAATTGCGCCGATCGGCGATCTGGCCCACGAACTGGAGTTCCTCTACGAGCTGCTGGCCGCTGGCCGTATGCCGCCGAGCGCGCCACTGTTCGCCTTGCTGCAGAACTGCCATGACCGCCTGGCGCACATGCTCGATGCCGTGCGCCTGGGGCAGCCGTTGCATGCCGCCACTGCGCTGATCGACTACATCCGCAACTTCAGCTTCTCGGCCCTGGCCGACAGCGCCGCTGGCCAGGGGCCTGTCGAGGCCGCGACCAGTGAGGCGCCGGCGGCGGCGCCGGAGCGGGCGCCGGGCGACATGGTGAAGGTCGATGCCGAGTTGCTCGACGAGCTGGGCAACCTGGCCGGTGAGCACTCGATCATCCGTGGGCGCATCGAGCAGCAGGTAAACGATGCGCAGTTCACCCTCAACGAGATGGAAACCACCCTCGAACGCATGCGCGACCAGTTGCTGCGCCTGGATATCGAGACCCAAGGGCGGATGTCCAGCCGGCAGCAGTTCGAAGGCGATGCCTATGACGACTTCGACCCGCTGGAAATGGACCGCCACTCGCAACTGCAGCAGCTGTCGCGGGCCCTGTTCGAGTCTGCCTCGGACTTGCTCGACCTCAAGGAAACCCTGGCACAGCGCGCCCAGGAGGCCTACAGCCTGCTGCAGCAGCAGGCGCGGGTGAACAGCCAGTTGCAGGAAGGCCTGACCGCGACCCTGATGGTGCCCTTCGAGCGCCTGGTGCCACGCTTGCAGCGCGTGGTACGGCAGGTGGCCAGCGAATTGGGCAAGCAGGTGGAGCTGGTGGTGGGCAATGCCGAGGGCGAACTGGACCGCAGCGTGCTCGAACGTATGGTGGCGCCGCTGGAGCACATGCTGCGCAACGCCGTCGACCATGGCCTGGAAAGCCGCGAAATGCGCCTGGCCGCCGGCAAGCCGGAGCAGGGCACCATTCACCTGAATCTGCTGCACGAAGGCGCGGACATCGTTATCGAAATGACCGACGACGGTGCCGGCGTGCCACTCGAAGCGGTGCGCCGCAAGGCCATCAAGCGCGGCCTGCTGGACCCGCAGGCGCAGTTGAGCGATCACGAGATCCTCCAGTTCATCCTGCGCCCGGGCTTTTCCACTGCCGAGAAGATCACCCAGATTTCCGGGCGTGGCCTGGGCATGGACGTGGTACACGAAGAGGTCAAGCAACTGGGGGGCTCGATGAGTATCGAGTCGGCCCAGGGCAAGGGCGCGCGCTTCCTGATCCGCCTGCCGTTCACCGTGTCGGTCAACCGTGCGCTGATGGTGCATCTGGGCGAAGAGCAGTACGCCATTCCGCTGAACACCATCGAGGGCATCGTCCGCGTGCCGCCGGCCGAACTGGCGGCGTGCTACCAGCTGGACGCCCCGCGTTATGTGTACGCCGGCCACGAATACGAGCTGCGCTACCTGGGTGAACTGCTACAGGGCATGCCGCGCCCGGCATTGCTCGGGCAGAGCGTGCCGCTGCCGGTGCTGCTGGTGCATTCCCAGGAGCAGTCGTTCGCCATCCAGGCCGACAGCCTGTCGCCCAGCCGCGAGATCGTGGTGAAGAGCCTGGGGCCGCAGTTTGCCGCGGTTGCCGGGTTGTCGGGGGCGACGCTGCTGGGCGATGGCCGGGTGGTACTGATTCTCGACCTGCTGGGTCAGTTGCGTGGCCAGCAGCGGCGCCTGGCGCGCCTGCCGGGCGGCGGTGCGGCCCGGCGCCAGGTGTTCGGCCCGGCGCCACGGCGGGCGTTGCTGGTAATGGTGGTGGACGACTCGGTGACTGTGCGCAAGGTCACCAGCCGCCTGCTGGAACGCCACGGCATGAGTGTGCTGACGGCCAAGGACGGGGTCGATGCCATGGCCCTGCTGGAAGAACACCGCCCCGATGTGTTGCTGCTGGACATCGAGATGCCGCGCATGGACGGCTTCGAGGTGGCCACACGTATCCGCCGTGACGAGCGGCTGAAAGACTTGCCGATCATCATGATTACCTCGCGCACCGGGCAGAAGCACCGCGACCGTGCCATGGCCATCGGCGTCAACGAATACCTGGGCAAGCCGTACCAGGAGTCGGTCCTGTTGCAGAGCATTGCCCACTGGAGCCAGACCCATGCTTGAACTGATCGCCGGCCAGCGCAGCAGCCTGACCGGGCTTTTGCTGCCGTTGGGCGACCGTACCCTGGTGTTGCCCAACGTGGCGGTGGCCGAACTGAGTGGCCAGCGCAACCTGGTGTGCCAACGCGGCGAGCCGGCCTGGCACCTGGGCTGGATCGACTGGCGCCAGCAGCGCCTGCCGCTGATCGGCTTCGAAGCCGCGTGCGGTGGCGAGACACCCTGCGGCGAGCGGGCACGCGTGGTGGTGCTCAATGCCCTGGGTGATACCGGCCTGCGTTACCTGGCGTTGTTGCTGCAGGACATACCGCGCTCGTGCAAGCTCGACAGCCAGCTGAACTACGTGGACGTGGCGCTGGGCCGCCTGGAGCTGGCGGCGGTGCAGGTGGGTGAGCAGGTGGCACGGGTGCCGGACCTGGTCGGGCTGGAACGGCTGGTGCGTGACGCGGAACTGCAACCTGAGCTTGGTTAGGATGCAAGGCACAGGGCCCTTTCGCGGGCACGCCCGCTCCCACAGGAAAATCATACACTTCAAGGCAAGTAGATAACCTGTGGGAGCGGGCATGCCCGCGAAGAGGCCATCAGCATCACATCAGGAACCCAGCCCACCTCAGGAGGTCTGTGTTTGCATGTACTACGGTGAACGCTTCAACGCCTGGACCCACCTGGTCGGTGCCGTCCTGGCCTGTATCGGTGCCATCTGGCTGATCGTGGTCGCGGGCCTGCAGGGCGACCCGTGGAAGATCGTCAGTTTCTCCATCTACGGCAGCACCTTGCTGTTGCTGTACAGCATTTCTACCCTGTACCACAGCACTCGCGGGCGGGCGAAGGTGATCATGCGCAAGCTCGATCACCTGTCGATCTACCTGCTGATCGCCGGCAGCTACACGCCGTTCTGCCTGGTCAGCCTGCGCGGGCCCTGGGGCTGGAGCCTGTTCGGGGTGGTCTGGGGGCTGGCGGTGATCGGCATGCTGCAGGAGATCAAGCCGCGATCCGAGGCGCGCATCCTGTCGATCATCATCTATGCGGTGATGGGCTGGATCGTGCTGGTGGCGGTCAAACCATTGCTGCACTCGCTCGGCAGCGCAGGCTTTGCCTGGCTGGCCGCTGGCGGGGTGTTCTACACCGTCGGCATCATCTTCTTCGCTTTCGACAGCCGCTTCCGCCACTGGCATGGCATCTGGCACCTGTTCGTGATCGCCGGCAGCCTCATGCACTTCGTGGCGGTGTCGTTCTACGTGCGCTAGTTAAAAGTCGCCCCACAGTTGCTGTGCCACCGACAGTGCCACCACCGGTGCGGTTTCGGTGCGCAGCACGCGTGGGCCCAAGCGTGCTGCGTGGAAACCGGCAGCCTTGGCCTGGTCGACCTCCGCTTCGCTCAGGCCGCCTTCGGGGCCGATCAGGAAGGCCAGGGTGGCAGGCTTGGCATGGCTGGTGAGCGGTTCGGCCACCGGGTGCAGGACCAGTTTCAAGTCGGCCTTGGCACTGTTCAGCCATTCAACCAGGGTCACTGGCGGGTGGATGACCGGCAAGGTCGAGCGGCCGCATTGTTCGCAGGCGCTGATCGCCACCTGGCGCCAGTGGGCCAGGCGCTTGTCGGCGCGCTCGTCCTTCAGCCGCACTTCGCAGCGTTCGCTGACGATCGGGGTGATTTCGTTGGCGCCCAGTTCGGTGGCTTTCTGGATCGCCCAGTCCATGCGCTCGCCACGGGACAGGCCTTGGCCGAGGTGCACGTGCAGTGGTGAGTCGGCCTGGCCGGCGAGGGCCTGGTCGAGGCTGACGCGCACGGTTTTCTTGCCCACTTCGAGCAACTGGCCGCGGTATTCCTGGCCACTGCCGTCGAACAGCTGCACGGCGTCGCCGGGGGCCATGCGCAGTACGCGGCCGATGTAGTGGGCCTGGGCTTCGGGCAGGTCATGCTCGCCAAGGCTCAGGGGGGCGTCGATGAAAAAGCGGGACAGTCTCATGGGTTTGCTCGGTAGAAGAGAGACGCAGATTCCCTGTGGGAGCGGGCGTGCCCGCGAAGCAGGCACCGCGGTGCATGGCAAGGGCTTCGCCCTTGTTCGCGGGCATGCCCGCTCCCACAGGGAACGTGGTATGGCTAACTGTCCGGGCTTAGCCCGGGTCGCGGAAGTCGGGGTGGAAGTTGGCCGGTACGGCCACGCTGACGCTATCGCGGGTGGCAATGTCGATGCCTTCGCTGGCCACTTCTGCCAGGAAGTCGATCTGCTCTGGCGTAATCACATACGGCGGCAGGAAGTACACCACGCTGCCCAGCGGGCGCAGCAGGGCGCCACGCGTCAGGGCATGCTCGAACACTTTCAGGCCACGACGCTCTTGCCACGGGTAGGCAACCTTGCCGGCCTTGTCCTGGACCATCTCGATGGCCAGGGCCATGCCGGTCTGGCGAATCTCGGCCACATGCGCGTGGTCGGCCAGGTGCGCGGTGGCGCTGGCCATGCGGGTGGCCAAGGCCTTGTTGGCCTCGATCACGTTGTCCTGCTCGAAGATGTCCAGGGTCGCCAGCGCCGCGGCGCAGGCCAGCGGGTTGCCAGTGTAGCTGTGCGAGTGGAGGAATGCGCGCAGGGTCGGGTAGTCGTCGTAGAACGCCTGGTACACCTTGTCGGTGGTCAGGCAGGCGGCCAGCGGCAGGTAGCCGCCGGTCAGGGCCTTGGACAGGCACAGGAAGTCCGGGCGAATGCCGGCCTGTTCACAGGCGAACATGGTGCCGGTGCGGCCGAAGCCCACGGCGATCTCGTCGTGGATCAGGTGCACGTCGTAGCGGTCGCAGGCCTCGCGCAGCAGCTTGAGGTACACCGGGTGGTACATGCGCATGCCGCCGGCACCCTGGATCAGCGGTTCGACGATCACCGCGCTGATCGAGGCGTGGTGCTCGGCCAGGGTCTGTTCCATGGCCTGGAACATGGTGCGCGAGTGCTCTTCCCAGCTCGTGCCCTCGGGGCGCAGGTAGCAGTCGGGGCTGGGCACCTTGAGGGTATCGAGCAGCAGCGCCTTGTAGGTTTCGGTAAACAGCGGCACATCACCGACCGACATGGCGGCGATGGTTTCGCCGTGGTAGCTGTTGGTCAGGGTGACGAAGCGCTTCTTGCCCGGCTTGCCGACGTTCTGCCAGTAGTGGAAGCTCATCTTCAGCGCCACTTCGATGCACGACGAACCGTTGTCGGCATAGAACACCCGGTCGAGGCCGGCGGGGGTCATGGCTACAAGGCGCTCGGACAGCTCGATCACCGGCTGGTGGCTGAAACCGGCCAGGATCACGTGCTCCAGCTGGTCGACCTGGTCCTTGATGCGCTGGTTGATACGCGGGTTGGCGTGGCCAAACACGTTGACCCACCAGCTGCTCACCGCATCCAGGTAGCGCTTGCCTTCGAAGTCTTCCAGCCACACGCCTTCGCCGCGCCTGATCGGGATCAGCGGCAGCTGCTCGTGGTCTTTCATCTGGGTGCAGGGGTGCCACAGGACCTTTAGGTCGCGTTGCATCCACTGATCATTGAGGCCCATGGGCACTTCTCCTGGCTTTGCGGCTTGGTTCGACCGCGTAAGCCTAAGCAATGCCGCAGGGCAGGACAACCGCCGCTTTTCATCGGCTTGCCAGCTGAGCTTGCCACCGCGTGGAATCGCTGCAGGCAAAAATGTCAGTGGCGAAAAGGACTTGATGTCACTGCGCTGGCAGGGTCGGCGGACCTGACGTATTCTTAACGCATCTCTCCCGGGGCATTCCTGCCTCTCCCCATTTCTGTAACCCCCTGACTCGGAGTTCGCCGACATGGCTGCTGCTTGGGTGCGCCTGTGCGCGTTGGTATTGATTGGTGTGTCCAGCGGCGCCGCGCTGGCAAAGGACAAGACACCTTCGGCGATCGTAGTGGGTGGCGGCCTGGCGGGCCTGACGGCCGCCTACGAGCTGCAGAACAAAGGCTGGCAGGTGACGCTGCTGGAGGCCAAGGCGGGCATGGGCGGGCGCTCGGGCCTGGCCACCAGCGAGTGGATTGGCAACGCCAAGGCGCAGCCGGTGCTCAACCAGTACCTCGACCGTTTCAAACTTGAAACACTGCCGGCACCAGAGTTCGTGCGTACCCCCGGTTACCTGATCGATGGCGAGTATTTCAGCGCCACCGACCTGGCCACCAAGCAGCCGGCTACTGCCGATGCGCTCAAACGTTACGAGAAAACCCTCGATGACCTGGCCCGTTCGATCGACGATCCGCTGAACCCGCAAGCCAACAGCACGCTGTTCGCCCTCGACCAGATCAACGTCTCTAGCTGGCTGGACAAGCTGCAACTGCCGACCACCGCCCGTCAGCTGGTCAACCAGCAGATCCGTACCCGCTACGATGAGCCATCGCGCCTTTCGCTGCTGTACTTTGCCCAGCAGAACCGCGTGTATCGCGGGGTCAGCGACCGTGACCTGCGTGCCGCGCGCCTGCCCGGCGGCAGCCCAGTGCTGGCCCAGGCGTTCGTCAAGCAACTGAAGACCATCAAGACCAGTTCGCCGGTGACCTCCATCGTCCAGGACAAGGACGGTGTCACGGTCAAGGTCGGCAGCGTCGGCTACCAGGCGGATTACCTGGTCATGGCCGTGCCCCTGCGCGCCCTGGCCAAGATCCAGATGACCCCGGGCCTGGACAGCCAGCACCTGGCGGCATTGAAGGGCACCAACTATGGCTGGCGCGACCAGCTGATGCTCAAGTTCAAGAAGCCGGTGTGGGAAAGCCGCGCGCGCATGTCGGGCGAAATCTTCAGTAACGCAGGCTTGGGCATGCTGTGGATCGAACCCGCGCTCAAGGGTGGCGCCAACGTGGTGATCAACCTGTCGGGCGACAACGCCCGTCTGCTGCAGGCGTTCGGCGACAAGCAGATGGTCGATCAGGTGCTGATCCGCCTGCATGCGTTCTACCCACAGGCCCGTGGCTCGTTCACCGGCTACGAGGTCAAGCGCTACAGCACCGACGCCGGTACCGGCGGCGCCTACCTGGCCTATGGCCCGGGCCAGATCAGCAAGTACTGGCGCCTGTGGGAGCGCCCGGTGCAGCGCATCACCTTTGCCGGTGAGCATACCGACGCCCTCTACCCAGGCACCCTGGAAGGCGCCCTGCGCAGTGGCCAGCGCGCGGCCAGCCAGGTGCAGGACCTGCTGGCCGGCAAGTCGTTCGACCCGGCCAAGTCGGCACCGGTGGCGGCGGCAGCAGCTGCAGGCGCCGTAGCGGCCAAGGAGAGCAAGGGCGGGTTCTTCTCCAACATGTTCGGTGGTTCTTCCGACAAGGGCGACAAGGCTGACAAGGCCCCGGTCAAGGCCGAGCCGAAGCCGGTCGATGAGGCCAAGCAGGACAAGCCGGGCTTCTTCAAGCGCCTGTTTGGTGGGGCGGACAAGCCTGAGGTGAAGGCCGAGCCGATTGCCAAGGCCGAGGAAGTGGCGCCAGCACCTGTGCCAGCCCCGCAAGCTGCGCCGGCCCCGGTTGCACCAGCACCAGTGGTCAAGGAAGCGGCGGCCAAGCCTGCTGCTACCAAGGCTGCACCTGCCAAGCGTGCACCGGCGCACAAGCCAGCCCAGACCAAAAAGGCGACTGCCAAGTCCGAA
Source organism: Pseudomonas sp. B14(2017) (assembly GCF_002113255.1). Lineage (NCBI taxonomy): Bacteria > Pseudomonadati > Pseudomonadota > Gammaproteobacteria > Pseudomonadales > Pseudomonadaceae > Pseudomonas > Pseudomonas sp. B14(2017). Next base: position 155,668 of record NZ_NEJY01000002.1, read on the forward strand.
CCGGCCAAGAAAGCTGTGGCCAATACCCAGGCCAAAGCGGGTTGATTTGTTGACTTTGCTGGCCCTATCGCCGGCAAGCCAGCTCCCACAGGATCATCATAGGTTCGAAGGCCTGTGCAATACCTGTGGGAGCTGGCTTGCCGGCGATGAGGCCAGTACAGGCAGTACAAGACTGCTCCCACAGGTTGGCCTGCTCCTGAGCTTGATGCTGGCCTTGTGGGAGCTGGCTTGCCGGCGATAGGGCCGGCACTGGCATCCGCTGATTACCCAACTATCGTTAATGTTTCCTTAATGGGAAGCTTACAGAATACATATCGGATTTCTCGATAATCCAAAGCAATTTTTTACGCTTTTATTCGATGCGTTACGCGTTAGTCTGTGCACAGCTTTCACGGGGAAACACGTCAACATGCAACTGCGCAATTCATCTTCTCGCTACGGCGTGGTCAGCATCGTCCTGCACTGGGGCGTGGCTCTGGCAGTCTTCGGCCTGTTCGGCCTGGGCCTGTGGATGGTCGGCCTCGACTACTACAGCCCTTGGCGCAAGGCCGGCCCGGACCTGCACAAGAGCATCGGCCTGGTGCTGCTGGCGGTGATGCTGCTGCGGGTGGTCTGGCGCTTCATCAGCCCGCCACCACCGGCACCGGCCAACCACGGCGCACTTACCCGCCTGGCAGCCAAGTTGGGCCACCTGGCCCTGTACCTGGGGCTGTTCGCGGTAATGATTGCCGGTTACCTGATTTCTACCGCCGACGGTGTCGGCATTCCGGTGTTCGGCCTGTTCGAAGTGCCGGCACTGGTCAGCGACCTGCCCGACCAGGCAGACCTGGCTGGCGTGATTCATCTCTGGCTGGCCTGGGGCTTGGTGATTTTTGCCGTGCTGCATGGCTTGGCAGCGCTCAAGCACCATTTCATCGACCGTGACGCGACCCTGACCCGCATGCTGGGCCGCAAAGCTTGACTCTCAACCTCAATTGCATAGGAAGGAAGTAAGGATGTTGAAAAAGACTTTTGCCGCTCTGGCGCTCGGTACCGCTCTGCTCTCCGCCGGCCAGGCCATGGCTGCCGAGTACAAGATCGACAAGGAAGGCCAGCACGCGTTCGTTGACTGGAAGATCAGCCACCTGGGCTACAGCTTCATTCACGGTACCTTCAAGGATTTCGACGGCAACTTCACCTGGGACAGCGCCAAGCCTGAAGCCAGCAAGATCAACGTCGACCTGAAAACCGCCAGCCTGTGGTCGAACCACGCCGAGCGTGACAAGCACATTTCCAGCGCCGACTTCCTCGATGTGAAGAAGTACCCGGAAGCCAAGTTCGTCTCCACCAGCGTCAAGTCGACTGGCGACAAGACCGCTGACGTGACTGGCGACCTGACCATGCACGGTGTGACCAAGCCGGTCACCTTCAAGGCCACCTTCAACGGTGAAGGCAAGGACCCATGGGGCGGCGAGCGCGCTGGTTTCAACGCCACCACCACGCTGAACCTGAACGACTTCGGCATCAAGGGCCCGGGCGCTACCTCGCAGACCCTGGACCTGGATATCAGTGTTGAAGGTGTGAAGCAGAAGTAATTCTTACCTGCTGAAAACTGAGGGGGCCGCTTTGCGGCCCTATCGCGACACAAGGCCGCTCCTACAGGGAATTACGTAACCCTGTAGGAGCGGCCTTGTGTCGCGATAGGGCTGCGAAGCAGCCCCCTCGGTGCTTCTGTCAGCCCTTGCGGGTCAACAGCGCCGGGCGCTCGCCGCGCGGGCGGCTCGGCAGGTCATCCAGTTGCTCTGGCGTCGGATAACGGTCGAGCTTGGATTCCTTGCGGATGATCACTGGCTGTTTTTCCGGCTGGCGCGGGTTGCGCACGGCCGGTTCCTGCCGGGCAGCATCGTCACGGGCCGGGCGACCACGGCCACCACCATCACGACGGGCGCCGCCACCATTGTTGGCGCGGGCCGGACGTTTCTCGCCGCCACCGCCGCCGCTGCGCGGCTGGCCGCTATTGCGACCCTGGCCACCGGCGTTGCTGCGCTGGCCATTACCCTGGGCCTGACCTTGGCCGGCATTGCCACCCGGGCGGCGATTGCGGCCCTGGTTCTTGCCCTGGTACGGGCTGACATAGTCGGCACGGTTGCCGAAGTTGTCGATATCGTCGTCCAGGAACTCTTCAGGATCACGGTCGGCAGGCACTTTCGGCACGCTGCCGTTGCTGGCCTGCTGTTGCTGCTGGCGCGGCTTCTTGTCACGCGGCTTGCGTTGCTGCTGTTGCTTGTCGCCGCTCTTTTCCTTGTCGGCCGGCTTGTCAGCAGCCTGTTGCTTGGCCTTGCCTTTATCCTTGCCCTTGTCCTTGCGGCCGCCGTTGGCGTCTTTGCCGCCTTCGCCGCGGGCCTGCTGGTTGCGGCCACCACGGCCGTTGTTCTGCTGGCGTTCGCGTACTTCAGGCTTTTCGGCCTCTACCTGGCTGGCGTCGAAGCCCATCAGGTCGCCGTCCGGGATCTTCTGCCTGGTCACCCGCTCGATGCTCTTGAGCAGCTTCTCTTCATCCGGCGCGACCATGGAAATGGCCTCGCCCGAACGCCCGGCACGGCCGGTACGGCCGATACGGTGGACGTAGTCTTCCTCGACGTTCGGCAGCTCGAAGTTGACCACGTGCGGCAACTGGTCGATGTCCAGGCCACGGGCGGCGATGTCGGTGGCGACCAGCACGCGCACGCTGTTGGCCTTGAAGTCGGCCAGAGCCTTGGTGCGGGCGTTCTGGCTCTTGTTGCCGTGGATCGCGGCGGCGGTCAGGCCGTGCTTTTCCAGGTACTCGGCCAGGCGGTTGGCGCCGTGCTTGGTGCGGGTGAACACCAGTACCTGTTCCCAGGCACCCTGGGTGATCAGGTGCGCCAGCAGCGCGCGCTTGTGGCTGGCGGGCAGGCGGTAGACGCGCTGCTCGATACGCTCGACGGTAGTGTTCGGCGGGGTGACCTCGATACGCTCCGGGTTGTGCAGGAGCTTGTCGGCGAGGTCGGTGATGTCCTTGGAGAAGGTGGCTGAGAACAACAGGTTCTGGCGCTTGGCCGGCAGGCGGGCGAGGACCTTCTTGACGTCATGGATGAAGCCCATGTCGAGCATGCGGTCGGCTTCGTCCAGCACCAGGATTTCCACGTGGGCCAGGTCAACCTTGCCTTGGCCGGCCAGGTCGAGCAGGCGGCCCGGGCAGGCGACCAGCACGTCCACACCCTTGGCAATGGCCTGGATCTGCGGGTTCATGCCGACACCGCCGAAAATGCAGGCGCTGACCAGTGGCAGGTCACGGGCATAGACCTTGAAGCTGTCATGCACCTGGGCTGCCAGTTCGCGGGTCGGGGTCAGGACCAGCACGCGAGGTTGGCGCGGGCCATGGCGCTGCGACTTGTCGGGGTGGCCGGCCGGGAACAGGCGCTCGAGGATCGGCAGGGCGAAACCGCCGGTTTTACCAGTACCTGTCTGTGCGGCGACCATCAGGTCGCGGCCTTGCAACACGGCGGGAATCGCCCGCTGTTGCACGGGGGTCGGCTGGGTGTAGCCCGCAGCCTCGATAGCGCGGACAAGAGCCTCGGAGAGACCGAGGGAAGCAAAGGACATGGGCAATCCTGTTCTCGTGTGGGCTGGGCCCGTTTGGGATGTTCTGCCTGGCGCGACGGGCATCGGAGGGATGCGATCGCGTCCGGTCCAGCTGGGCTTTCACTGCACATCCGGTTAGCGGAGGGTGGACGCGAAGGCGCGTCGATGCCGATCGGGATGCCTGTTGCGAGGCCGAGCGTCCGGGCGTGAGCCGGGCGGGAAGGCCCGAGTATAACAGAGCTATCGCGCTGTGCTGCTTTCCTGCTGCTCAACGGCGTTGAGAATGTTTCCGATGTCGCCTGTGTAGCGGTTGCTGATCGCTGCATAGGCCGGTTCCTGCTTGAAGCGCCGCAGTTCCGCGGCGAAGGCCTGGGCCAATGCCTCCCGCCCCGGCTTGCGCGCCAGCCCCAGGTACTGCGCCTGGCGGCTTATCACCAGCGGCAGCTCCTCGACCTGCTGTTGCAGGCCCAGATGCCGCAGCAGGTATTGGCCGACCCTGCGGTCGGTGATTGCCAGGTCGATGCGGCCCAGCATCAGTTTGCCGAAGTTGGCTTCATGGGTAGGCGCGGCTTCGCGCCTGAAATGTACGGCCTCGTTGAACGCGGCACCATAGGCGTAGCCGGGTGAGGTGCCGACGGTGAGGCCGGCAAGGTCATCCAGCGCCTTGACGGCATGGCGACGTGCGCTGGCCTGGAACAGGACGAACTCGACCTCCGACATGGGCTCGGGGGCGTACACCAGGTAAGGCTGGCGTGACTCGGTCTGGAAGATGTCCATGATGCCGTCGGCCAAGCCCTGCTCGATCATTGCCAGGCAGCGCTTCCATGGCAGGAACTCCCACTCCACCTCGACGCCAAGGCGTTCGAACACCTGGGTGGTGACTTCGTAGTCGATGCCGCGCGGCTGGCCGTCGTGCTGGTACGCATAGGGTGCCCAGTCGTCGGTCACCAGGCGCAGGCGCTCGCCCTGGGCCAGCGGGCTCAGGCAGGCGAGCAACAGGATCCAGAACAGACGGGCGACGTGTGGCATGGCCGGAGATTACGCGCTCGGCCGTTGCATGGCCAGAGCCCCGAAATTGAACGCGGCAATTGCCATAATCGAGTACTTAAAGGCATGCGCGATCCCTGTGGGAGCGGGCATGCCTGCGAACACCGGCGAAGCCGGTGCCATCCACCGCGTCGCCTGATTCGCGGGCATGCCCGCTCCCACAGGGGTTGCGCAAGGCAGTGGTTCTGGGTGCCTCAGCCGTGGGAGGTGCGCAGCAGATGCGCTTCGATATCCTTGCGCCGCTCGCCCAGTGACAGGCGCAACCCCGGGTGACGCAGGCACTGGCGCAGTTGCTCGGGCTCCATGTGGCCATGGCGGGCGTTGAGGTTTTCCAGGGCCTTGTCCCACCAGGCCGGCGCGCAGGCACGGTCGAACTCATTGGGGTAGGGGTAGCAGCCATACAGCAGCTCGCGGGCGAACTGGCGCTCGTGGCTGGGCAGGGTCATGCTCAGCGCCTTGTAACCCAGGCGTTGCAGGGCCGGCGGCCGTGGCAGCTGGTCATTGACCAGGGACACGTCGGCCAGCGCCGCGTGGCTCAGCGGATCATGGCCGTGCTTGCGCAGCCAGGCCTGGATCTTGGCGCGGAACTGCGCCTTTCGGCTCCAGTAGTGGTGGATGACATCTGTGCATTCGGCCAGCTCCAGCGTGCGGTAGGCTGCCACCGCCAGGCAGAACTCCTCGAGGGTATAGGCCTCGCGAGCCAGGGGGTGGAACTCGTCCATCATGGCGATGGAGCGGTCCAGGGTGCCGGCGTCTTCGGCGCTGAGGCCGATGACCCCGGAGTTGACCAGTGGCATCTGGCAATCGGCCAGGCCCCTGGACTCAAGGATGGCCAGCAGGTTCTTGTACAGCAGGCACTTCTGGTTGCTGCCGTAGCGCGCACCGATGGCATTGCACAGCAGGCGGCCTGGGGCCACCCGGGCAAACAGCTCCAGCGGCGATTTGCGGAAGAAGGTGTCGGTGTCGATCAGCACTGCCAGCGGGTGTTGCTGCAGCACCTGACGCAACAGCACATGCTTGCTGCGAAAGTGATAACCGTGAGGGGCGTTCCATGCCTGACGCGTGGCTTCGTCCAGCAGGTGTACGGTGACCGGCAGGCCGGCATAGGGCTGCGGGTTGTCGGTGTAGACCTGGATGTCCATGGCTTCGCCTGCTGCCGTGCCCAGATGGGCGAGGGCGCTGACGATGCTGAAGCAGGCTTCCTGATGGTAGGTTGCCGGGCCAAAAGCCAGGTAGACGAGCTGTGGACGCGATGGCTGGAGGGGCTGCATGGCAGGCAAGACCTGTGTAACCGGAAAATGAATAAGGCTTTAGTCTATGACCAAAGCCTTAATCAAATCTTAAACAGATTTTGCAAAAAATTTCAGCGCGGCAGCTTCAGATTGTTCCAGATCGCCAGGCTCGGCTCGGCCTGGTTCAAGGTGTAGAAGTGCAGGCCCGGTGCGCCGCCTTGCAGCAGCTGTTCGCACATGCGGGTGATCACTTCTTCGCCGAATGCCTGGATGCTGGCGGTGTCGTCGGCATAGGCTTCCAGCTGCTTGCGGATCCAGCGCGGGATCTCGGCGCCACAGGCGTCGGAGAAGCGCGCCAGCTTGCTGTAGTTGGTGATCGGCATGATGCCGGGTACCACCGGGATGTCCACGCCCAGCTTCTGCGCGCGCTCGACGAAGTAGAAGTAGCTGTCGGCGTTGAAGAAGTACTGGGTGATGGCGCTGTCGGCACCGGCCTTGACCTTGTGCACGAAGTTGGCCAGGTCAGCCTCGAAGTTGCGGGCCTGGGGGTGCATCTCCGGGTAGGCGGCCACTTCCAGGTGGAAGTGATCGGCGGTTTCTTGGCGAATGAATTCGACCAGGTCGCTGGCGTAGCGCAGTTCGCCACTGGCCATGCCCATACCCGATGGCAGGTCGCCACGCAGGGCGACGATGCGCTTGATGCCTGCAGCCTTGTATTCGGCCAGCAGGGCGCGCAGTTCGGCCTTGGTGTCGCCTACGCACGACAGGTGCGGTGCGGCAGGTACCTTCACTTCGCTTTCCAGCTGCAGCACGGTGTTCAGCGTGCGGTCGCGGGTCGAGCCACCGGCACCGTAGGTGCAGGAGAAGAAGTCCGGGTTGTAGGCGGCCAGCTGGCGGGCGACGCCCATCAGCTTTTCATGACCGGCATCGGTCTTGGTCGGGAAGAACTCGAAACTGTAACGGCGTTCCTGGGACATCAGGCGTTCCTCTGGCAGCAAGCTTCAAGCGGCAGGCTGCAAGTAAAAGCCAGATCGGTTATGGCCGGCCTGGCTTGGGCATCGTTCAAGATCCTTTATGCTTGAGCTGCAAGCGGCAACGGCATGGTCTGCCTTTGATTGCCGCTTGAAGCTTCAAGCTGGCCGCTTAGTAGCGGTAGGCGTGCGGCTTGAACGGGCCTTCGACGGTGACACCGATGTAGTCGGCCTGCTGCTTGGTCAGCTGGGTCACCACGCCGCCGAAGCCGCGGACCATTTCCAGGGCCACTTCTTCGTCGAGCTTCTTCGGCAGTACTTCAACGGTCAGGCGCTCGGCTTTCTTCTCGGCCGACAGGTCGGCGAACTTCTGCTCGAACAGGAAGATCTGCGCCAGTACCTGGTTGGCGAACGAACCGTCCATGATGCGGCTTGGGTGGCCAGTGGCGTTACCCAGGTTTACCAGGCGGCCTTCGGCCAGCAGGATCAGGTAGTCGTCGTTCTGCGGGTCGAAGCTGCCAGCGCCGGTGCGGTGGATCTTGTGCACCTGCGGCTTGACCTCTTCCCAGGCCCAGTTCTTGCGCATGAAGGCGGTGTCGATCTCGTTGTCGAAGTGGCCGATGTTGCACACCACGGCACGCTTCTTCAGCGCCTTGAGCATGTTGGCGTCGCAGACGTTGACGTTACCGGTGGTGGTCACGATCAGGTCGATCTTGCCCAGCAGGGCCTTGTCGATGCTGGCTTCGGTGCCGTTGTTGATACCGTCGATGAACGGCGAAACCACTTCGAAACCGTCCATGCAGGCCTGCATGGCGCAGATCGGGTCGACTTCGGTGACCTTGACGATCATGCCTTCCTGACGCAGGGACTGGGCCGAGCCCTTGCCCACGTCACCGTAGCCGATAACCAGGGCCTGCTTGCCCGACAGCAGGTGGTCGGTACCACGCTTGATGGCGTCGTTCAGGCTGTGACGGCAGCCGTACTTGTTGTCGTTCTTGCTCTTGGTAACCGAGTCGTTGACGTTGATCGCCGGGACTTTCAGCTCGCCCTTGGCCAGCATGTCCAGCAGGCGGTGCACGCCGGTGGTGGTCTCTTCGGTCACGCCGTGCACGCGCTCCAGCACTTGCGGGTACTTCTTGTGCAGCAGCTCGGTCAGGTCGCCACCGTCGTCGAGGACCATGTTGGCGTCCCATGGCTGGCCATCCTTGAGGATGGTCTGCTCCAGGCACCACTCGTACTCTTGCTCGGTTTCACCTTTCCAGGCGAACACCGGGATACCGGCGGCGGCGATGGACGCGGCGGCCTGGTCCTGGGTGGAGAAGATGTTGCAGGACGACCAGCGCACTTCGGCACCCAGGGCAACCAGGGTTTCGATCAGCACGGCGGTCTGGATGGTCATGTGGATGCAGCCCAGGATCTTCGCACCCTTGAGCGGTTGCTCGGCCAGGTACTTGCGACGCAGGCCCATCAGTGCAGGCATTTCCGATTCGGCGATGATGGTTTCGCGACGACCCCAGGCGGCCAGGGAGATGTCGGCGACTTTGTAATCGGTAAAACCAGCAGGCATGTTTGCAGCGCTCATGAGAGCCTCCATTCGTAGTGTGCGAATGGGCGCCGTTGTGCGTTAAGCGCCCGCGAGAGCGAGCAACGCCCCATCCGAGCCTGACAGGCCTAGCCTGCTGCAGCGCCCCTCGGACGGGTGGCGGGCATGGCGCCGCTGTGGGCGGCCATGTGAAGCGGCGGAGATTATAGCCGCGCCCGCCGGCTTGCCCAAGGTTTTCTGTCGATTAATCGCGACGATAGTCGATGTTCAATGGAGCGACAGCGGCCGCTCTGCCATCATTGCTACACGTTAGCCAAGCAGGTCAGGAGTACAGATGAACTTTCATACCCGCAAGTGGGTTAAACCCGAAGACCTCAACCCAAACGGCACTTTGTTCGGTGGCAGCCTGTTGCGCTGGATCGATGAAGAGGCGGCGATCTACGCCATCGTCCAGCTGGGCAACCAGCGCGTGGTGACCAAGTACATATCGGAAATCAACTTCGTCAGTGCCTCGCGCCAGGGCGACATCATCGAGCTGGGCATCACCGCCACCGAGTTCGGCCGCACCTCTATCACCCTCAAGTGCGAAGTGCGCAACAAGATCACCCGCAAGGCCATCCTCACGGTCGACAAGATGGTCTTCGTCAACCTTGGCGAGGACGGGCTGCCGGCGGCGCATGGGCGGACCGAGATCAAGTACATCCAGGACCAGTTCCCGGATTCTGCAGTGGAATGAACATTCTGGGGCTGCTTTGCAGCCCATCGCGACACAAGGCCGCTCCTAAAGGGGAATGCAATCTCCTGTAGGAGCGGCCTTGTGTCGCGATGGGTCGCAAAGCGGCCCCTGCATTCTCAAGGCTGGACGCTGACCTTGCGCACCACCCGCCCGATGCTCAACCCCTGCACCAGGATCGATGACAGCACCACGATGTAGGTGATCGACAGCAGCAGGTCACGCTCCTCGCCCAGTGGCAGCGACAGTGCCAGGGCAACCGACACCCCACCGCGCAGGCCACCCCAGGTCAGCACCCGTACCGTGCCCTTGGGCACCGGGCGCCAGCGCCGCAGCAGCACGATCGCCGGGGCCACGGTCAGCAGCCGCGACAGCAGCACCGCCAGTGCCAGCACGCTGCCGGCCGCCAGGTGCATCCAGTTGAATGGCAGCAGCAACAGTTCCAGGCCGATCAACGCGAACAGCAGGGCGTTGAGCATGTCGTCGATCAGTTCCCAGAAACCGTCCATGTAGCGACGGGTCATGTCGTTCATGGCCAGGTTGCGCCCCAGGTTGCCGATGATCAGCCCGGCCACCACCATGGCGATCGGTGCCGAAACGTGCAGTTCGTAGCACATCGCCGAGCCGCCGATGACCAGCGCCAGGGTCAGCATCACTTCCACCTGATATTGCTCGACGCTCTTGATCATGCGGTAGGTGGCGTAGCCGATCAGGCCGCCGAACACCACGCCGCCGATGGCCTCGCGGGCGAACAGGATCGCGGTGTCGGTCATGCTCGGCGTCTCGCCCAGCTGGATGATGCCCAGCAACACGGTGAACACCACCACCGCGGTGCCGTCGTTGAACAGCGACTCGCCGACGATAGTGGTTTTCAGCGGTTTGGAGGCATTGGCGGTACGTAGCGCGCCCAGCACGGCAATCGGGTCCGTGGGCGAGATCAGCGCACCGAACAGCAGACAGTAGATCAGCGGCACCTGCCAGCCGAACAGGGCGAACACCCAGTGCGACAGGTAGCCGATGACCACGGTGGCAATCAGTACGCCGACGGTGGCCAGCAGGCCGATGGGCCAGCGGTAGCTGCGCAGGTCGGAGAGGTTGACGTGCAAGGCGCCGGCGAACAGCAGGAACGCCAGCATCCAGTGCATCAGCAGGTCGTTGAAGTCGATCTGGTTCATCAGCCCTTCGACGCGCGCTTCCAGGCCAGGGAAGCCGATCAGGCTCAAGCCCTGCAGCATCAGGGAAAACAGCAGCGCCGTGACCATCACGCCGATGGCAGGGGGCAGGCCGATGAAACGGTAATTTACATAGGTGAGGAGGGTGGTAAGGCAGATAAACGCGGCAACTAGTTCAAGCATCCCGAATCCTGTAACAGTGGCTTCCAAGTCGTAACCCGAATGGCTCGGGCAGTTCTTTGATGACCTGGCGCGGGGTTCGGGACACAGGGTTTGACCGGATTCGTTTGAAACGTTCCCATCCAAGGGGGCTGCTACGCAGCCCTATCGCCGGCAAGCCAGCTCCCACATGTACTGCATCAACCTTGAAAGCGACGCGGTCGAGGTGGGAGCTGGCTTGCCGGCGATTGGGCCGCACAGCGGCCCTCGAACGCTATATAGTCCCAGCCATAAAAAGCCACAAGGATAAGAAGGCGTGCTGGCAACTTCCCTGGTGTTGGTCGCTGCCCTGCTGCATGCGACCTGGAATACCCTGATCAAATTCAGCGGCGAGCGCCTGCTGGTGATCGCCAGCATGGATACGGTGGCGTTGGCCTTCGCGGTGCTGGCGGTGCCCTTCGTCGAGGTACCGCCGGCCAACATCTGGCCCTGGCTGCTGGCGTCGGCGCTGGCCGAGCAGCTGTACCGCTTCCTGTTGATCCAGGCCTACCGCGTGGGCGACCTGGGGCTGGTCTATCCTCTGATGCGCGGGCTGTCGCCGCTGGTGGTGCTGGGGCTGACCCTGGCCTTTGCCGGCGAATCGCTGAGCCAGCAGCAGATCATCGGTATCCTGCTGATCCCCTGTGGCATGGCCTGCCTGTTGTGGCAGGGCGGTGGCGGTGACCGGCTGCCCTGGTCGATGCTGCCGGTGGTTGCCCTGATCGGCCTGTGCATTGGTTGCTACACCTGGTTCGACGGCCAGGCCGTGCGCCTGTGGGGCAAACCCTGGGATTACCTGGTGTGGCTGACCTTGCTCAGTGCCTGGCCGTTCCCGTTGCTGGCCAGCGTCGCGCGGCGTGCGCCGTTCGTGTTGTTCTGGCGCCTGCAGTGGCGCCTGGGGCTGGCAGTGGGGCTGTGTGTATTGCTCAGTTACGCGCTGGTGCTGTGGGCCATGCACCTGGGGTCGGTGGCCGAAGCGGCGGCGTTGAGGGAGTTGAGCGTGATCCTGGTGGTGCTGCTGGGCATGCGCTACCTGAAAGAACCTTTTGGCGGACCGAGACTCCTAGCTTGCGGGCTGGTGTTGGCCGGCATGCTGGTAATGAAGCTTTGACCCGAAGACTGAACAAGGAGTCCTGTCCATGACTGTTGCCCTGTGGTGCATCCTGATCGCGCTGCTCTTGCCGCCACTGTGCGCGTTGATCGCCAAGGCCGGTAGTGGCCGCTTCCGACTGCGCGACAACCACGACCCGCGTGCCTTCCTGGATACCCTGTCCGGGTTGCCGCGGCGCGCGCATGCTGCCCAGCAGAACAGTTTCGAGGCCTTCCCGGCATTTGCCGCGGCGGTGCTGGTGGCGGATATCGTCGGCAATGCCGAGCAGGTGACCCAGGATGTGCTGGGGGTGATGTACATCACCAGCCGGCTGCTCTACATCATCTGTTACCTGGCCGACTGGGCCATGCTGCGATCGCTGGTGTGGTTTGCCGGGATGGCGATGATCGTGGCCTTCTTCGTGTTTTCCATCTGAGACCGCGTCGCCTTCTTCGCGGGCATGTCGGACCGCCGCACCGCCGCTCTCACAGGTACATCACAGCCCTTGAATCCTGTGGTGTACCTGTGGGAGCGGCGGTGCGGCGGTCCGACGAGCCCGCGAAGAATCCACCGCCGATCAAGGCACTTTCGGCACCTCAGGCAGCGGCTTGCCCTTGGGCCACAGCATCCAGATCTGCCCCTGTTGCTTCATGTTCCCGGCCAGTTCTCCGGCTTGCGGCCCGGTGCCCCAGAACAGGTCCGCGCGCACCTCGCCGGTAATTGCCCCACCGGTATCCTGAGCCCCCACCGGGCGTACCACCGGCGTACCGTCCGGGCGAGTGGTGGATAGCCACAGCAAGCTGCCCAGCGGAATCACCTTGCGGTCGATGGCCACGCTGTAGCCAGCGGTCAGCGGCACGTTCAGCGAACCCCGCGGCCCTTCGTTGCTGTCCGGGCGGGTGCTGAAGAACACGTAGCTGGGGTTGCTGGCGAGCAGTTCCGGCACCCGCTGCGGGTTGGCCTGGGCCCAGGCATGAATGGCGCCCATGCTCACCTCTTCCTTTTTCAACTGGCCCTGTTCCACCAGCCAGCGCCCGATCGGTCGGTAGGGGTGGCCGTTCTGGTCGGCGTAACCCAGGCGCAGTTGGCGGCCATCTTCCAGTTGTACCCGGCCGGAACCTTGGATCTGCAGGAACTGCAGGTCCATCGGGTCGGTCAGCCAGGCCAGCACCGGTGCCTTGACGCCGTCACGGTTGATCACCTCGGCGGTGTCGTAAGGCTTTAGCACCCGGCCATCGAGGCGACCGCGCAGGCGCTTGCCCTTGAGTTCGGGGTACACGCTGGCCAGGTCGACCACGATCATGTCGTCGGGGATGCCGTAGACCGCCACGTGGTTGGTTGCCGATTGGCTCAGGCTGCCAGGGTAGACCGGTTCGTAGTAACCGGTGATCAGGCCGTTGGCATTGTTTTCGGCCGAACGCAGGCCGTATACCTGCAGGTTCTGTTGCAGGAAGGCGCGCACCTGCAAGGCATTGTCGGGCACGCTGGTGGCTGCTTCGCAGGTGCTGGCCCAGACGGTGTCGCGCTTGAGCTTTTCACAGCCGTTGCGCCAGGCCTGGAAGCCCGCCACCAGGTCGCTGTCGCTGACGGCAGGCAGGTCCTGCCAGGTGGCATTGGCGTAGGTGGCGATGGCATGGGGCTCAGGTTTGGCGCTTTCGCCACCGTTGCAGCCGGCCAGCAGGGCCAGCGCCGGGAGTGTCCAGGCCAGATGGCGCAGGGCAGATTTCATGAGTACGTTCCTGTCATGGGTGAACACGGATATTCGCCCCTGTTTTTATGTGGCTATTGGTCTTTGGCCGCTGGGCAGCGATACTGGCCGCCCATTTGCGTAGGCCGAAGTGACCGTGATGTTGAAGCGATTGACCGTTGTTCTGCTGGCAGCACTGGCCCTGGGTGGTTGTGATCGGGTTGACCCGAACTCCCCGCTGGGCAAGCGCAAGGTGATCTTCAAGGACATGCTCAAGACCAGCGAAGACCTGGGCGGCATGTTGCGTGGGCGGTTGCCGTTCGACGGGGTGAAGTTTGCCGACGGTGCGCTGAAGCTGGACAACCTTTCGCACCAGCCCTGGCAGCACTTCCCACAGGCGCGTGATGGTGGCGACAGTAGCGCGCGTGCCGAGGTATGGGAGCGTCAGGCACGCTTTCATGACCTGGCCCGGCAGCTGGAAGGCGTCACTGGCGAACTGGTCGATGTCACCCGCAGCCAGCCGCTGGACGCTGCTCAGCTGAAGGTGCCGATGGACAAGGTCGAAGCGGCTTGCAAGGCCTGTCATTCCGAGTTTCGTAATCATTGATGGCCTGTTGCGGCCTCATCGCCGGCAAGCCAGCTCCCACAGGTATCACGCTGCCCTTGAGTGCAATGCAGTACCTGTGGGAGCCGGCTTGCCGGCGATGAGGCCAGTAAAGGCAACGCAGTATTCGAATCTCTGTCAGCGATCCAGATCTTCCACCGCTTCCTGCAGTTCCTTGCGCGACTCTGCCAGCTTGTCCTTGCGCTTGTTGATCTTCTCCGAATCGCCTTTCTTCTCGGCTTTCTTCAAGTCCTTTTCCCGCTGCGCCACTTCGTGACGGGCGTCGAGCACCTTCTGCTCACGTTCCTTGCGCAGGCCGGCATCGGTGCAGTTGTCGACCCCTCGCAGTGCCTCTTCAAGCCCCGCGGCCTGATCGTTGTTGCCGTGGTCACGGGCAATCTTCAACTGGTTCTCGATGGCGCTACGCTTGGCGGCGCAACCGGTCAGGCCGGCATCCGGCTGGGCGGCTGGTACGGCGCCAGCGGCCAGGCCCAGTGTCGCGAGCAGGAAAAGGGTCGAAATACGTTTCATGAAAAGCCTCCTTGACGGGGCGGGGCAGCAAAAGTTGGGGGAAATCCTGCCTTGGTTTTGCCCATTTAGAAACCCTTGTTGGGGTTTTCCGGCTTAATCTCGGGATTTTCCTACGGGTAAATTGGTAAATAATCATTGCTCGATGCTTTGCCTGTCGATCCGGAATCCGTCGATCCCTGCCTTGGCCAGCTGCGTTGCAATGGCTTGAACCTCGGTGGTCGCAAAAAATCCTGCAAGCTGTTGACCGCGCTTTTCGCCGATACCGGGCATGGCTTGCCATTCAAGGTTTGTGCGGGCAGCAAGCTCCAGCCAGTCGCCTGTCACCTGCATGCCGGTGGGGGTGGGCGCACCCAGCCCGCGCAGCCATTGGGCAAAGGGCCGTGAGCGGGCTTGGTCGAAACTGCCCAGCAACTGCGCAGCCGTTGCGTCACTGATACCGGCTACCTGGCCCAGGCGCTCGGCATCCAGATGCAGCCAGTCGGTCATCGAGGTCACCAGCCCGGCAGCCACCAGTCGGCGCCAGGTGCCGGGGCCGGTGCGCGGCAGGGCCAGCCCCTGCTTGCCGCTGAGCCAGGTGAGGCGGGCAATGAACTGGTCCTCGCAGCCTTCGCTGGCCTGCCAGCAACTGTGGGCATGATGTTGGCCGGGCGCTGGTGCGGTTACCGGTTGGCGCTCGGCGGCGCGGTGCACCACTTGCTCCAGGCGCGGGATGGTCAGCCCGGCAAGGCTGACGGCCACCTGGTCACCGGGGCGGATGTCGAGCTTGAGCCAGCGTGCCAGCGAGCCCAGGCTCACCTGGGTGATTCGCCGGTCGTCCAGGGTAACCGGCAGCACGTGCAACACTGGCGTGACCCTGCCTGTGCGGCCAACGCGGAAGCGTACTTCGCGCACTTCGGCCAGGGCCTGCGTGTACGGGTGCTTCCACGCCGCGATCCAGTAGGGTGCCTTGGCCTGCCAGCGCTCGGCCGGCGGCCGGACGCCTTGGCGCAACACCACGCCATCGGTGGCGAAGGGCAGGGGTGAGCGGTACCAGTACTCACGCCAGTGCGCGGCATCGTCCGCTGTTTCTATGGCGACGCTGTAATCCTGGCTGTGCGCAAAACCCAGTTCCGCCAGCTTCGCGAGGCGTTCGGCCTGCTGCTCGGGGCCTTGCGGCCAGTCCCACACGAACAGGCCGATGCGCTCGCCTTGCTCACGGCCCAGCTGCTTGCGAGCCAGCAGCCCGGCTACCGTCCCTCGGGCGTTGGCGCTGCCTGCCTGGGCTTGCACATGCGCATCCAGGCGCAGGTAAAGTTCGCCCTGCAGTTGCAGGTCGATGGCCTGGGGCAGCTGCCGGTTGATTGCGTCGAGCAGGGGGATGTGGCGGCTCCAGTCGTGCCCCTGCACGCCGTCCCCCCGGCTGATCAACTGCACCAGCCGGCCCTGTCGGTAGATGAGGGAGACTGCTACGCCATCGACCTTTGGCTGCACCCAGACATCGGCCTTGCCGGCCAGCCAGCGTTCTACAGCCAGGCGGTCGGCCAGCTTGTCGACGCCGGTATGTGGCACCGGATGCGGGATTGGCCCGCCAGCGCTGGCCAGCGGGGACGGGGTGGCCGCGATGCCAAAGCACTGCTGCAGGTGCGCCAGGCGCTGGCGGCTCTGGTCATAGAGTTCATCGGGTACGAGCGCAATGCCCTGGCGATGGTAGTGGTCGTCCCAGTGGGCGAGCGTGGCACGCAGTTGGGCCACTTCAGTTTCAACTTGTTGCGGGTTCCACTTGGGGCATTGGCCGGCCCAAATCAGTGGGGCCTGGAGTGCGAGCAGTACGGCGAATAGCAGCATGAGCGGCATGGCCAGCATCCTTGCATGGCGGGTGGGAGCCCTCAGCCTAGGCAGGTAGCGTGAGGGTCGCCATGCAGCGTTTGTCAGCCCATATGTCACAAAAAAGCCCCTGCCGATTGCTCGGCAGGGGCTTTCGTCCAGCGCCGTAGGAAACTTACAGGCCGGCAGCGTCACGCAGCGACTGGGCGCGGTCGGTGCGCTCCCAGGTGAAGGTGGTGAAGGTGTCGTCGCCGACCGTCTTCTGCTGCGGGGTACGGCCGAAGTGGCCGTAGGCAGCGGTTTCCTGGTACATCGGGTGCAGCAGGTCGAGCATGGTGGTGATGGCGTAAGGACGCAGGTCGAAGCACTCGCGCACCAGCTGGATGATCTTGTCGTCGGAGACCTTGCCGGTACCGAAGGTGTTGATCGAGATGGAGGTCGGCTGGGCCACGCCGATGGCGTACGACACCTGGATCTCGCAACGCTCGGCCAGGCCGGCGGCGACGATGTTCTTGGCCACGTAGCGGCCGGCGTAGGCGGCGGAACGGTCGACCTTGGACGGGTCCTTGCCGGAGAACGCGCCACCACCATGGCGGGCCATGCCGCCGTAGGAGTCGACGATGATCTTGCGCCCGGTCAGGCCGCAGTCACCCACCGGGCCACCGATGATGAAGTTGCCGGTCGGGTTGATGTGGTACTGGGTGCCCTTGTGCAGCAGTTCGGCAGGCAGGGTGTGCTTGACGATCAGCTCCATCACGGCTTCCTGCAGGTCTTTCTGCGAAACCTCAGGGTTGTGCTGGGTCGACAGCACCACGGCGTCGATACCGACCACCTTGCCATTTTCGTAACGGCAGGTGACCTGCGACTTGGCGTCCGGACGCAGCCATGGCAGCAGTTTCGATTTGCGCGCCTCGGCCTGGCGCTCGACCAGACGGTGCGAGAAGCAGATCGGTGCCGGCATCAGCACATCGGTTTCGTTGCTGGCGTAGCCGAACATCAGGCCCTGGTCACCGGCGCCCTGGTCTTCCGGGCGGGAGCGGTCGACGCCCTGGGCGATGTCCACCGACTGCTTGCCGATGATGTTCATCACGGCGCAGGTGGCGCCGTCGAAACCGACGTCGGAGCTGTTGTAGCCGATGTCGATGATGACCTTGCGCACCAGCTCTTCCAGGTCGACCCAGGCGGAGGTGGTGACTTCGCCGGCGATGATGGCGACACCGGTCTTGACCAGGGTTTCGCAGGCTACGCGGGCGTATTTGTCCTGGGCGATGATGGCATCAAGGACGGCGTCCGAAATCTGGTCGGCGATCTTGTCCGGATGCCCTTCGGACACGGACTCGGAGGTGAAAAGGGAGTATTCGCTCATCTCGAAGGTTCCTGAAATTTACCGATGTTGTATGTCGCCAGCCGTCCGCTGGAAATGGCGGACCTGAATCTGGAAACCGTTACGCAAGCCCACGTACAGGCTGTCCCCGGGGGCCAGCCCGGCGGCGTTGGCCCAACGGGCCAGGTCGTCCTGTTCGAAGCCAAGCCACAGGTCGCCGCAGGCTTCGCGCGCCCACCCCTGGTCATGGCTGCACAGTTCGGTTACCAGCAGGCTGCCGCCTGCCTTCACCCGTTTGGCCAGCTGGCGCAAGGCCAGGGCCGGGTCGCTGAAATGGTGCAGCACCATGTTCAGCACAACGCAGTCGGCGGCCACATCCGTTGCACCCAGTGCATCGGCCAACTGCAGGTTCACGTTGTCGAGCCCTTCGCGCTGGCACACCTGGCGCGCCAGTTCGAGCATGGTCGGGCTGTTGTCCAGGGCGGTGACCTGGGCGAAGCGCCGGGCCAGGTCGGGCAGGAAGCCACCGTCACCGGGGCCGACCTCCAGAGCGCTGGCGGACGGGTCGAAATTCAGTTTGTCGAGCAACGCCAGCAGGCTTTCGCGGTACTGCGGCAGGCCGGCGATCAGGTCTTGCTGGGCGCGGAATTTCTCTTCCACGCGCAGGAAGAAGTCCTGGCTGGTGGCTGCGCGGCGTTGCTGCACCTGAGCGATGCGCGCCTGCACGTCAGGCGGCAGGGCCAGGTCGTCCACTTCTTCGAGCAGCGCCGCGTGCAGCCGACCGCCCAGGCGCAGGCTGTCGGGCAGGGCGCGGCGGTAGAAGATGGCATTGCCCTCGCGGCGGGTCGCCACCAGCTCGGCCTGGGCCAGTACCTTCAGGTGGTGGCTCATGCCCGACTGGCCCACGTCGAAGATCTGCGCCAGCTCCAGCACGCCGAACGAGTCGTTGGCCAGGGCGCGCAATACGTTCAGGCGCAACTCGTCGCCACTGGCTTTGCACAGGACAGCCAATGCTTCGCTTTGCTCGGGGATCGATTGCGCACGGAGGTTCATGGTGCGGCAGTCTAGACAGGCATCGTTGCCCTAGCAAGGCCAATATCAAAAAGTTTTGATATTGGCTGATGGGCGGAGTGCGGGGTTGCCCTTTCGGGCCTCTTCGCGGGTGAACCCGCTCCCACAGGTTCAGCACTGCCCTCAGCCTTGGTGCGACCCTGTGGGAGCGGGTTCACCCGCGAAGAAGTCGGCACCGATTTCCAGATTTTGCCCCGAAATCAGTGCCAATCAGAGGAAAATCCCCCGACTGCGACCATACGTCATTGCCCCAAGCCCCCCCAGTGGGCGAAAATGGCCGCCTTTTTTCGTGACACCACCTATTCAAGCCCCCCAGGAGATCAGCGATGCCCAGCCGTCGTGAACGTGCCAACGCCATTCGTGCCCTCAGCATGGATGCCGTGCAAAAGGCCAACAGCGGCCACCCAGGTGCCCCCATGGGCATGGCGGATATCGCCGAAGTGCTTTGGCGCGACTATCTGAAGCACAACCCGAGCAACCCGAGTTTCGCCGACCGTGACCGCTTCGTGCTGTCCAACGGCCACGGTTCGATGCTGATCTACTCGCTGCTGCACCTGACCGGCTACGACGTCACCATCGATGACATCAAAGGCTTCCGCCAGCTGCACAGCCGCACCCCGGGCCACCCGGAATACGGCTACACCCCAGGCGTCGAGACCACCACCGGCCCGCTCGGCCAGGGTATCGCCAACGCCGTGGGCTTCGCCCTGGCCGAAAAAGTGCTCGCTGCCCAGTTCAACCGTGACGGCCACAACATCGTCGACCACAACACCTACGTGTTTCTCGGCGACGGCTGCATGATGGAAGGTATCTCCCACGAAGTCGCTTCGCTGGCCGGCACCCTGGGCCTGAACAAGCTGATCGCCTTCTATGACGACAACGGCATTTCCATCGACGGCGAAGTGCACGGCTGGTTCACCGACAACACCCCGGCGCGCTTCGAAGCGTACAACTGGCAGGTGATCCGTAACGTCGACGGCCATGACGCCGACGAGATCAAGACCGCTATCGAGACCGCTCGCAAGAGCGATCGCCCGACCCTGATCTGCTGCAAGACCATCATCGGTTTCGGCTCGCCGAACAAGCAGGGCAAGGAAGACTGCCACGGCGCACCGCTGGGCAACGACGAAATCGCCCTGGCCCGCAAGGAACTGAACTGGAACCACGGCCCGTTCGAAATCCCGGCCGAGATCTACGCCGAGTGGGACGCCAAGGCTGCCGGTGCCAAGGCCGAAGCCGACTGGAACCAGCGCTTCGACGCCTACGCCAAGGCCTACCCGGAGCTGGCTGCCGAGTTCAAGCGCCGTGACAGCGGCGAACTGCCGGCCGACTTCAGCGAGAAGGCCCAGGCCTACATCAACGAAGTGGCCGCCAAGGGCGAAACCATCGCCAGCCGCAAGGCCAGCCAGAACGCCCTGAACGCCTTCGGCCCGCTGCTGCCAGAGTTCCTCGGCGGTTCGGCCGACCTGGCCGGTTCCAACCTGACCCTGTGGAAGGGCTGCAAGGGTGTAGAAGCCAACGACGCCAGCGGCAACTACGTGTTCTACGGCGTGCGTGAGTTCGGCATGACCGCCATCATGAACGGCGTTGCCCTGCACGGTGGCCTGGTGCCTTACGGCGCGACCTTCCTGATGTTCATGGAGTACGCCCGCAACGCAGTGCGCATGTCGGCACTGATGAAGCAGCGCGTGATCCACGTCTACACCCACGACTCCATCGGCCTGGGCGAAGACGGCCCGACTCACCAGCCGATCGAGCAACTGACCAGCCTGCGCAGCACGCCGAACCTGGACACCTGGCGCCCAGCCGACGCGGTGGAATCCGCCGTGTCCTGGAAAAACGCCCTGGAGCGCAAGGACGGCCCTTCGGCGCTGATTTTCTCGCGCCAGAACCTGCAGCACCAGGACCGCAACGCCCAGCAGATCGCCGACATCAGCCGCGGCGGCTACGTGCTCAAGGACTGCGCCGGCGAGCCTGAGCTGATCCTGATCGCCACCGGTTCCGAAGTGGGCCTGGCTGTTCAGGCGCACGCCAAGCTGACCGAACAAGGCCGCAAGGTACGCGTGGTTTCCATGCCGTGCACCAGCGTGTTCGATGCCCAGGACGCTGCCTACAAGCAGTCCGTGCTGCCGCTGGAAGTGGGTGCGCGTATCGCCATCGAAGCCGCTCACGCCGACTTCTGGTACAAGTACGTCGGCCTGGAAGGTCGTATCATCGGCATGACCACTTACGGTGAGTCGGCGCCGGCTTCGGCACTGTTCGAAGAGTTCGGTTTCACCCTGGAGAACATCCTCGGTACTGCCGAAGAGCTGCTGGAAGACTGATGTATCAATGGAGGGCAGTGACGCCCTCCAGGTCGTGCAAGGGGGAGGGCTTCGCCCTCCATCGCGACACAAGGCCGCTCCTACAGGGTACTGCGCATGCAGCTCCTTGTAGGAGCGGCCTTGTGTCGCGATGGGCCGCAACGCGGCCCCAACAGCCATCATGCGTTAGCGAGCCAACGAATGCCCCACCTGCGTCCCTACAAAGTTGCACTCAACGGTTATGGCCGTATCGGCCGCTGTGTCCTGCGCGCGCTGTTCGAGCGGGGGGCAAAGGCCGGTTTCGAGATCGTCGCGCTGAACGACCTGGCCGACCAGGCCAGCCTGGAATACCTGACACGCTTCGACTCCACCCACGGGCGTTTCCCCGGTGAGGTGAAGGTCGATGGCGACTGTCTGCATATCAATGGCGACTGCGTGAAGGTGATGCGCAGTGCCACCCCCGAAGGCATCGACTGGGCCGCCCTGGACATCGACCTGGTGCTGGAGTGCTCCGGCGCCTATCACACCCGCGCCGATGGCCAGCGTTTCCTCGACGCCGGCGCGCCGCGGGTGCTGTTCTCGCAGCCGATGGCCAGCGAGGCCGACGTCGATGCCACGGTGGTCTACGGCGTCAACCAGGCCTGCCTGACCGGCAACGAGCGCCTGGTGTCCAACGCATCGTGCACCACCAACTGCGGCGTGCCGCTGCTGCGCGTGCTGGACCAGGCATTCGGCATCGAGTACGTGCAGATCACCACCATCCACTCGGCGATGAACGACCAGCCGGTGATCGACGCCTACCACCACGAAGACCTGCGCCGCACGCGCTCGGCCTTCCAGTCGGTGATCCCGGTGTCCACTGGTCTGGCGCGTGGCATCGAGCGCCTGCTTCCGGAACTTGCCGGGCGAATCCAGGCCAAAGCGGTACGCGTACCGACCGTCAACGTCTCGTGCCTGGACATCACCCTGCAGACCGCCCGCGATACCAGCGCGGCCGAAGTCAACCGGGTGCTGCGCGAGGCGGCGCTGGAAGGCCCGCTGAAAGGCTTGCTGGCCTACACCGAGTTGCCCCACGCCAGCTGTGATTTCAACCATGACCCGCATTCGGCGATCGTCGATGCCAGCCAGACCCGTGTTTCCGGCCCTCGCCTGGTGAACCTGCTGGCCTGGTTCGACAACGAATGGGGGTTCGCCAACCGTATGCTCGACGTTGCCGAACACTATCTGCACGTCGTCCACCCAACCCGCAACAAACAGCCCTGAAGGACTGCATTCATGACCGTGTTGAAGATGACCGACCTCGACCTGCAAGGTAAGCGCGTATTGATCCGCGAAGACCTCAACGTGCCTGTGAAGGACGGTGTGGTAGCCAGCGACGCGCGTATCCTGGCAGCGCTGCCGACCATCAAGCTGGCCCTGGAGAAGGGCGCGGCGGTAATGGTCTGCTCGCACCTGGGCCGCCCGACCGAGGGCGAGTTCTCTGACGAGAACAGCCTCAAGCCGGTCGCCGACTACCTGAGCAAGGCCCTGGGCCGCGGCGTACCGCTGGTTGCCGACTACCTGGATGGTGTCGAGGTCAAGGCTGGTGACCTGGTACTGTTCGAGAACGTGCGCTTCAACAAGGGCGAGAAGAAGAACGCCGACGAGCTGGCGCAGAAATACGCCGCCCTGTGCGACGTGTTCGTAATGGACGCTTTCGGTACTGCCCACCGTGCCGAAGGTTCGACCCATGGCGTTGCCAAGTTCGCCAAGGTCGCTGCTGCCGGCCCGCTGCTGGCAGCCGAGCTGGACGCCCTGGGCAAGGCCCTGAAGGCCCCGGCCAAACCGATGGCAGCCATCGTTGCCGGCTCCAAGGTCTCCACCAAGCTGGACGTGCTGAACAGCCTGAGCTCGGTCTGCGACCAGCTGATCGTCGGTGGCGGCATCGCCAACACCTTCCTGGCCGCAGCCGGCCACCCGGTGGGCAAGTCGCTGTACGAGCCTGACCTGGTCGACACCGCCAAGGCCATCGCCGCCAAGGTCAGCGTGCCTCTGCCGGTCGACGTGGTGGTTGCCAAGGAGTTCGCCGAGAGCGCCGAAGCCACCGTCAAGGCCATTGCCGACGTTGCCGCTGACGACATGATCCTGGACATCGGCCCGCAAACCGCAGCCAATTTCGCCGAGTTGCTGAAGTCGTCGAAGACCATCCTGTGGAACGGCCCGGTCGGCGTGTTCGAATTCGACCAGTTCGGCAACGGCACCAAGGTGCTGGCCAAGGCCATCGCCGACAGCGCTGCGTTCTCCATCGCCGGTGGCGGTGACACCCTGGCAGCCATCGACAAATATGGCGTTGGCGCCGATATCTCCTACATTTCTACCGGTGGTGGCGCCTTCCTCGAGTTCGTCGAGGGCAAGGTCCTGCCGGCCGTGGCAATCCTGGAAGAGCGGGCCAAGGCCTGATGACGTCGGCGCTTGGCAAAGGGAGCGGCCTGATGGTCAAGCAATTGCCTGTGATGATGCTGGCTGGCCTGCTGAGCGCATGCGCCGGCAGCCCGGCCTCGGATGCCGACCCGGCGCAGCCGCCCAAGGGCGGTTGCTACCAGTCCGAGTGGCAGGCCGAGACCGTGCCGGTCATCAGCAAGCGCGTGGGCCCGGAAGGCCTGGAAAAGTACGACGAAGACCACCAGCGCAAGGCGCCGGGTTGCCCTTGATCGGGTAACAGGCAACCTGAAGGCTGATTTGTGGTCTTGAGGTAGGGGCCGCTGTGCGGCCCTTCGCGGGCTTGCCCGCTCCCACAGGTACAGCGCTTGACCTGTGGGAGCGGGCAAGCCCGCGAAGGGCTGCACAGCAGCCCCCAATCGAGGAAACTGAATGAAAGCGCTTTTGGCCGTGACGGCCCTGGCGACACTGGCAGGATGCTCGCTGCTGAAGCCGGCGCAACCCGCCCCGGCAGACGACTGGACCCGCTGGGTCTGCGACACCCAGGCTGAAGTGCTGTGGCGCTTCGCCGATGCGCAGCGCGACCAGGTCGATGTGCGCCTTGGTGGCGGCGACCAGGTCTACCGGCTCAAGGCCGAGCCGGGTGCCTCGGGTGCGCTGTACAGCGATGGCATGCTGGCCTTCCATACCAAGGGCGAAGAAGGCCTGGTGTACTGGGTGGCAACCAACGATCTGATTGGGCGGGGCTGCAAGGCACCGTGACTGGCCGGGCCGCTAGGGTGGCCCACTACTTGAACAGCAACCGCCCCTGCGGCAGGCTTGCACGAAACAAACGACGCTTGTCGGGAGAGAGATACACAATGGCACTCATTAGCATGCGCCAGATGCTGGACCACGCCGCCGAGTTCGGTTACGGCGTACCAGCTTTCAACGTCAACAACCTCGAGCAGATGCGCGCCATCATGGAAGCGGCCGACAAGACCGACTCCCCGGTGATCGTCCAGGCTTCGGCCGGTGCCCGCAAATACGCCGGTGCCCCGTTCCTGCGTCACCTGATCCTGGCAGCCATCGAAGAATTTCCGCATATCCCGGTGTGCATGCACCAGGACCACGGCACCAGCCCTGACGTCTGCCAGCGTTCGATCCAGCTGGGCTTCAGCTCGGTGATGATGGACGGCTCGCTGGGTGAAGATGGCAAGACCCCGACCGACTACGAGTACAACGTCCGCGTTACCCAGCAGACCGTTGCCATGGCCCACGCCTGCGGCGTTTCGGTAGAAGGCGAGCTGGGCTGCCTGGGTTCGCTGGAAACCGGCATGGCCGGTGAAGAAGACGGCATCGGTGCCGAAGGCGTGCTGGACCACAGCCAGATGCTGACCGACCCGGAAGAGGCTGCCGACTTCGTCAAGAAGACCCAGGTCGACGCCCTGGCGATCGCCATCGGGACCAGCCACGGTGCCTACAAGTTCACCAAGCCACCAACCGGTGACGTGCTGGCCATCGACCGCATCAAGGAAATCCACAAGCGCATCCCCAACACCCACCTGGTGATGCACGGTTCGTCCTCGGTACCGCAAGAGTGGCTGGCGATCATCAACCAGTACGGCGGCGACATCAAGGAAACCTACGGTGTACCGGTCGAGGAAATCGTCGAAGGTATCAAGTACGGCGTGCGCAAGGTCAACATCGACACCGACCTGCGTCTGGCTTCCACCGGCGCCATGCGCCGCCTGATGGCGCAGAACCCGAGCGAGTTCGACCCGCGCAAGTTCTTCGG
This sequence comes from Pseudomonas sp. B14(2017), assembly GCF_002113255.1. Classification (NCBI taxonomy): domain Bacteria; kingdom Pseudomonadati; phylum Pseudomonadota; class Gammaproteobacteria; order Pseudomonadales; family Pseudomonadaceae; genus Pseudomonas; species Pseudomonas sp. B14(2017). The sequence goes on from NZ_NEJY01000002.1 coordinate 180,754, forward strand.
TGAAACCGTCAAGGCCATGCGTGACGTGTGCATCGCCCGTTACGAAGCCTTCGGCACCGCTGGCAATGCCTCGAAGATCAAGCCGATCTCCCTGGAAGGCATGTACCAGCGCTACCTGAAAGGTGAGCTGGCCGCCAAGGTCAACTGATCTTCTGGTATTAATGAAAAAGCCCGCAGCGATGCGGGTTTTTTCATTTTTGGGTGTTAGAACCTTATGCCTGTGCCGGCCTCTTCGCGGGTAAACCCGCTCCCACAGGTTACTCGCTGGCCTGGAAAACAGTGAGGAACTTGTGGGAGCGGGTTTACCCGCGAAGAGGCCGGCACATATTCCCGGCAAAGCGACCGTTAGTCGGCTACCGTATAGTTGAGGCACTGATAGCGTTCTGATTGCATTGCGTGTTATCCGCTCAGGTCTAGAGTACTAGTGGATCCAACCGTATCTTGAAGTCGGTCACATAATAGAGAAGCAGCATGGATGGCGCTCACCCTCACCCCCAACCTCAGCCACTGGATGGCAGCTCGGTTCTTCTGGTGGTAGATGATTACCCCGAAAACCTCATCAGCATGCGGGCATTGCTGGCCCGTCAGGATTGGCAGGTGCTGACGGCAAACTCGGGGATGGAAGCCCTGAGCGCGTTGCTCGAGCACGATGTCGACCTGGTCCTGCTGGATGTACAGATGCCGGAGATGGACGGCTTCGAAGTCGCCCGGCTGATGCGCGGCAGCCAGCGTACCCGGCTGACCCCGATCATTTTCCTCACCGCCAACGAACAGTCCGAAGCGGCCGTGCTCAAGGGCTACGCCAGCGGCGCCGTGGACTACATGTTCAAACCGTTCGACCCGCAAATCCTCAAGCCCAAGGTCCAGGCCCTGCTCGACCAGCAGCGCAACCGGCGCATGCTGCAGCGGCTGACCCGCGAGCTGGAAGCGGCCAGGGCGTTCAATGCATCGATCCTGGAGAACGCCGCCGAGGGCATTCTGGTGGTGGATGCCCAGGGCATCATCAGCTTTGCCAACCCGGCCATTTCCCGTTTGTTGTCAGCGCCGGTGCAGCAGTTGCAGGGCGCCCATCTGCTCGACCTGGTGCAGCTGACCAGTGCCAGCCTGTGGAACGAATCGGACTTCTACCAGGCCTACCTGGGGCGGCGCATCTTCCGCGTGCACGATGCCCAGCTGCGTACCCTTGGCGGCGAGCTGGTGCCGGTGGCGTTGTCCTGTGCGCCACTGCCGGCAGAACAGCAGGCAATGGTGGTCACCGTGCTGGACATGTCGGTGGTGCGCAACCTGCACCAGCAGCTAGAGTACCAGGCCGTTACCGACCCGCTTACCGGCCTGCTCAACCGCCGCGGGTTCTACCAGGCCGCCGAAGGTGCGCTGCTGCGCAACGAGCGTTCGGACAAGGCGCAGGCGCTGATGTACATGGACCTGGATGGCTTCAAGCGCATCAACGACTCGCTCGGCCACGACGCGGGCGACCGGGTGCTGCACTGGGTAGCCGAACAGCTCAAGGATTGCCTGGGCAGTGAAGCGCTGCTGGCGCGCATGGGCGGGGACGAGTTCACCGCACTGTTCGACAGCCTGCCTTACCCGGAGCAGGCCGGGCGTTATGCCGAGCGGTTGCTGGAACGCATTTCCATCAGCCACCAGGTGGAAGGGCTGGATGTGAGCCTTGGGGTGAGCATCGGCATCGCCACCTATCCGGATTGCGGCGCCAATGTCGAAGGCCTCTTGCGTGCGGCCGATGCGGCGATGTACGCGGCCAAGCAGGCGGGGCGCCAGCAGTATCGCTTCTACGATCAGGAGCTCAACGGCCGGGCGCGTTCGCGGCTGATGCTCGAGGACAGCGTACGCACGGCCGTGGAGCAGCAAGACTTCACTCTGGTTTACCAGCCGCAGGTTGGCTTCAACGATGGCCGCCTGCGTGGCTTCGAGGCCTTGCTGCGTTGGCAGCATCCCAGTGTCGGCGACGTTCCGCCGGGGCTGTTCATCCCGTTGCTGGAAGAGGCGCGCTTGATCAACCGCCTGGCCAGCTGGATCTACCGCCAAGGCGCGGCTCAGCGCCAGGCCTGGTGCCAGCATTTCCCGGCGGACCTGGTGCTGGGTATCAGCCTGAGCCGTGCGCAGTTCGCCATGCCAAGCCTGGTCGACGAACTGCACCGGGTCATCCAGCTTTACCAGCTGGACCCGGCGCAGCTGGAAGTGGAGGTGGCGGAAACCTCGCTGATGTACAACATCGATGCGGCGGTGAAACAGATACACCGCTTGCGCGAGCTGGGTATGCGGGTGGCGCTGGATGACTTTGGTGCGGGCGACTGTTCGTTGCGCATGTTGCGCGACCTGCCGATCGATACCCTCAAGCTCGACCGCCACCTGGTCGCGCGCCTGCCCGACTCGGCGGTGGATGCCGCGCTGGTGCGCAGCGTCATCGGCCTGTGCGCCGACTACAGCATCACGGTGATCGCCGAGGGGGTGGAAACCCCGGCCCAGGCGGCCTGGCTCAAGGCCAATGGCTGTGAGTACGTGCAGGGGTTCCTGGTGGCTTACCCGATGACCGCCACGGATGCCAGCAGCTTCCCGGTGATTTTCTCCTGGGCGGGGCCATGATTGGCTAGAATCGGCATTCGTTACACCGAATGCAGCGCCATGACCGTATTACGATACTTGCAAGCCTACCCCCCGCACCTGCAGCAGCAGGTGCGGGAGATGATCGACAGCGACCGCCTGGGCGAGTACCTGCAGCGCCGCTACCCCGACCGCCATGACGTGCAGAACGACAAGGCGTTGTACGGCTATGCCCAGGATTTGCGCCAGCAATACCTGCGCAGCGCGCCGAACCTGGACAAGGTACTGTTTGACAATCGTCTCGACCTGACCCATCGGGCCCTGGGCCTGAATACGGCGATATCAAGGGTGCAGGGCGGCAAGCTCAAGGCGAAGAAGGAAATCCGCATTGCCTCGCTGTTCAAGGAGGCCGCGCCGCAATTCTTGCGCATGATCGTGGTGCACGAACTGGCACACCTGCGCGAGCGCGACCACAACAAGGCGTTCTACCAGCTCTGCCAGCACATGGAGCCGGACTACCACCAACTGGAATTCGACCTGCGCGTCTACCTGACCTATCGGGAGCTGCCGGGCAACTGTTAAGGACCACGCAGCATGGAAGTGAGCAAGACCAAGAGCAGCTTCTACCGCCGCCTGTACGTGGCCTGGCTGATCGACAGCCAGACCGCGACCAGCGTGCCGGCCCTGATGGAGGCCACCGGCATGCCCCGGCGCACCGCCCAGGACACCATTGCGGCGCTGGCCGACCTGGATATCGTCTGCGAGTTCGAACAGCTGGAAGGCGCGCGCAACCACGCCGGGCATTACCGCATTCATGACTGGGGGGCGATCGACAAGCAGTGGATCATCCGGCACCTGCGGCAGGTTCGCGAAGTGCTGGGGTATCCCTGATCCACTGGGGGCTGCTACAGGTAATCGCGTTCCCTTGTAGGAGCGGCCTTGCGTCGCGAAAGGGGGGCGAAGCACCCCCGGCGATCTCAACCCTTGCGCATCCCGATATGCGGAATGTCATCCTCAAGATATTCCTCGCCCACCACCGCGAACCCATGCCGGGCATAGAACCCCTGCAAATGCGCCTGCGCCGACAGATAGACCGGCACCCCCGGCCAGCAATGCTCCGCTGCCTCCAACCCCTTGAGCAGCAAGGTATGCCCCAGCTTCAGCTCGCGCGCCGCAGGTGCAGTCACCACCCGCCCGATCACCACATCCCCACCCTGGGATTGCGGGTCGAGCAGGCGCAGGTAGGCCACCAGCTTGTCATCCTGCCAGCCCATCAGGTGCAGGGTATCGCCGGTCAGGTCCTGGCCATCGACTTCCTGGTAGGCGCAGCGCTGCTCGACCACGAACACTTCAGTGCGTAATTGCAGAATGGCGTAGAGCTGGTCCTTGCTGAGATCGGTGTGGTGCTTGCAGAGCCAGTCGATGGACATTGGCGCGAACTCCTTGAGTGGGCCGTCGATCATCGCATGATGTATGGGGCACGGCCAAAATAGAGGCTAAATGACACTATTGGCCGCTGCCCTGTGCGACGGCTTTGTGTAATCTCGTCGGCAGTGTGTGCCCTCCATTGCGAAAGGACGTGAGCATGCGGCCACTGCTTTGTGTTCTGGGGTTGCTGGCAATGATACTTGCAACACCCGCATCGGGTTACGAAAAGCTACGCCTGGTGGCCGACAATTGGCCGCCGTTCACCGATGCCAGCATGCCGGGCGGTGGCCTGGCGACCAGCATCGTCACCACGGCGCTGGCCCGGGCCGGCTACACCAGTGGGGTCGAAGAGGCACCGTGGGCGCGGGCCCTGCTGGGGGTGAGCGAGGGGCGTTACGACGTGCTGATCAACGCCTGGTACAACGACTCGCGCGCCAGCATCGGGCAGTTTTCCAGAGCCTACCTGGTCAACCGCATTCGCCTGTTGCAACGCAAGGGCGAGGCGTTTCGCTACAAGCGCCAGTCAGACTTGTACCCCTACAGCATCGCTGTGGTGCGTGATTACGCCTATTCCCCCGAGTTCGACCGCGACACCCGCCTGCACAAGGTGGCGGTGCGCAACTTTCCCTCTGCGGTACGCATGCTGGCGGCGGGGCGGGTGGACCTGGCGGTGGAAGACGAGTACGTGGCCCGTTACAACTTGCAGCGCGAACTGCCGGAGGTGCGCGATGGGGTGATGCTGGTGGAGCCGCCGTTGGGGGAGAACACCCTGCATATCCTGGTCAGCCTGAAAAACCCGGAGCATGCGCGGATCGTCGAGCGGTTCGAGCAGGCGATAGCGGCGATGAAGGCGGATGGCAGCTATGCGCGGCTCATGCGTCAGCATGGCTTCTGAGCTATATCTTCTGTGCCGGCCTCTTCGCGGGTAAACCCGCTCCCACAGGTATTACACAGGTCTTGAAACTTGTGGGGTTCCTGTGGGAGCGGGTTCACCCGCGAAGAGGCCGGCACAGGCGATAGTACAACTCAGGCCGGTGCACCTTCCTTGATCAAATGCGCTGCCAGGGTCCGCAGCGGCCCCAGCTGCCGGCAGATCAACGCCAACTGCGTCTGCACCAGCCGCTGGTGCTCGTCCAGCTCTTCCGGCATCTGCTCCAGGGCATTGGCCAGCGCTTCTTCGGCATCACTGTGAATCGCCACCGGCAGCCGCGCGGCCAGGCCGTTGGCAATCTCGTCCAGGCTGCTGGCCAGGCTTTGCCCGGCACCTTCGATCAACTGTTCCTGCACCTCCGCCGGCAAGGCCGTGTCGCGGTGCGCGCCCAGCCCCGAGAGGTAGCTGAGCAAGGTATGCGACAGCACCAGGAAGCGGAAGCCGACGTCGGCCTCCTTCCGGAAATGCCCCGGCTCCATCAGCATGTTGGCCAGGGTGGTGGACAGCGCCGCGTCGGCGTTGTGGGCGTTGCGCCGGGCCAGGCGGTAGGCCAGGTCATCGCGCTTGCCGTGGGCATACTGCTGCATGATCTGCCGCAGGTACACGCTGGCGCAGGCCAGGGTATTGGCCAGCGCCTTGTTCAGCCGCCGCCCCTGCCAGTCGGGGAGGAACAGGAACACCGCGAGGATGGCGATCAGGCTGCCGACCAGGGTATCGAACAGGCGCGGCAGGAACAGGCCATAGCCATCGCCGATCTGGTTGAAGCAGAACAGCACCATCAGGGTGATCGCGGCCGTGGCCAAGGTGTAGCGGGTGGTGCGGTTGACGAAGAACACCACCCCGGCGACCACGGCGAACAACGACTGGATGACCGGGTTTGGGAACAGGTCGAACAATGCCCAGCCCACCGTCAGGCCGACGGCGGTGCCGGCTATCCGCTGCACCAGCTTGCGCCGGGTCGCACCGTAGTTGGGCTGGCACACGAACAGCGTGGTGAGAATGATCCAGTAGCCCTGGGTGGGGTGGATCAGGTGCACCATGCCATAGCCGATCGACAGTGCCAGCGGCAGGCGCAGGGCATGGCGGAACAGCAGCGAAGTCGGAGTCAATTGGGTGCGCAGGCGCGTCCACACATCCTTCAGCGAGCGTGGCGAGCGGTCGAGCAGGCTGCTATCGCTGGTGTCGGCCAGGCTGTCCGGGTTGCTGGCGGCGCTGAGCAGGCGGTCGAGCGTCGCCAGGTTGGCCGCCAGCGCCCGCAACGAGCGAAGCAGGCTACGCCAGGCCGGGTTGTTCTGCATGCGCAGGTGTTCCAGCGAGGCGTTGAGGTCTTCGAGGGCTTCGGGATAACCGCTGGCCAGCACGAACGGCTGGCGCAGGCGGATCGAGCGGGCCAGTTCCTGGCAGGACGAGCCCTGCTTGCGCAGCAGGCGCTGGCAGCGGAACATCACGTCGCTGTGGAAAAAAGCCTCGGTCAGGGCGTTGTAGGGATAGTGCGAGGCACTGACCCGTTCATGGATGTCCTGGGCCAGGAAGTACAGCTTGAGGTAGCGGCTGACCTTGGAGTTCGGCTGGCTGTTGCCCACCCGGTGCAGGATGATTTCCTTGGCTGCGTTGAGCGCCGCCACCACCTTGCCGTTCTGCTGCGCCAGTTCCAGGCGCCGGGCTTCGACGTCAAGGGTGCGGACGGGTTCGAACAGGCTGGCCTTTAGCTTGAGGTAGCTGCCCAGCTCGAAGAACAGCTTGGCCAGGCTCTGCTGCACCGGCTGGTTGGAAAACAGCGCCTGCCACAGCACCGACAGCAGCCCGTACCAGGCCGCACCCGCCACCAGCAGCAGTGGTTCGTGCCAGAAGTCGGTGACCTGGCCGCCGCGCTGGTCCACGCCGATCATGGTGTACACCGCAGTGATCAGGGTCGCTGAAGCGATGGCGCCATAGCGTTCGCCCAGGGCACCGAGCATGGTCAGGCCGAAGGCCGCCAAGGCCAGGGCAATGACGAATACCCACGGGTAGGGGAACAGCAGTTCGACCGCCAGTGCGGCGATGGCAAAACACACCAGGGTGACGGCCAGGGCGCTGAGGCGGCCTTGCCAGCTGTCATCGGTTTCGGCCAGGGCGCTGGCGATGATGCCGAGGAACAGCGGAATCAGCAGGGCCATTTCGTTCTGGTACCAGCACAGGGCCAGGCTGCCGGTGAGGGCGATGGTGACCCGGATGCTGTAGCTGAACTTGTCTTGGCCCCACAGGCGACGCAGTGACTGACGGAACGAGCTCGATGACATGATGGCCTGCTAGGCAGTGATCAGAGAAATACCGTTCGAGGCCGTGTCATTGGGGCCGCTGCCGCGGCCTATCGCCGGCAAGCCAGCTCCCACAGGTACTGCACAGAGCCGAGGGCTGTGATGATCCTGTGGGAGCCGGCTTGCCGGCGATGGGCTGCAAAGCAGCCCCAACTCTTTTCCGGCACTCCAGCACGGGCCAGCAAGAAGCGTTCCGTGCTGCTGAATGGATTCTACTCTACACGAACTGCGCCGCGGCGTTGGCGGAGGCCCAGGCCCACTGGAAATTGAAACCGCCCAGGTGGCCAGTCACATCCAGCACTTCACCAATGAAATACAGCCCGGGGCTCTTCAGCGATTCCATGGTCTTGGACGACACCTCGCGGGTATCCACGCCGCCCAGGGTCACTTCAGCAGTGCGATAGCCCTCGGTGCCGGCCGGCACCACTTGCCAGTTCGCCAGCTTTTCGGCGATCTGTGCCAGTTCCGCCGGGGTGTACTGCTTCATCGGCCTGGACTCGAACCACTGCTCGGCCAGCAGGTTGGCCAGCTTGCGGGTAAACACCTCACCCAGCACGGTCTTCAGCTCGGCGTTGGCGCGTTCGGCCTGCATCTGTTGCAGCCAGGTCAGTGCATCACGGTCGGGCAGCAGGTTGATCTCGACCGTGTCACCGGCTTCCCAGAACGACGAGATCTGCAAAATCGCCGGGCCGCTGAGGCCGCGGTGGGTAAACAGCAGGTTCTCGCGGAAGCTGGTGCCGTTGCAGCTGGCGGTGCAATCCAGCGAGGTGCCGGACAACTCGGTGCACAGTGCCTTCAGTTGGGGCTCGGTGATGGTGAACGGCACCAGCCCGGCGCGGGTCGGCAGCAGGGTGTGGCCGAACTGGCGGGCCACCTGGTAGCCGAAGCCGGTGGCACCCAGGGTCGGGATCGACAGGCCGCCGGTGGCGATCACCAGCGACTGGCAGGCGAACTGGCCGCCGCTGGTCTGCAGCAGGTAGCCGCCTTCGGTCTTCTCGATCTGCTCGATGCTGGTGTGCATGCGGATCTCGGCGCCGGCCTCATCGCATTCGGCCAGCAGCATGTCGAGGATGTCGCTGGCCTTGTTGTCGCAGAACAGCTGGCCGAGCTTCTTCTCGTGGTAGGCCACGCCGTGCTTGTACACCAGCTCGATGAAGTCCCACTGGGTGTAGCGGGCCAGGGCCGACTTGCAGAAGTGTGCATTCTGTGAGAGGAAGTTGCCCGGCTCGGTATACATGTTGGTGAAGTTGCAGCGGCCGCCGCCGGACATGAGGATCTTCTTGCCCGGTTTGTTGGCGTGGTCGAGCACCAGTACCCGGCGGCCACGGCGGGCGCTGAGCTGGGCGCACATCAGGCCGGCGGCGCCGGCGCCGAGGATGATCACGTCGGTGGAGTGCACGGTGTTACCTCATTGTTAGCTGGGGCCGCTGAGCGGCCCATCGCCGGCAAGCCAGCTCCCACAGGTACAGCACAAGCCTGGGGCCTGTGGTAATCCTGTGGGAGCTGGCTTGCCGGCGATGGGCTGCAGAGCAGCCCCAAAATCATCAGACGATGCGGACTTTCAGGGAGCGCCCCTTGATCTTGCCGCTGTTCAAGCGCTGCATGGCCTGCTTGGCCAGCGGCCGCTCAACGGCCACGAACGCCTGGAAATCGAAGATCGCAATCTTGCCCACCTGCTTGCCGGGGATGCCGGCGTCACCGGTCAGCGCCCCGAGGATGTCACCCGGGCGCAGCTTGTCCTTGCGCCCGGCGGCGATGCACAGGGTGCTCATCAGCGGCAGCAGCGGCTCGCCGCCCTTGTGCTTCAGGCTGTCCAGCTGGTCCCAGCGCAGCGGGCTCTTCTGCAGATCTTCGATGGCTTGGGCGCGGTGGCCTTCGGCCGGTGCCACCAGGCTGACCGCAATACCTTTCTCGCCGGCACGGCCGGTACGGCCCACCCGGTGCACATGGATTTCCGCATCACGTGCCAGTTCGACGTTGATGACCATGTCCAGGCCATCGATGTCCAGGCCGCGTGCGGCCACATCGGTAGCCACCAGCACCGAGCTGCTGCGGTTGGCGAACATGGTCAGCACCTGGTCGCGGTCGCGCTGCTCCAGGTCGCCGTGCAGGGCCTGGGCAACGATGCCCTTGGCGGTCAGGTGGGCGACCACATCCTCGCACTGCTGCTTGGTGAAGCAGAACGCCACGCAGGACTGCGGGCGGTAGTGGCCGAGTACGCGGGTGACGGCCTCGAGGCGCTGTTGCGGGTCGATCTCGATGAAGCGCTGCTCGATCTGGTTGTCGGCATGCAGGCTCTCGACCTTGACCTGTTGCGGGTTGCGCATGAAGTCGGCGGCCAGTTGCTTGATGCCGGCCGGGTAGGTGGCCGAGAACAGCAGGGTCTGGCGGCGCGACGGGGTCTTGCCGATGATGCTGGCGATGGCATCGAAGAAGCCCATGTCGAGCATGCGGTCGGCTTCGTCCAGCACCAGGGTGTTCAGCCCGTCGAGCACCAGGGTGCCCTTGTCCAGGTGCTGCTGGATGCGCCCTGGGGTGCCGACGATGATGTGCGCGCCGTGCTCCAGCGAAGCGATCTGCGGGCCCAGCGAAACGCCGCCGCACAGGGTCAGGATCTTGATGTTGTCCTCGGCGCGGGCCAGGCGGCGCAGCTCCTTGGCCACCTGGTCGGCGAGCTCGCGGGTAGGGCACAGCACCAGCGCCTGGCAACCGAAGTAGCGCGGGTTGATCGGGTTGAGCAGGCCGATGCCGAAGGCGGCGGTCTTGCCGCTGCCGGTCTTGGCCTGGGCGATCAGGTCCTGCCCCTTGAGGATGACCGGCAGGCTCTGGGCCTGGATTGGTGTCATCGAGGCATAGCCGAGGGCGTCCAGGTTGGCCAGCATGGCAGTGGACAGCGGCAAGGTGGCAAAGGCGGTGGATTCGGTGGTCACGAGGCGGGCCTGCGTTGCGAAGCGAAAAATGCCGCACAGTCTACCAGCCTCGTGGCCATTCGCCCTACGACTCCATGTGTTGTTCCGGACGACGGGCACGCCTTCCGTCCGTCGGCGACAGTTGCAGGAAGATCGCCGCCGCCAGCATGGCCATCACGCCGATGGTGACGAAGGTCAGCTGGAATGCGCCCAAGGTGGTTTCCACGCCGTCGGCGCTGCCGGCTGCGGTAAAGCCGCCGAGCAATGCACCCGCACATGCCACGCCCAGGCTCAGGGCCAGCTGCGCGACCACCGACAGCAGGCTGTTGCCGCTGCTGGCGCTGGCATCGTCGAGGTCGATCAGGGTTACCGTGTTCATCGCGGTGAACTGCATCGAGTTGACCGCGCCGAGCAGGCCCAGCTGAATCAGCAGCACGGCATAGGGCGTCTGTTCGTCGACCAGACCGAGGCTGGCCAGCAGCAGGCCCAGCAGTAGGGTGTTGCCGGTGAGGATGATGCGGTAGCCAAAGCGCTCGATCAGTGGTCGGGCAATGGACTTGGCCAGCATCGCCGCAGCCGCCAGCGGGATCATGCTCATGCCGGCCTGGGCCGGCGAGTAGCCCAGCGCCACTTGCAGCAGCAACGGCACCAGGAACGGCAGGGCGCCGCTGCCCAGCCGGGCGAACAGGTTGCCGAGGATACCGATGGCAAAGGTGCGCACGCGGAACAGGCTGGGCGAGAACAGCGGCTCAGGGTCGCGCCCGGCGCGCAGCCAGTAGGCCGCCAGGCAGGCCATGCCGGCGAACAGCAGCAACATCACCCGCAGGTGCGGCAGGTGCAGTTCGCCCAGGCCTTCCATGGCGATGGTGATCAATACCATCGCTGCGCCAAACAGCAGGAACCCGGGGCCGTCGAACGTGGTGCGCTCGGCGCCGCGCAGGTCGGGGATGAACTTCCACACGGCGTAGCAGCCGATCAGGCCGACCGGCAGGTTGAGCAGGAAGATCCAGTGCCAGCTCAGTATTTCCACCAACCAGCCGCCAACCGTCGGGCCCAGTAGCGGCCCGAGCAGGCCGGGGATGGTGATGAAGCTCATGATGCGCACCAGCTCGGTGCGCGGGTAGGCGCGCAGGACCACCAGCCGACCGACCGGCAGCATCAGCGCACCGCCCAGCCCTTGCACGACACGGGCAAAGATCAGGAAACCGAGGCTGTTGGCGGCGGCGCACAGCAGCGAGCCGAAGCTGAACAGCAGGATGGCGCTGAAGAAGATGCGCTTGGTGCCGAAGCGGTCGGCGATCCAGCCTGAGGCGGGGATCAGCAGGGCCACGGTGAGCATGTAGGCAATGATCACGCCCTGCATGCGCAGCGGGTCTTCGGCCAGCGAGCGGGCCATGGCTGGCAGTGCGGTGTTGAGGATGGTGCCGTCCAGGGACTGCATGAAGAAGGCGATGGCCACCACCCAAGGGATCCAGCGGGCGGTGACAGGGTCCAGCGGGGTGCGTTCGGGCATGAGGAACCTCAATGTTCGGCATTGCCTGTACTGGCCTCATCGCCGGCAAGCCAGCTCCCACAGGATTACCACAGACCTCAGGTTGGGTGCGGTCCCTGTGGGAGCTGGCTTGCCGGCGATGAGGCCGGAATGGCCTATCACAATGTCAGGGTCAGGCCTTTGACCAGTGCCCCCGGCAAATGACTCGACCCGGTACTGCGCTGTCCATAGGTACTGGTCGACAGAATCATCTCGCGCTCCTGCGTCAGGTCCTCCAGTTGGCTACCTAGCAAGCTGTACAGGCTGTCATCGAAGCGCATGGTGCTCACCGGGCCCTGGATCTGCCCGTTCTCCACCCAGAAGGTGGCGAAGCGGGTCAGCCCGGTCATGCGTGCCGCCGGCAAGTCGGAATAGTTCAGGTACCACAGGTTGCTGATGTACAGCCCGGTACCGAGCCGCTCCAGGATCTGCTCGCTCGGCAGGCTACCTGCTGCCAGGCTCAGCGCACACGGCGACTCGTAACTATCGGCGCCATTGGCCAGCAGCTCGAACTCGGCCGCACTGCGCGCACTGATCAATCGCTGCCGGGCCTCGCCTTGCTGGATCAACGGCACATCCAGGCGCGGCGAGCCTTCATCGGAAAACGCCGGGCTCAGCGAACCGCTGACCTGCTCGGTGAAGCTAACCAGCGGGCTCAGCCGCGCATCGCCGTTGTACAGGCGCTGCAGGGCGCTGTTGCCAGTGGCCAGGGCCTGTGCGGAAAAGCCGCCCCAGCACAGCATGCCGGCTATTTCGTCCATGGCCGCCGGGGCCAGGTAGGCGCGGTAGCTGCCAGGTTTCAGCGTGACGGCAGGGCGGCCAAGGAAGCCCAGCTGTTCCCGCGCTTGGCGCAGGCGTGCGGTGAAGTCGTCGGCGCTCCACACTTGCCCGGCGTAATTGGCCTTCACCGCCTCGCCGTTTTCGTGGAACAGGCTCCAGTCGAAGTTGAAACTGTTGGCCTGGTGCCAGCCGAAGGCCCCGAACGAGCTGGCGAAGCCCCGGCAGATGGGGCCGGCGGCGTAGATGCCGACAAGGTCCAGGTCGCCGGCTTCGCGCTCGAGCAAGGTCAGCACATCGCTCAGCTCGGGCAGCGGCTGCTCCTGCTGGCTGTGGCTGTGGCTGTGCCAGGCGCTTTCATCCAGGCGCAGGTACGGATCGACCGCCAGCAGTGGCAAGCTCTGGCGCAGTTGCTCCAGGGCTGTGAACAGGCGCTGGCTATCCAGTTGCGTGTCACCACTCAAGGTCACCTGTTGCTCTGCCTGGCGCCCATCGCGGATCAGCCGCAGTTGCGCGCCGGCCTGGTTCACGGTGCCGGCCTGGCGCACCTTGGCATGGTTGAAACGCACGAATTGCGACTGTTCGGCGCTGTAGCCGAGGGTGAACTGTTCGCCCGTCTGCAGGGCTTTGCGCACATCCCCGACCAGGGTTTCGAAAGCGTGTTTCATCAGGCGTCTCCTCCGAATACGTCAATCTGGCGGAACACGCAGGCCGGCGAGGCGTGGCCGACCCGCACCACCTGGTTGGGTTCGCCCTTGCCGCAGTTGGGCGTGCCCAGCACCTGGAAGGTGCTGCTGTCGCCGACCGCCGCCAGGTTGCGCCAGAACTGCGCGGAGATGCCGCGGTAGTTGGGGTTCTTGACGATGCCCTTGAGCTCGCCGTTTTCGATCAACTGCCCCCATTCACAGCCGAACTGGAACTTGTTGCGCGCATCGTCGATGGACCAGGAACGGTTGGTGCGCATCAGGATGCCGTGCTCGATGCCTTTCACCAGCTGATCCAGGCTCTGGTCGCCCGGCTCGATGTTGAGGTTGGCCATGCGGTCGATCGGCGCACGGTTCCAGCCGCAGGCGCGGCTGTTGGCCACGCCGTCGAGGCCGGAGCGGAACTGCGACAGCGCACCACCCAGCGGGCGCAGCAGCAGGCCATCGCGGATCAGGAACTGCTTGCTGGCCGGGGTGCCGTCATCATCGAAGCTGTAGCTGGCCAGCTCTTCGCCGATGGTCGGGTCGAAGGTCACGTTGAGCAGCGCGGAGCCGTACTGCAGGTGGCCGAAGTCACCGGCCTTGACGAAGCTGGTGCCGGCGTAGTTGCGCTCGTCGCCGAGAATGCGGTCCATCTCCAGCGGGTGGCCGATGGATTCGTGAATCTGCAGCATCATCTGGTCCGGCATCAACAGCAGGTCGCGCGGGCCGCTGGGGGTGTTCGGTGCCAGCAACAGTTGCAGCGCCTCGTCGGCCACCCGGCGGGCAGCCCCGACCAGGCCACAGCGCTCGATGATCTCGAAGCCGCCCTGCTGGCCGAAGTTGTCGCGGCCCAGGCTGCGGCTCTGGCTGTCCTGGCCATCGCTGGCGGTCACGCCCAGGCCCGGGAACAGGAAGCGCTGGGCGTGGCGCAGCTCGGCGCCGGCCGAGTTCAGGTAGGTCTGCTCGACCAGGCTCAGGCCCAGGCTGGCCTGCCAGTCCACCAGGCGGCTGTCCTTGGGCACGCTGGCCGATTCGGCAGCGAGCAGGCCAAGGCAGTCGGCGAGGTTGGGCACGGGTTGGTCGAAGTTGGGCGAAATGTGGTCGTGGCGTGCGCTGGTCACCGGTTGCTCGCGCAGGTCCAGCAGGTTGTACCGGGCGATCTGCCGGGCCAGCGCCTCGGCGTGCTCCAGGGCGCGCTGCAGGCCGGCCTGGGACAGGTCGGCGGTGGCGGCATAGGCTTCCACGCCATTCACCCGCACGGTGAGCATGGCGCCCTCGTCCTGGCTGAAGAAGGGTGGTTCCGCGACGTTGCGGCGAACCGACAGCGCCTGGTGCGACTGTTTCACATGGCGCAGTGAAAACAACTCGGCCGTACTGCGCAGCGCGGCAAAGCGCTGGCGCAGCAGGGCGCTGGTATCGAACATGTGGAAGCCTCCGTGTACACGGTGGCTCCCCCTTAGAACCACTCGTCCTGCATGGTGAGGCAAGTGTCGTCGCGCGCCTCGAGCAATGCCAGCTCATTATGGCAGCCAGGTACTTCCCAGGTCAGGAAATAACGCGCGGCCTGCAGCTTGCCAAGGTAGAAGTCGCGGTCGGCGGGGTTGCCCTTGAGCAGTCCGAGTTCGGCATGAATCGCCTGTTCCAGCCAGCGCCAGCCGATCACGCAGTGGCCGAAGGCCTTGAGGTACAGGGCCGAGTTGGCCAGGGCTCCGGCGACTTTGCCTTGGGCCAGGTCACTCAGCAAGGCCAGGGTCACACCTTGCAAGCGGTTGACCAGTTGCTCCAGCGGCTGGCGCAGCGGGTCGAGGTTCGGATGGTGGCTGGCGCGCTCGCCGGTGGCAGCGATCGACCGGATCAACTGCTTGAGGCCAGCGCCATTGTTCTGCGCCAGCTTGCGGCCCAGCAGGTCGAGCGACTGGATGCCCTCGGTGCCTTCATGGATCGGGTTCAGGCGGTTGTCGCGGTAGTACTGTTCAACCGGGTATTCGCGGGTGTAGCCGTGGCCGCCGAGGATCTGGATCGCCAGTTCATTGGCCTTCAGGCAGAACGTCGAGGGCCAGGATTTGACGATCGGGGTCAGCAGGTCGAGCAGCTCCTGCGCCTGCTTGCGGGCGCTGTCGTCGCTGGCAGTCTGGGTGTCGTCGAACAGGCGCGCGGCATACAGGCCCAGGTCGAAGGCGCCCTCCACGTAGGCCTTCTGTGCCAGCAGCATGCGTTTCACATCGCTGTGCTCGATGATCGGCACCGCGGGGCTGTGCGGGTCTTTGTTGTCCGGCAACCGACCCTGCGGGCGCTGGCGGGCGTACTCCAGCGAATACAGGTAGCCGGCGTAGCCGAGCATCACCGCGCCCATGCCGACACCGATGCGTGCCTCGTTCATCATCTGGAACATGCAGGCCAGGCCCTGGTGTGGCTGGCCGACCAGGTAGCCCACGCACTGGCCGTTGTCGCCGAAATTCAGCGCGGTGGAGGTGGTGCCGCGCCAGCCCATCTTGTGGAACAACCCGGCCAGCAGCACATCGTTGCGCGGGCCACGGCTGCCATCTTCGTTGACCAGGTACTTGGGCACGATGAACAGCGAGATGCCCTTCACGCCGGGCGGCGCATCCGGCAGCTTGGCCAGCACCATGTGCACGATGTTTTCCGACAACTCGTGATCACCGCCGGAGATGAAAATCTTGTTGCCCTTGAGCCGGTAGCTGCCGTCACCGGCAGGTTCGGCGCGGGTGCGGATATCGGCCAGTGACGAGCCAGCGTGGGGTTCGGTCAGGGCCATGGTGCCGAAGTAGCGGCCTTCGATCATCGGCTGCAGAAACAGGCGTTTCTGTTCATCGCTGCCGAAGCTCTCGATCAGGTTGGCCGCGCCCATGGTCAGGAACGGGTAGGCCGTGGTGCCGGCGTTGGCCGCCTGGAAGTGGGCGAAGCAGGCCTGCGAGACCAGGCTCGGCAGCTGCATGCCGCCGGCTTCGAAGTCGCGGTTGGCGTTGAGGAAGCCGGCTTCGAGAAAGGCGTCGACGGCGGGTTTCACTTCGGGGATCAGTTCGGCGCGGCCATCCACGTAGCGCGGCTCGTTTTCGTCGGCCTTGCGGTTGTGCGGGGCGAAGAACTTTTCGGCGATGGTGCGGGCAGTTGATAGCGCTGCATCGAAGGTTTCGCGGCTGTGCTCGGCGAAGCGCGGGCGCTGGGTCAGGGCCTCGGCGTCGAGGACTTCGTAGAGTTCGAAGGCGAGGTTGCGGGGGCTGAGCAGGGTCTCGGGCATGGTCGCGGTCCTGAGGCGGGATGCTGCGAGTGTAGGAGGGTGGTGGGGTGGGGGACAGGTTAATAGGTTTGGGTGATATGGGTTGAGAACACCGGGATGTCTGGTGGTTGGTCGCACAGCTCACGCGGGGGCAGTTGTTGTTTTGCCTGTTCGGGCCCTTTCGCGGGTAAACCCGCTCCCACAAGTACTGCGCAGCCGCGGCCATCAACGCTGCACCTGTAGGAGCGGGTTTACCCGCGAAAGGGCCGGAACAGGCGCAGGAAAATGTAGAGACGTTTCCTACAAGTCAGAGCGGAACTGGACTACTGCGGATCGAATGCCATTTGGCCTTGAATGCGTGCTTTGGTGTTCGCAATGAGGCTTTTCTGATGAGTGATGTCCACAAGAACGACTTGAATGATTTCGAGGGCAAGCAATTTCCCTTCTTCGTAGTCTCGCCCCTGAAGTTTGGCCTAATGACCTTCTTCACCCTTGGTTTTTACTGGCTGTATTGCTTTTATCAGAGCTGGAAGCTGCATGGAGTGAGGACAGGAGAAAAGGTCAGCCCATTCTGGCGAAGCGCTCTTGCAGTGTTCTTCATCTACCCGTTATTGAGAAGGGTGAATGATCATATTCGCGAGTCAGGCAGAACCTACCCTTGGTCCATTCTGGGGCTCACGCTGGGCTACTACGGTATGTGTGCTGCCTGGGTGGCTGCCAGTGTGATTCTGGATGATCAGTTGTGGGCGGCGTATTTTGCGGGTGTAGTCATTCAAGCAGCTTGGTTGGTCATTCTGGTGCCCATGCAGAAAGGCGCCAATTTCAGCGCGGGGGATGAGACAGGGGTGGCTAACAGCCGTTTCACGCTGGCCAATTGGTTGTGGATGCTGCTGGCTGCCGTAATTACAGCAGCGCAGCTGTTTGCTTTGGTCACACTTTCGTCCATGGTTTGAGCAGCGTGGCAGCAGAATTTGCCGGGGCCGCTTTGCGGCCCTTTCGCGGCGTAAGGCCGCTCCTACAAAGCTCGGTATTCCGGCGCGGTTCGAAGAGGGAGCATATTGAAGAACTCGAACTTGAGCTGGCATGCGATCGCTTTCCTGTTTTGGGGAGGCATGGACGCGTTCTACATCTGCCTTTGTGTCTTCCGCAGTACGGAGCGAGGTGCCATACCTTTCTGGACGGATTTCAAGGACGCATTGAGCAACATGCAGATCTGGGGAGGAGGGCTAGAGCTAATCGTCTGGCTAGGCCTGGTTCTGCAGCTTTCGTTGATAGCGACCTGCGCGTTGTTTCTTATGCGTTGCCGGTTGGCTGTCTACTTGGCGATGGTGCAGATCCCCTTTCGCATCTTTTTTATCGTTCCGTCGATATCCATAATCCTGTTGTTGCCGATGCTGGCTTCCAGTATCAGTAACTCGGTGTGGATTGGGCTGATGCTGACTTCGGAGGCTGGGAAAGGCTGGTGCCTATTGTGGCTCTGGCGAAAGCGCGGGTAACGGTGTGCGCCGGGTTTTTTGGATTTTTCTACCGGTCTGTCAACCCATGCACAGCTGCCACCCTCTTGTTTGACCGCAGGTGGTGATAGTTCCTGATCCACCCCTGAACGCAGATTCACTCGAAGATCCTAATCTAAGTCGCGAACTTCGCGCTGAGGCTTATTGATGTGTCGCCTGAGCCGGCCCTTTCGCGGGCATGCCCGCTCCCACAGGTACGGTGCAAGTCATGAAGCCTTTGGTGATCCTGTGGGAGCGGGCGCGCCCGCGAATAGGCCTGGCCAGGCACTCGAGAATTATCAGGGGATTGAACAATGACAACAGAAGACACCCAATCCGCATCGAGCCTGGCATCCCGTGCAGGGACGCCCGTGAGCAGTCGTCGGAGTTGATGGGTTATGTCCGCGAATTGAACACCTGTCAGCCAAACCCAAGCCCCCATAAAAAAAGGAGAGCCGAAGCTCTCCTTTTTTCGTTAACAACCCTCAGCCTCAGCCAATGGTCATCAGGCTGGCATTGCCACCGGCAGCAGCAGTGTTCACACTCACTGCCCGCTCGATCACCAGGCGCTCCAACGCAATCTGGTGGTCGCCGCTGGACAGCCCGTGCACACCCACGATCGCCCCGGCACGCTTGGCCACCTGCTGGCACACGCCGCGCAGCTGGTCCGAGTCGCCATGGTGGATCACGGCGTCGAACGCCACTTCATCCTTGTTCCAGTCCGCCACCAGCTTGACCTTGGCCTGCAGCTCTCGCGGCAGGCGGGCACGCAGGGCTTTGCCCGGCTCGCCGTCCGCCCATACCGCCGAGCTGCCAACGGCCAGCACTGCGGCGAACTGCGCCAGCAGGTCGGCTTCGTTGTCGGCCAGGCACAGCACGTGCTCACGTGGCAGGATGGTGTAGCTGTTGCGCTCGCCGGTCGGGCCTGGCAACAGGCGGGCGATGCCGCTCTGCGACTGGCTGGCGAACTGGCTGCACAGCGCGGCCAGGTCGGCCAGCTGGTTGCTCTCGGCCCAGGCCTTCAGGCCATGCAGTGGCTTGATCAGCTGTTCGTGCAGGGCGCGGTCAGGCTTGCCTTCGCCGTCCTGCTGCTGGAAGTGGCGGCCAATCGCGTCGGCCGGGCGGGTCGACAACAGGCGGTACAGGTACAGCGGGCCGCCGGCTTTCGGGCCAGTGCCGGACAGGCCTTCACCACCGAACGGCTGCACACCTACCACTGCACCAACAATGTTGCGGTTGACGTACATGTTGCCGGCGTTGGCGGTTTCCACCACTTTGGCGATGGTCTCGTCGATGCGGGTGTGCACGCCGAGGGTCAGGCCGTAGCCGGAGTTGTTGATCTGCTCGATCAGCTGGTCCAGGTTGCGACGGTTGTAGCGCACCACGTGCAGCACCGGGCCGAAAATTTCACGCTTGAGCTCGTCGAAGCTTTCCAGCTCGATCAGGGTCGGCATGACGAAGGTGCCGCGCTTGAGCTCGGCAGCATCGGCAATGGCCACCTGGTAGACCGAGCGACCTTTCTCGCGCATGCCCTGGATGTGCTTCTCGATGCCGGCCTTGGCTTCGGCGTCGATCACCGGGCCGATGTCCACGGCCAGGCGGTCCGGGCAGCCCAGGCGGCTTTCGGCCATGGCGCCCTTGAGCATTTCGATCACGCGGTCGGCGGAGTCTTCCTGCAGGCACAGCACGCGCAGTGCCGAGCAACGCTGGCCGGCGCTGTCGAAGGCCGAGGACACCACATCGATCACCACCTGCTCGGTCAGTGCCGAGGAGTCGACGATCATCGCGTTCTGGCCACCGGTTTCGGCGATCAGCGGGATCGGGCGGCCCTGGTTGTCCAGGCGGCCGGCGACGTTGCGCTGCAGCAGACGGGCCACTTCGGTGGAACCGGTGAACATCACGCCCTTGACGCGCTCGTCACCCACCAGGCCGGCACCGACGGTTTCACCGCGGCCTGGCAGCAGTTGCAGCACGCCTTCAGGGATGCCGGCTTCCAGCAGCAGGCGCACGGCCTGGGCGGCGATCAGCGGGGTTTGCTCGGCCGGCTTGGCCAGTACCGGGTTGCCGGCGGCGAGCGCTGCGGCTACCTGGCCGGTGAAAATCGCCAGCGGGAAGTTCCACGGGCTGATGCACACCACCGGGCCCAGCGGGCGGTGGGCGTCGTTGCTGAAGTCGTTGCGTGCCTGCACCGCGTAGTAGCGCAGGAAGTCAACGGCTTCACGCACTTCCGCGATGGCGTTGGCGAAGGTCTTGCCGGCTTCGCGGATGAGCAGGCCCATCAGCGGCTGGATTTCGGCCTCCATCAGGTCGGCGGTGCGCTCCAGAATGGCAGCGCGCTCGGCTGGCGGGGTGGCCTGCCAGATCGGTGCTGCATTCAGTGCGCACTGGATGGCGTTGTCGACGTCGGCGACAGTGGCTTCCTGAACATGGCCGACCACGTCGCGGTGGTCCGCCGGGTTCAGCACCGGTGCGGCTGCGCTTTCGCTGGCAGCGCAGGCCAGCAGTGGCGTGGCTTTCCAGTCGTTGTGAGCGGTGGCCAGCATGGCGCAGGACAGCGATGCCAGGCGGTGTTCGTTGGCCATGTCGATGCCGGCCGAGTTGGCCCGCTCGCTGCCATACAGTTCACGCGGCAGCGGGATGCGTGGGTGCGGCAGGCCGATGCTGCCTTCCTGGGTGCCCATGCGCTCGATGCTGGCGACCGGGTCGGCGACCAGTTCCTGGATGGAGATCGAGTGGTCGGCGATGCGGTTGACGAACGAGGTGTTGGCGCCGTTTTCCAGCAGGCGACGTACCAGGTAGGCCAGCAGCGTTTCGTGGGTGCCGACCGGTGCATAGACGCGGCACGGACGGTTCAGCTTGCCTTCGGAAATCTTGCCGACCACCTGCTCGTACAGTGGCTCGCCCATGCCGTGCAGGCACTGGAACTCGTACTGGCCCGGGTAATAGTTCTGACCGGCAATGTGGTAGATGGCCGACAGGGTGTGGGCGTTGTGGGTGGCGAACTGCGGGTAGATGGCTTCTGGCACGGCCAGCAGCTTGCGGGCGCAGGCGACGTAGGACACGTCGGTGTACACCTTGCGGGTATAGACCGGGTAGCCTTCCAGGCCTTCGACCTGGGCGCGCTTGATTTCGCTGTCCCAGTAGGCGCCTTTCACCAGGCGGATCATCAGGCGGTGGCGGCTGCGCTTGGCCAGGTCGATGACATAGTCGATCACATACGGGCAGCGCTTCTGGTAGGCCTGGATAACGAAGCCGATACCGTTCCAGCCAGCCAGCGAAGGCTCGAAGCACAGGCGCTCGAGCAGGTCGAGCGACAGCTCCAGGCGGTCGGCTTCTTCGGCGTCGATGTTCAGGCCGATGTCGTACTGCTTGGCCAGCAGGGTCAGCGACAGCAGGCGCGGGTACAGCTCTTCCATCACGCGCTCGTACTGGGCGCGGCTGTAGCGCGGGTGCAGCGCCGACAGCTTGATCGAGATGCCCGGGCCTTCATAGATGCCACGGCCATGGGAGGCCTTGCCGATCGAGTGGATGGCCTGCTCGTAGGACGCCAGGTACTTCTGTGCGTCGTGCTCGGTCAGTGCGGCTTCGCCGAGCATGTCGTAGGAATAGCGGAAGCCCTTGGACTCGAAGCGGCTGGCATTGGCCA
The DNA here is from genome assembly GCF_002113255.1 of Pseudomonas sp. B14(2017). NCBI lineage: Bacteria > Pseudomonadati > Pseudomonadota > Gammaproteobacteria > Pseudomonadales > Pseudomonadaceae > Pseudomonas > Pseudomonas sp. B14(2017). The sequence goes on from NZ_NEJY01000002.1 coordinate 202,252, forward strand.
GGGCTTCGGCGATGGTTTCGCCGGTGACGAACTGCTCGCCCATCAGGCGCATGGCCATATCGACGCCCTTGCGGATCATCGGCTCGCCGCTCTTGCCGATGATGCGGGTGAGCGAGGAGGTGAGGCCGGATTCGTTGTGGGTAGATACCAGCTTGCCGGTCAGCAGCAGGCCCCAGGTGGCGGCGTTGACGAACAGCGACGGGCTGTTGCCCAGGTGCGGCTGCCAGTTCCCGGTGCTGATCTTGTCGCGGATCAGCGCGTCACGGGTGCCTTTGTCGGGGATGCGCAGCAGGGCTTCGGCCAGGCACATCAGTGCCACGCCTTCCTGGGACGACAGCGAGAATTCCTGCAGCAGGCCCTGGACGATGCCGGCACGACCGCCAGCGCTCTTCTGGTTACGCAGTTTTTCGGCGATGCCGGCGGCCATCTTGTTGGTCGCTTCGGCCAGCGGGGCGCTCAGGCGCGCCTGCTCCAGCAGCATCGGTACCACTTCCTGTTCGGGGCGGCGGTAGGCGGCGGTGATCGCCGAGCGCAGCACCGACTGCGGCAGGATGCTCTCGGCGAACTCGAGGAAGCACTGGTGGCTGTGGTCGGGTTGGACCTCACCGGCGTCGTCGGCCAGGTTGCTGGCATGGCCGTTGAGTTCGGTCAGGGTGGCACCACCCTCGAGCTTCTCCAGGTAGTTGAAGATCGCTTGCTTGATCAACCAGTGCGGGGTGCGGTCAATCGACTGCGCAGCTGCCTTGAGTCGCTCACGGGTCGGGTCATCGAGTTTGACCCCAAGGGTGGTCGTCGCCATTTCTTATCCTCGTTATTGCCACGGTTGTGGCCTAAGCTGGCGCCAAGAGTAGCTGTAGGACAATTCGGGTGCAACCAGGTGCAACCCGAATTTTTCATGGAAAAGGTGCAACTCGTCCGACCGTCATTTCCATGCCCGGAAAAGGGTCGTTTTCGGTGCGTTTTATTCTGAAAAGCGGGGGTGTTGCTCCCAAAAGGAGCAAAAAATCAGATTTGTCTGAAAATGCACGAGAAGGTGCAACTTGCAAATGAAAAATGGTTGCACCCGCTTTGCGTTGTTGCATAGGATTCGCCGCCTGGGTGCAACCGCCATGGCTGCGGTTGTGCATGACATAAAAACAAACGCCAGGGCACACGCATGGGCAATCCACTAACGATCACTTTCGTGGTCTATATCGCGGCAATGGTGCTGATCGGCTTCGCCGCCTATCGCTCCACCAATAACCTTTCCGACTACATCCTCGGCGGTCGCAGCCTGGGTAGCGTGGTCACCGCGCTTTCCGCCGGCGCTTCCGACATGAGCGGCTGGCTGCTGATGGGCCTGCCGGGCGCCATCTACTTCTCAGGCTTGTCCGAAGCCTGGATTGCCATCGGCCTGACCGTCGGCGCCTACCTGAACTGGCTGTTCGTCGCTGGTCGTCTGCGCGTGCAGACCGAGCACAACGGCGATGCGCTGACCCTGCCGGACTACTTCTCCAGCCGCTTCGAAGACAACAGCGGCCTGCTGCGGATCATCTCGGCCATCGTGATCCTGGTGTTCTTCACCATCTACTGCGCCTCCGGCATCGTTGCCGGTGCCCGTCTGTTCGAGAGCACCTTCGGCATGCCGTACGAAACCGCCCTGTGGGCCGGTGCTGCTGCGACCATCGCCTACACCTTCATCGGTGGTTTCCTGGCGGTGAGCTGGACCGATACCGTGCAGGCTTCGCTGATGATCTTTGCGCTGATCCTCACTCCGGTGATCGTGCTGATCTCCACTGGCGGCTTCGATACCACCTTCGCTGCCATCGATGCGGTCAACCCGGCCCACTTCGACATGTTCAAGGGCGCCACTTTCATTGGCATCATCTCGCTGATGGGCTGGGGGCTGGGCTACTTCGGCCAGCCGCACATCCTGGCGCGTTTCATGGCCGCCGACTCGGTGAAGTCGATCGCCAACGCCCGCCGTATCTCCATGACCTGGATGATCCTGTGCCTGGCCGGTACCTGCGCCGTGGGCTTCTTCGGCATCGCCTACTTCTCGGCGCACCCTGAGCTGGCGGGCCCGGTCACCGAGAACCACGAGCGCGTGTTCATCGAGCTGGCCAAGATTCTGTTCAACCCGTGGATCGCCGGTGTGCTGCTGTCGGCCATCCTGGCTGCGGTGATGAGTACCCTGAGCTGCCAGCTGCTGGTTTGCTCCAGCGCCCTGACCGAAGACTTCTACAAGGCGTTCCTGCGCAAGAACGCTTCGCAGGTCGAGCTGGTGTGGGTCGGCCGCCTGATGGTGCTTGCCGTCGCCCTGATCGCCATCGCCATGGCCTCCAACCCGGAAAACCGCGTGCTGGGCCTGGTGGCTTACGCCTGGGCCGGCTTCGGTGCTGCCTTTGGTCCGGTGGTGCTGATTTCGGTACTGTGGAAAGGCATGACCCGTAACGGCGCACTGGCCGGTATCGTGGTGGGCGCACTGACCGTGATCCTGTGGAAGAACTTCGACACCCTCGGGCTGTACGAAATCATCCCGGGCTTCCTGTTCGCCAGCATCGCCATTTTCGTGGTGAGCAAGCTGGGCAGCCCGTCGCAGGCAATGGTCAAGCGCTTCGAGACTGCTGATGCGGCGTATCACGCTGACAAGTAATACCGCCTGATTCGGTGTTGCCTTCTTCGCGGGCTTGCCCGCTCCCACAGGTACTCCACAGGGTCTGAGATCTGTGCAGGCCCTGTGGGAGCGGGTTTACCCGCGAAGAGGTCACCGCCGATCAGCAGCCAGGCCTGACTCCGCCTGCAAGGCAAGGTAAACTTGCCACCCCCGCAGGAGTTGCCATGAACTATCGTCACGCCTTCCACGCCGGCAACCACGCCGACGTCCTCAAACATATCGTGCTGACCCGCCTCATCGCCCTGATGTCGCGCAAGGAGCAGCCGTTCGCCTATATCGATACCCATGCAGGGCTTGGCCTTTACGACCTGCAGGGCGACCAGGCAACCCGCACCGGCGAGTACCTGGAAGGTGTCGCCCGCCTGTGGAATCGCGATGACTTGCCGGCCATGGCTGACGACTATCTGCGTATCATCAAGCGCCTGAATGCCGATGGCGAGCTGCGCTACTACCCCGGTTCGCCCGAACTGGCCCGCCGCCTGATGCGCCAGCAGGACCGTGCCCTGCTCAACGAGAAGCATCCCGAGGACGGGCCGCTGCTCAAAGAGAACATGAAGAAAGACCCACGCGTGGTCGTGCACCTGGGCGAAGGCTGGCATGTGCCGCGGGCCTTGCTGCCCGTGCAGGAAAAGCGCGCGATCATGCTGATCGACCCGCCGTTCGAACAGGCTGACGAGCTCAAGCGCTGCACTACCGCCATGAAAGAGGCGATCAGTCGCATGCGCCAGACCGTCGCGGCCATCTGGTACCCGATCAAGGACCAGCGTTCGCTGACCCGCTTCTACCAGGACCTGACCAGCACCGGCGCACCGAAACTGCTGCGGGTCGAGTTGTATGTGCACCACCAGGACAGCCCGCAGGGGCTCAATGGCTCAGGTCTGGCCATCGCCAACCCGCCGTGGGGGTTGGAAGAAGAGCTCAAGGAGCTGCTGCCATGGCTGGCCAAAGAGCTGGCGCAAACCGCCGGCAGCTTCCGCATGGACTGGCTGATCGCCGAATAGGCAGTTGCCTTGGGGCATCTGTGGGAGCGGGCGTGCCCGCGAAGCAGGCGCTGCGGTGCATGGCACCGGCTTTGCCGGTGTTCGCGGGCGCGCCCGCTCCCACAGGTTAATGCAGTGCCTATCCTGATGTTTGCGTTATAATCCCGCCCTTTAGCCGCCACCCGCCCAAGAGGCCGCTGGCGCATTTCTACCGAATGAAGAGGCTAATCCCTTGGCATTGACGATTCTTGGCCTGTCCGGCGCCCTTAGCCATGACCCTTCCGCGGCCTTGTACATTGACGGCAAACTGATTGCCGCCGCCGAAGAAGAGCGCTTCGTGCGTGACAAGCATGCGAAGAACCGCATGCCCTACGAGTCGGCGAAGTTCTGCCTGGAACAGGCAGGCATCAAGCCATCCGACGTCGACGTGGTAGCCATCCCGTTCGCCCCGATCAGCCTGTTCGGCAAAGCGCGCTGGCACTATGCCAAGCGCTACTGGTACGCCCCGGACCGCGCCCTCGACGCCATCCTGATGGGCAACCGTCGCTACAAGCGCTACCGCAAGAAGATTGTCTGGTGCCTGGAACAACTGGGCTTCGACCCGAAAAAGGTCAAGATCGAGCCGGTCGAGCACCACCTGGCCCACGCCTCCAGTGCCTACCACTGCTCCGGCTTCAAGGAAAAAACCGCAATCCTCGGCATCGACGGTAAAGGCGAATACGCCACCACCTTCTTTGGCTACGGCGAAAACGGCAAGATCCACAAGATCAAGGAGTTCTTCGACCCGGACTCGCTGGGCGGCCTGTACGGCGCAATCACCGAGTTCCTCGGCTTCGAGATGCTCGATGGCGAGTTCAAGGTCATGGGCATGGCGCCGTATGGCGACGCCAGCAAGTACGACTTCTCGCGCCTGGCCAGCTTCGAAAACGGCGAACTGGTGATCAACACCGAATACGCCAACGTCATTGGCCTGCGCCGCTATAAAGAGAAGGGCAAGGGCTTCTACTTCTCGCCGAAGCTGATCGAATGGCTGGGCCCCAAGCGCGAAGGCGACATCGCCGACGAGCCGTACATCCATTACGCGGCCAGCATGCAGGCGCTGTTCGAGAAGATCGCCCTGCAGATGATCGATCACTACCTGGGCGACGTCCTGCGTGAAACCGGCAAGCTGGCCTTTGCCGGCGGTTGCGCGCTGAACGTCAAGCTCAACCAGAAGATCATCGCCCGCCCAGACCTGAAAGAGCTGTTCGTCCAGCCTGCTTCCGGTGACGCCGGTACCGCCGTGGGTGCTGCCGCCTACGTTTCCCACGCCCGTGGCGTGCCGGTCGAGAAGATGGAACACGTCTACCTCGGCCCTTCGTACTCCAACGAAGACGTGATCGCTGCCTGCGCCCGTCACCCGAACGCGCCGAAGTGGCGCAAGCTCGACGACATGCCGCAGCGCATCGCCAAAATCATGGTCGACGGCAACCCGGTGGCCTGGTTCCAGGGCCGTATGGAATTCGGCCCTCGTGCTTTGGGCGGCCGTTCGATCATCGGTTGCCCGAGCGTGCCGGGCGTAGCCGACCGCATCAACGAGCAGATCAAATTCCGCGAACGCTGGAGACCTTTCTGCCCGTCGATGCTCGACACCGTCGCCCCGCAGATGATCAAGGTCGATCACCCCGCGCCGTTCATGACCTTCACCTTCGAAGTGGCTGAAGAGTGGAAGACCCGCGTGCCGGAAGTGGTCCACGAGGACGGCACTTCGCGTGCCCAGGTGCTCAAGCGCGAGTACAACCCGCGCTACTACGACATGATGAAGGCGCTGGAAGACCTGACCGGCAACGGCGTGTCGCTGAACACCTCGCTGAATCGCCGTGGTGAACCGATGATCTGCTCGCCGACCGACGCCCTGAACATGTTCTTCGGCTCGGACCTGCAGTACCTGATCATGGAAGACATCCTGGTTGTGAAGGACGGCGCGGCCCCGTATGACCAGCCGCTCTGAACCGCGCATCCTGCAGTTCTGCCATGGCTATGACGGGCCGTTCCTGGACTGCGCCCGTCAGTACGCCAGCCTGTTCCAGGGGCGTGGCTACCAGGTCACCACGGTGTTCCTCACCGGCGCCGCCGACCCGCAGGTAGCGGCTGGCTGCGCGTCGGACGAGGTGCTGTTCCTGGAGTTCAGCTCCAAGGCCGTGCGCGGCCTGAAACTCGGCGCAATCCGTGCATTGCGGCGGATTGCGGCCGAACGCAATTTCGCCTTCTGCATTGCCCATCGCTTCAAGCCGATCTACGTGGCGTTGCTGGGCACCGGCTTGCCGGTGATCGGCGTGCACCATGCTTTCGGTGATTACGAGCGCAAGGGGCGACGCATCTTCGCCAACCTGTTCAGCAAACGCCTGAGCTTGCTGGGCGTGTCGGATGCAGTGCGTGACGACATGCGCCGCTGTCTGCCGCAGTGGCCGGCAGAGCGTATCCAGACCTTGTACAACCGCATCGACATCGACGCCCTGCAAGCGGCCCTGGTGCCACGCGCCGAGGCCCGCCAGGCCTTGGGCCTGGATGCGCAGGCGTGGATTGTCGGTAACGTCGGGCGCCTGCACCCGGACAAGGACCAGGCCACCCTGCTGCGTGGCTTTGCCGAAGCGCTACCGGGGCTGCCGGCGGGCGCCCGCCTGGCAATTCTTGGCAAGGGGCGGCTGGAAGCCAAGCTCAAGGCCCTGGCCGCCGAGCTGGGCATTGCCGGGCAAGTGGACTTCCTTGGCCAGGTGCCGGATGCGCGCCGTTACTTCCAGGCGTTCGATGTATTCGCCCTGAGCTCCGACCATGAGCCGTTCGGCATGGTCCTGCTCGAAGCCATGGTCGCCGGTGTACCGGTACTGGCCACGGCCTGTGGTGGTGCCCGCGAAGTGGTCGAGGGTGTTGGCGTGCTGTTCCCGCTGGGCGATGCCGGGCAACTGGCCCAGGGCCTGAAACACATGGCTGTGCTCGATGGGCAGCAGCGCCAGGCCTGTGCCGAGCACATGCTGCAGCGCCTGCGTGAACGCTTCTCCGACCAGGCGGTGCGCGAGGCCTTCTGGCAGCTGCCGCAAGTCCGCGCGTTGGTGGGGCAGGTCTGATGCTCAACCGTATCCAGGCCTTCCGCGAACGCGGTTGGCAAGTTATCGACGCCAAGGCCTACGCCGAGGCATGGGCCCGCTTTGGTGGCAGTGTCGCCACCCATCCTTTGGTGGTCGAGCAACTGGCGGACCTGGCACAGATCCCGGTGCGTTACCTGGGCTGGCATCAGGCCGGCGAGCTGAAGGCCGCCATCCCCACCTGGGGGCGTCACCTTGCGCTGTCCAAGGATGTGCTCAAGCGTGCCGGCAAAAAGGCCCTGTTCGACCTGGGCAACGCCGAGATCATCCTGCCGGCGGCGGCCGATGCCGCTGCACCGTTGCGCCATGCCGTGCGCTACCTGTCCGAACTGAACCAGGGCCGCTTCAGCGGCCTCAAGGCGCAGAAGGAACAGCTGGCCATGGCCCGCGCCCACGAAGACCTGTCGAAGAAGTTCCGCTACAACCAGCGCCGCGAACTGCGCCTGCTGGAAGAGGCGGGCGGTGTGGTGCGCCCGATCAGCGACTTCAGCGCGCAGGAAATCGCCAGCATGTACTGCGACCTGTTCCAGCGCCGCTGGGGCTTCCCTGCCACCGGTGCCGAGCGCATGGCCGAGGTGCTGGAACGCCTGCGCGAGCTGCTGATCGGCTCGGTGCTGCTGTTGGACGGCAAGCCGATTGCCATCCAGCTGGTTTACCGTGTCGAAGCGCCGGAATGGATCAGCGTCGAGTACATCAATGGCGGTGTCGACCCTGAAACCAAGGCCTTCAGCCCCGGCAGCGTGCTGAGCTTCCTCAATACCCAGGCCGCCTGGGAAGACGCTCGTGCGCGCAACAAGCCGCTGCGGTTCTCGTTCGGCCGTGCCGACCGCGAGTACAAGGACCGCTGGTGCAACCCCGTGCCGGTGTATCAGGCGTGAGTCGCAAGCAGCAGCTGCTCAAGCGCCACCGGCGCAACAAGCGCCTGGGCCTGCTGGCGGGCCTGGTCGCGCTGGTGGCCGTAGGTGTGTTCAGCTGGTGGTGGTTGCCACTGTTGCTGTTACCGCTGCTGTGGGCGGCCCATGAAGCCTGGTTTGCCGACCACCTGTTCTATGCGCCAGGCGAGGACTACGCCTACGACTTCGGCGAGCAGACCCGGCAAGCCCCTGCCAGCCTGAACGGCGGCCTGCTCAAGGCTGACTGCGCACTGCTGGGCAACGAAACCCTGGTCCTCGAGCTGCGGGTAAAAAGCAGCTGGCTGGGGCGCTTCCTCGACCCGCAGGTCGAGCTGATGGCTGGCGAGCAGGCCGATCGGCAAACCTTCGAGCGCGGCGTCGATGGCGTGCGCTTCCTCAACTTGACCGGCCTCGCCGCACCTCTGCAGGCTGGCGCGTTGCGCCTGCGTGGCCGGCATTGCCGGCTGTCGGGCCAGCCGCGCTTGTGGATAACCCCGGCGGTCGAGCTGCAACGGCGCCGGGTGATGGTGATCGCGCCGCATGCCGATGATGCCGAACTGGCCGCTTACGGGCTCTACAGCCAGGCCGACGAAACCTGGGTAGTGACCCTGACCGCCGGTGAGATCGAGGCCGAACACTATCAGCAGATGGGCCTGGCAAAGGCCGAGGCCGCGCGCCTGAAGGGCCGCCTGCGGGCCTGGGACAGTATCGCCGTGCCACGCTGGGCCGGTGTGGCGGAATCGCGTTGCGTGCAGCTGGGCTACTTCTGCCTGCAACTACCTGCCATGCAGGCTGCGCCAGACCAGCCGGCCGCTTCCCGGGAGGCCGACCTCGCCGACATTCGCGTATTCCGCCGGTTCAACCCGTTCCCGCTGCCGGCCGACGGCGATGGCGCGCCGACCTGGTGCAACCTGCTCGCCGACCTGCGGGCCTTGCTGGAAATGGCCAGGCCAGAGGTGCTGGTGATGCCGCACCCGCAGCTCGACCCGCACCCTGACCACATATGTGCCCAGGCAGCGGTGCTGGAAGCCTTGCAAGGCTTGGCCTGGCAGCCGCAAACCCTGCTGTGCTACGCCAACCACCTGCATGACAACGACCGCTGGCCGATGGGCGACAGTGGTGACGGCGTGGCCTTGCCGCCGCAGCTGAGCGCTGCCCAGGCGTGGGCACCTTGCAGCCTGGTACTGGACCTGGCAACCCAGCGCGACAAGGCCATGGCCCTGGGCATGATGCACGACCTGCAGCCGCCGGCGCCGTTCAAGCGCCGCCTGCGCCGCTTGTTGCAGCGCTGGCTGGCCGGGCGGCGGCCGTCGCCTTACGGCGAGAACGAATTCTTCCGCAAGGCCGTGCGCCGACATGAACTGTTCTGGCGGCGTGAGCTGTAGCCGCGCCCCATGGTTGACTGCGATGGCGCAGAGCGCCCAAGGAACCCAATGAAAGTCCTATTTCTGGTGCAGAAGGAACAGCGGGCGATTCTCGACCGCCTGTACGATGGCGTCGCGGCCAACTGCGAGTGCGACCTGCGCTGGTTGACCAGCGAAGACCAGCGCAACCTGCGCCGCTATTTCAAGCGTGAAGTGCAGGTCGAGCGCTATGACCGCATTGTCTTCTTCCTGCGTTTCAAGCAGGAGATCCGCCAGGCGGCGTTCATCCGTACCGTGCCGAACCTGGTCATCCTCGAGCACGATGCCTACCAGAACTACATCCCGTGCAAATACACCGGCAAGTTCAGCGCCCATTACCGCAAGCTGCCCTGGGCGCGGGTGATCAGCTCCGGCTACATGGTCAGCGAGCGCCTGCGCCAGGAAGGTTTCGACGCCGTGTTCGTGCCCAAGGGCTACGACGAGCAGTTGCTTGCCGACCAAGGGCGTGAGCGCGACATCGAACTGGCCTTCGTCGGCAGCACCAATAGCGTGGCCTACAGCGGCCGCAAGGCATTGCTGGACGAGCTGGGCCGCGTCGAGAACCTGGTGGTGACCCGTACCAAGTCGGGTGAGGACTACTGCAACACGCTCAACCGGATCCGCTTCTTCGTCAGTGCCGACGTCGGCATGGGCGAATACATGATCAAGAACTTCGAAGCCATGGCCTGTGGCTGTGTGTTGCTGGCGTATGACCAGGGCGAGGAAGAAAACCGCGCGCTGGGCCTGCAGGACATGCACAACGTGGTGTTCTATGACAGCATCCCGACCCTCCAGGAAAAGCTTCGCCGCTTGCGTGCTGAACCTGAACTGGCCCGGCAGATTGCAGAAAATGGCCGCCACCTGGCGGTTTCCCGTTTCAGTTTCGGCGCAGTTGGACGTAGCATCGTCGACCACATGCGCCCGGCGCTCAGGCCCCATCCGCCGTTGTCTGCATGGCAGCGGCTGCGCCTGAAGCTGGGCATCTAACATAAGAACTTTCGCGCCTGCGGAGCGGGCGTTGAAAGTCGATAGTCGCAATGCGGAGGGAGTCCGGTGCGCTTTTCTAATGAGAGTGACGTCACGCTCGTCGTGACCAGTTGTGGGCGGTTCGATCTGCTCAAAGATACCCTTGAGAGTTTCGATCGCTACAATACCGCGCCCATCCGCGAAGTATTCATCACCGAAGACTCCGGTGACGATGCCGTGCATGCCGCTGTGCCTGAGCACTGGAAACCGCACTGCAAGGTGTTCGTCAACCGGCCCAAGCTGGGCCAGCTGCCGTCTATCGACCTGGCCTACAGCCACGTCAAGACGCCCTACATCTTTCACTGCGAGGACGACTGGCACTTCTATCGCCAGGGCTTCGTCGAAGACTCCCGGGCCATCCTGGAGGTCAGCCCCGACCTGTTGCAGGTGTGGCTGCGCAGCCATGCCCATGACCTGGCCGTCCACAGCCCTTACATCCACCTGGGCGATCGCCAGGTGATCGCCGGGGTGCCTTGCTACCCGCTGCTGTCCGACAAGGCCGAGTGGCAGGCGTTTTCGCTCAACCCCGGGCTGCGTCGTTTGAGCGATTACCAGCGTTGTGCGCCATTTGCCGCCTATGCTGGAGAGAAGGCACTTTCCCGGCGCTATTCTGAGTTAAACCTGACAGCGGTCACCTTGGAGGGTGATGCAGTATTGCACACTGGATTTGGTAATCACGTGACCTTGCCCATCGAAGTGGAGCGCAAGGCCAAACGTCGTAAACGTGATCGGATAAAGTTGGCATTGACGCTGGTGGCGGGTGCCGTGATTGGCATGGGAATCACCATTTTTGTTCAATGAAGTGTCCCACCTGACATGAGCGGGAGAGGGCCCATGAACATCGTCAATATGATGTGGGCGGGTGGAACGCCGTACATGTCCATCCACAAGGTGCATCGGCAGGTGCTGTCGCATGCGGGTGCCGATGCCCGGATCAGTAACTGGCTGCTGCTGGGTAGCGGGCTCTGCTGTGGGCTTGGCTCGACCCGGGAGTGGCATATGCCGTCACGGGCGCTGAAAGGGCGGCACTTCTGGCGCCTGTTGCGCCCATGGTTGCGCATGCGCTTGCGCAAGGCGCTGAACGAGGCCCAGGCTGAAGTCGTGCTGCTCGACGGTGTCGGTGTGGCGCGGTTGGTGTTGCCGTTGTTGCAGCAGGTTCCGCAGGTGCGTGCCAAGGTGCTGTTCCACGGCAAGACGCGCCTGAGTGCCAGCGACGTTCGCCTGTTGCGCATGTTCCCGGCCGAGCGGCTGAGCATCGCCGCCGTTTCGCAGACACTTGCCACGTCACTCGAACACGACCTGGGCAGGCCGGTGCAAACCTTGCGCATGGCCCTCGACCCGCTGGCTTTCGCCGAACCGTTGTTGAGCCGGGACGCGGCCAGGCAGGCCCTGCAGTTGCCACAGGTAGCAGGGGTCATGCTGGGCGCGGTCGGGCGGCTGGTGGAGAGCAAAGGTTTCGAGATGCTGATCGAGGCGTTCGCCAAGGCCAGTGCGCGCCAGTCGGACCTGCAGTTGGCAATCATCGGCGAAGGCCCTCTGCGTGCGGTGCTGCAGGCTCGTATCGATGCGCTTGGCCTGGCTGGTCGTGTTCACCTGAGTGGTCACCGAGACGACCTGCAGCAGCTGTACCGGGCATTCGACTGGCTATTGGTGCCTTCGCGCTCCGAAGGCCTGGGGCTGGTGGTGCAGGAGGCGGTCATGGCCGACGTGCCGGTGGTGTGCAGCGACCTGCAGGTGTTCCGTGAGCAGTTGCAGGACACCGGTGGCTACCTGCCCGTTACCAATGAAAATGCCTGGGCCGAGGCGATCGAGCGTTGTGCGTCGCTCAGTGCCCCGGCGGTAGCCGCGCGGCAGCGCCAGGCGCTGGCCCCGGAGCAGGCCTGGCAGGCATTCTGCAACGGTTCGCAGAACCTGCTGCGCAGTTGACGCTCAACGCGCCAGCAGGGCTGCCTCGAAAGCGGCAAGGGGGAAGCGGTCGCCCAGGTTCTCCCGCTCGATGTAGCGCACCATATGCTGCACATTGCGCCGAATCATGCGCGCCGACAGCGGCGGGCGCAGGAAGCGCATGTCGGCCACGTCGATCAGGCCCAGTTGCTGGTCGGGGGTGACTACCACATTACCCAGGTGCAACGAGCGGAAGTACACGCCGCTGCGATGCAGCTGGCGGATCAGTTCGATCAGGCGCGGCAGGTAGGTGTCCCAGCTGAAACCCTCATCGCGCGACATCTGCAGCAAGGTGCGCCCTGGCAGCGGGCGGTACAGCACGGCGGTACGCCCTGGCAGGTCGAGCTTGTGCTGGCTGATCACCTCCAGGGTGGGGATGCCCAGTTGTGCAAGGCGTGCGGCGTTGTCGACGAAGCGCTGCGAGTACGGGCGTAGCAGTGCAGATGAAATCAGCCGCTTCCTACGAAAAACCTTGAGGAAATTACCATCCGCGAGCAGGTAGACTTTGGCGCCATGGCTATCTGCCTCAAGCACCTGTGCGCCTTGTGTCAGCTGGTCGAAGTCGACCTGGGGGAGCCGGGAGCATTGCATGAATAGAGCCTTGTCGTCGGGCGAACAGAATGACCGGCAATAATGCCGAAAATAATGTTGTAGCACCATTGGATGGTGTCTTTGATTCATCGGGGGAAAGGATGTTGTATCAAAAAAACTGGGCGCAAGCCTGGTTGGGGTTTGGTCTGGTCTGGTTCCTGGCAGCGATTGCCCTGGCACCGAGCAACAAGGTCTATCAGCAAGGCCTGGTGCTGTTCCTGTGGTTACCGACGCTGGTAATGGCGTGGTCCGCAAGGCAAGTAATAGTGCAGGCCTGGCGGCGTCAGCCGGCCTTGTGGGGGAGTGTGTTGTTGCTGCTGGCGTGGAGCGGGCTCAGCCTGGTCTGGTCGGCCGCAGAAAACCCGGAGCGCGAGGCCAAGCGCCTGCTCTACATCCTGGTATTCCTGCTGGCGTTCCCGCTGCTGGGCCAGCTTGGCCAGGCCCGCATTCGTCAGCTGCTGCTGGCCGGTAGCGCCTTGCTGGCCGTTGCCGCGCTGGTCTCGGTCATCCATTTCTACGGCGTGCTGGGCATGCCCTTGCTGGCCCGCCTGGAGGGCATCGGCGAGATATCGCACCCGATCCTGGGCGCCTACGTCATCGGTGCGGCCGTGCTCTTCCTGCTTTACGAGCCGCCGCGGCAACGTGGCCTGCAGTTATTGTGGCTGGCAGCGCTGGCGTGCCTGGGGTTGTTTGCCATGCTCAGCCAGAGCCGTGGGGCAATCCTGGCCCTGGTGCTCACCGTGATCCTGGCCCCGCTGTGGTTCCGTGACCGCCACAGCCGGGTGTTTGCCGTGCTGGCGGCCATCGCCACCGGCCTGGCCTTCTATCTCGTGTACGACCTGATCGCCCAGCGCGGTTCGTCCTACCGGCCGGAAATCTTCCATGCCGTGGTCGACATGATCGCCGCGCATCCCTGGACCGGCCTTGGCCTGGGCGCTGCCTACGATGTGAGTGCAGTGGGCAAGCACTTCGACCATACCCACAACATGTTCACTCACATCGCAGTGGAGATGGGCCTGCCCGGCATGCTGCTGTGGGTCATGGTGTGGCTGTACACCCTGGGCGAAATCGTCCGCGCACGCGGCACGCTGTTCGGCAAGATCCTGCTCGGTTTCTGGGTGTACTCCACCCTGGCCATGCAGTTTGATGCCGCCAGCCTTACCGGTACGCCACGTGCCGAATGGTTCATCAGCTGGCTGCCCGTGGGCCTGGCCATGTTGCTGCCATGGGGGCGTGCCGAAAATGATGCCTGTGGTAAAATTTCCGGTTCAACCTGAACAGCGAGCTTGATAATGGCCGAAACACCGCGACCGGCGGAACACACCTCCAGCCTGAAGATCTACTTCCGGCTGCTGAGCTATGTGAAACCCTATGTCGGCATTTTCCTGCTGAGCATCATCGGTTTCGTGATCTTTGCCTCGACCCAGCCGATGCTGGCCGGGATCCTGAAGTATTTCGTCGATGGGCTGAGCAACCCCGAAGCGGTGTTGTTCCCCAACGTTCCCTACCTGCGCGACCTGCAACTGCTGCAGGCTGTGCCGCTGCTGATCATCCTGATCGCCGCGTGGCAGGGCCTGGGCTCGTTCCTCGGCAACTATTTCCTGGCCAAGGTTTCCCTGTGCCTGGTGCACGACCTGCGTGTGGAACTGTTCAACAAGCTGCTGGTGCTGCCTAACCGCTACTTCGACAACCACAACTCCGGGCACCTGATCTCGCGCATCACCTTCAACGTGACCATGGTCACCGGTGCCGCCACCGATGCGATCAAGGTGGTGATCCGCGAAGGCCTGACCGTGGTGTTCCTGTTCGGCTACCTGCTGTGGATGAACTGGCACCTGACCCTGGTGATGGTCGCCATCCTGCCGGTGATTGCGGTGATGGTCAGCGTCGCCAGCAAGAAATTCCGCAAGCAGAGCAAGAAGATCCAGGTGGCAATGGGCGACGTCACCCACGTCGCCTCGGAAACCATCCAGGGCTACCGTGTGGTGCGCAGCTTCGGCGGCGAGGCCTACGAGGAGCAGCGTTTCGGCAAGGCCAGCCAGAGCAACACCGACAAGCAGTTGCACATGACCAAGACCGGCTCGCTGTACACGCCGATGCTGCAACTGGTGATCTACACCGCCATGGCCGCGCTGATGTTCCTGGTGTTGTTCCTGCGCGGTGACTCCACTGCCGGTGACCTGGTGGCTTACATCACCGCCGCCGGCCTGTTGCCCAAGCCGATTCGTCAGCTTTCGGAAGTCAGCTCGACAATACAGAAGGGCCTGGCCGGTGCCGAAAGCATCTTCGAGCAGCTGGACGAAGCGCCTGAAGTGGACAGCGGCACCGTCGAGAAGGAGCGGGTGGAAGGGCGCCTGGAAGTGCGCAACCTGAGCTTCACCTACCCGGGTACCGAGCGTGAGGTGCTGAGCGATATCAGCTTCGTGGCCGAGCCGGGCCAGATGATTGCCCTGGTTGGCCGCTCCGGCAGCGGCAAGTCGACCCTGGCGGCGCTGATCCCGCGCTTCTATCATCACGACCAGGGGCAGATCCTGCTCGATGGCGTGGAGATCGAGAACTATCGCCTGCGCAACCTGCGTCGTCACGTTTCGCAGGTGACACAGCATGTCACCCTGTTCAACGATACCGTGGCCAACAACATCGCCTATGGCGACCTGGCCGGCGCCCCGCGCGCCGACATCGAAGCCGCTGCGGCCGATGCCTACGCCAAGGAGTTCGTCGACCGGCTGCCAAAAGGCTTCGATACTGAAGTGGGTGAAAACGGCGTGCTGCTCTCCGGCGGCCAGCGCCAGCGTCTGGCCATCGCCCGGGCACTGCTGAAGAACGCGCCGCTGCTGATCCTCGACGAAGCCACCTCGGCGCTGGATACCGAGTCCGAGCGGCATATCCAGGCTGCCCTGGACCATGTGATGCAGGGCCGTACCACGCTGGTGATCGCCCACCGCCTGTCGACCATCGAGAAGGCCGACCAGATCCTGGTCATGGACCAGGGCCGGCTGGTCGAGCGCGGCACCCATGCCGAGCTGCTCGCGGCCAATGGCCATTATGCCCGCCTGCATGCCATGGGCCTGGATGAGCCGGCCAAGGCCGATATCACCTGACCCCTCGCTGATCGGGGCCATCGCGGCCCCGATTGTCACGGGAATTTTCCTGGGGTGATCTGGCCATAAAGCCGTCGTCTACCCTGTGCTAATATCCTGCCCCTGTTCATTATTTCCATATGGGTTGCCCATGAAGTTGTCCATGCCGCGTTTCGATCAAGCCCCGGTACTGGTGGTCGGCGATGTCATGCTCGACCGCTACTGGCATGGCGGTACTTCGCGTATCTCGCCTGAAGCGCCAGTCCCGGTGGTCAAGGTCGATCAGATCGAGGATCGCCCCGGCGGCGCGGCCAACGTTGCCTTGAACATTGCCGCCCTGGGCGCGCCGGCTTCGCTGATTGGCGTCACTGGCCAGGACGAGGCCGCCGACAGCCTGGCCAACAGCCTGCAGGCTGCAGGCGTGCGCTCGGTGTTCCAGCGCATCGCGCACCAGCCGACCATCGTCAAGCTGCGGGTCATGAGCCGTCACCAGCAGTTGCTGCGCATCGATTTCGAAGAACCGTTTGCCACCGACCCGCTGTCGCTGGGTGCGGAGGTCGACAGCCTGCTCGAGGGCGTCAAGGTGCTGGTCCTGTCCGACTACGGCAAGGGCGCACTGAAAAACCACCAGAGCCTGATTCAGGCTGCGCGGGCCAAAGGTATTCCGGTGCTGGCCGACCCCAAGGGCAAGGACTTTTCCATCTACCGTGGCGCCAGCCTGATCACCCCCAACCTCAGCGAGTTCGAGACCATCGTCGGCCGTTGCGCCGATGAGGCCGAGCTGGTCGCCAAGGGCCTGCAGCTGCTGCAGGACCTGGACCTTGGCGCCTTGCTGGTGACCCGTGGCGAGCACGGCATGACCCTGCTGCGCGTCGGCCAGCCGGCGCTGCACCTGCCGGCGCGGGCGCGTGAAGTGTTCGATGTGACCGGTGCCGGTGATACCGTCATCTCCACCCTCGCCGCGGCCATCGCTGCCGGCGAGGACCTGCCCCACGCCGTGGCACTGGCCAACCTGGCGGCGGGCATCGTGGTCGGCAAGCTGGGTACGGCTGCGATCAGCGCCCCCGAGCTGCGCCGGGCGATCCAGCGTGAGGAAGGCTCCGAGCGCGGCGTGCTGGGCCTGGAGCAACTGCTGCTGGCCATCGACGACGCGCGGGCGCACAAAGAGAAGATCGTCTTCACCAACGGCTGCTTCGACATCCTGCATGCCGGGCATGTCACCTATCTGGAGCAGGCGCGGGCCCAGGGCGATCGCCTTATCGTCGCGGTCAACGACGATGCCTCGGTCAGCCGCCTGAAAGGGCCGGGCCGGCCGATCAACAGCGTCGACCGGCGCATGGCCGTACTGGCCGGGCTGGGGGCAGTGGACTGGGTCATCAGCTTCCCCGAGGGCACGCCGGAGAACCTGCTGAGCCAGGTCAAGCCGGACGTGCTGGTCAAGGGTGGCGACTATGGCATCGACCAGGTGGTGGGTGCCGATATCGTCAAGGCCTATGGCGGTACCGTGAAGGTGCTGGGGCTGGTCGAGAACAGCTCGACCACTGCGATCGTCGAGAAGATTCGCAAGAACTGAGAAAGTTTGGGCCGCTTTGCGGCCCAATCGCCGGCAAGCCAGCTCCCACCCCGACCGCGCTGCTCTCAAGGCCTGTGCAGTACCTGTGGGAGCTGGCTTGCCGGCGATTGGGCTGCAAAGCAGCCCCAGGATGTCACTTGTGCAATGAGGTCCGCGCCCGCTCCAGCAGTTCCCGCGCCTTGTCGCCAAACCGCTGCAGGTGCGATGCCCGCACCGGCTTGTTCTCCACCAACCCCTGCTGCTTCACCCAATCCTTCCAGCGCACCCGCTCGTCCGTGACCACCCAGCCTTCCTGCCGGGCAAAACTTTCGGCCAGGTACAGCCCGCGCGTGCTCGCCGGCACCAGTTCATCCTTCTTTACGGTATACAGCTCAGCCAGTGGCTGGCCGTCCTTCAATGGCATCAGGTACAGGTCTGGCCGTTTGCGGTTTAGCCGCGCCACCAGTTGGTCGCCCTCCAGCCGCTCATCAACGTGGAACAGGCTGAGCTTCTTGGCGTCCCGGGGTACCTGCAGGCGCATGTCGTAGATCAGTTGCAGCGAGGCGGTGGGCAGGTGCACATACGCCCGTGGCCGTTCCAGCAGCATCAGCTTGCCGCAGTGCACCGGGCGCGCGGCACCGGACTCCGGGGCCAGCACGAAGTGCGGCGTTTCGCGGTAGTGCAGGGCGGCAGCGTAGGGCACCGGCAACCAGGTGTCGTTGAAGCGCCCGCCCAGCCAGCCTTCCGGGGTTTCCAGCAGGCATTCCTCGGCCACTTCCTGCACGGCCGTGTGCAATGGCAGGTTCAGCTCCTGCGCCGGCACATAGCCGGAAATCAGTTTCAGCACCACGTCGCCACGGTCTTGCCGGCGCTGACGTACCAGCACCCAATAATCGCGGTTCTGCCAATGCAGGGTCAGCCGCACCGACACGCCCAGGTTGGCCAGTTCGATCACGAAGCGCTGCACGTCGGGCAACTGGATGGCCTTGCGCCGTTGTTGGATCTGGGCAAAGTTCAGCGGCATGCCGATGCTCTGGTAGATCAGCCCTTCGGGCGTGGCCTCGACATGCAGCGGCAGTGTCTTGAAGTTGCTCGGGTTCTTGCGGATCAGCGTTCGCGCCACGAGGCTCCTCCTTGCGTCGGGTCAGTCCAGGCCCGTGGGCCGGGCAACTCAATGCTGGCCCAGGATACGGGCGACGGTGGCCACGTTGTGGGCCAGGTGCAACGGATTGATGGTGCCGACGATAGCACTGCTGACGCCCGGGTGGGCGAACAGCAGCTCGAAGCTGGCCTGCACCAGGTCAACGCCCGGGGCCAGGCAGATATGCCCGCTGGCCAGGGCCTTCTTCACCAGGATGGCCTTGCCGTGTTCGGCAGCGTAGTCCAGCACCGGGCGTTCTGCCTGTTCATTGAGGTTGTAGGTGACCATGGCGCAGTCGCCTTGCTCCAGCGCCTTCAGGCCGCCGGCGACGGTCTTGCCGGACAGGCCGAAGCCGAGGATCTTGCCCTCCTGCTTGAGCTCGGCAAGGGTCTGGTAGACCTCCTGCTGTTCCAGGATCGCCAGGTCGTTGCCGTCGGAATGCACCAGCACCAGCTCGATGCGGTCGGTTTCCAGGCGCCGCAGGCTGCGCTCCACCGAGCGGCGGGTGTGGGCGGCGCTGAAGTCGAAGTGCGATTGGCCATTGTCGAATTCTTCGCCAACCTTGCTGACGATCACCCATTCATCGCGCTGGCCGCGCAGCAGCGGGCCCAGGCGCTCTTCGCTGCGGCCGTAGGCCGGGGCGGTGTCGATCAGGTTGATGCCCAGCTCGCGGGCCTGGGCCAGCAGCAGGCGGGCTTCGTCATCGCCGGGGATGGTGAAGCCGGTGGGGTACTTCACGCCCTGGTCGCGGCCCAGCTTGACCGTGCCCAGGCCGAGCGGCGAAACCTTGAAACCGGTGCTGCCCAAGGGGCGATGGAAGTCGTGCAGGGTCGGCAGGCTCATGGCAGCAGTTGCTCCCAGGCCGGTACGCCCAGCGGTGGGCGTGGCAGGTCGGCCATGTCGGCCTGCGCCTGTGGGCGGATACTGTCGCGCTCCAGGTGGCTGATGACCCGGTCGCTGAAGTCCGGTGCCAGGGCCAGCTTGGTCGGCCAGCCGACCAGCAGGCGTTGCTGGTCGGCGAGGAAGGCGTTGTCTGGGCGGACCAGGCCCGATTGCGCCGGTTCCGCACGGTTGACCCGCAGGGTGGCCCAGCGCACCTGGCTCTGGTCGACCCATGGCAGCAGGCTGGCGATCTCTTTCTGTGCCGCGGCGATTTGCGCAGCCGGCTCGCGGGCAACGCCTTCGGCTTCGGCCAGGTCGCCGCCCAGGTACCAGACCCACTGGCCATCGGCGGCGGGGTGGGTGGTAACCGTCACCCGTGGCTTTGGCCCGCCACCCAGGCAATGGGCGTAAAGCGGTTTCAGGTTGGCACCCTTGGCCATCACCATATGTAGCGGGCGTGTCTGCATGGCTGGCTGGTTCTGGCCCAGGGCATGCAGCAGCTCTTCGGTGCCGGCGCCGGCGCTGAGCACGATGCGCTGAGCGCGGATGTCGCGCTCGTCGACGCGCAGGCCGACCAGGTCGTCGCCCTCGCGCAGTGGCTCGATGCGCTCACCGGCCAGCAGGCTGTCGCCTGCCAGTTCGGCCAGGTTGGCCAGCAGGCTGGGTACGTCGATGACCAGTTCGGCCAGGCGATAGACCTTGCCCTTGAAGGCGCGGTCCTGCAGCGCCGGCGGCAGTTGCTCGCCCTTCACCTGGTCGACCCGGCCGCGCACGGCCTTGCTGGCGAAGAAGCTGGTGAGGTTGCCGGCCAGGGTGCCTGGTGACCACAGGTAGTGGGCGTCGGACAGCAGGCGGGTGCGGGTCAGGTCCAGCTCGCCGCTGCCGCTCAGCGCTTCGCGCCAGCGTCGCGGCATGTCGGCGATGGCTTCCGAGGCGCCGGTCAGGGCACCGTGCAGGGCGTACTTGGTGCCGCCATGGATGATGCCTTGGGACTTGATGGTCTGCTCGCCGCCAAGGCTGGCGCGTTCCACCAGTACTGTCGAGTAGCCCAGCCGGCGCAGGCGGGCATTGAGCCAGAGGCCTGCGACCCCGGCGCCGACGATCAGCACGTCAGTGGAAATGGCGGATGGCATGGCGGTACCTCGAAGACTGGGACAGCTGGCAAGTATACAGGGTATACCTGTGATGGCCCTATCGCCGGCAAGCCAGCTCCCACAGGGATGGCGTTGACCCTGCGGCCTGTATCAACTCTGTGGGAGCTGGCTTGCCGGCGATGAGGCCCGTACAGGCTGCCTCAATGCCCAGCCGTCCTCGAAAACAACTGAATCACCACCACCCCACCCACGATCATCGCCATGCCCAGCATCGCTGGCACATCCAGCTTCTGCCCATAGATCACCAGCGCCGCCACACTGATCAGTACAATCCCCAGCCCCGACCAGATGGCATAGGCGATCCCCACCGGAATGCTGCGCACCACCAGGGTCAGCATCCAGAACGCAATGCCATAGCCAACCACCATCAGCAGCAACGGCAAGGGCGTGCTCAAGCCTTTCACCGCTTTCATGGAAGCGGTGGCGATGACTTCGGCGCAGATGGCGATGGCGAGGTAGGTGTAGGCATTCATGGCGGGATCCTCCGGTAACTGGTCGGGCATTCTAGACGGAACCTGGATGGGGTAAAGTCATTACCTATCACTATTGGAGATAGGTTGATGGCCGAGCAGTGGAACCTCGAACAGTTGCGTACCTTCCTGCGCGTTGCAGAACTGCGCTCGTTCTCTGCTGTGGCCCGCGAGCAGCGCAAGGCCCAGTCGGCGATCAGCAGCGCGATCGCCCTGCTCGAAACCGACCTGGGGGTCACCTTGTTCGAGCGCAGCAGTGGCCGGCAACCCAAGCTGACCGAGAATGGCAGCGCCCTGCTGGAAGATGCCCGCGAACTGTTGCGCCAGTGCGAGCGCCTGGATGGCCGTGCGTTGGCGCTGATGCGCGGGCAGGAGGCCTTGTTGCGGGTCGCCCAGGACGAAGCCATGCCCTACCAGCCGGTCATCGACAGCCTCGACGAGCTGGCCAGCCGCTACCCATTCCTGGAGGTGCAGCTGGCCAGCGGTGCCCAGGGCGATGTGGCGCGCAAGCTGGTGGAGCGGCGCGCTGATCTTGGCCTGTTCTTCCACCACGAGAGCATCCCGGCCTCGCTGGAGCGGCGCGCCCTGGGCAGTGTGGAAATGGTCACGGTGTGCGCGGTCGGTCACCCGCTTGCCGGCGAAGGCCGGGTTACCCGGCAGCAATTGGCGCGTCACCGACAATTGCTGATTGCCCCGCAGCAAAGCGGCTATCCCGGCGGGGAGGCGATCAGCCCGCAGGTGTGGCGCGCCGACAGCTTCTACGCCATGGCCGAACTGCTGATGCGCGGCCTGGGCTGGGCCTGGCTGCCGCGGCACGTGGTGCAGTACCCGACCTACCAGGCGCACATGGTCGAACTGGACAGCGAGTGGCGGCCACCGGCCTTGGTGGTGGAACTGGCCTGGCGCCGCGACGAGCCACTGGGGCCTGCCGCGCAGTGGCTGGCCGAGCGCTTTGCGGTGCACCTGCGCGCGATCGGGTAAACTCCGCGGCCATGAACAGAACACTCTATACCTTGTTGTTTCACCTGGGCCTGCCGCTGGTTGCGCTGCGCCTGTACCTCCGCGCGCGCAAGGCGCCGGCCTATGGTCAACGCATCGGCGAGCGCTTTGCTTTCAGGCTGCCGGCCATGCGCCGGGGCGGCATCTGGGTACACGCGGTATCGGTGGGCGAGAGCATTGCGGCGGCACCGATGGTGCGCGCCTTGCTCAAGGCCTACCCGGAATTGCCAATCACGCTTACCTGCATGACCCCGACCGGCTCAGAGCGTATTCGCGCCATGTTCGCCGACGAACCTCGCGTGCAGCATTGCTACCTGCCCTACGACCTGCCTTGGGCGGCAGGGCGCTTTCTCGACCATGTGCAGCCGAAGCTGGGCATCATCATGGAAACCGAGCTGTGGCCCAACCACATTCACCAGTGTGCGAAGCGCGGCATTCCAGTAGCGCTGGCCAACGCACGCTTGTCTGAGCGCTCGGCCCGTGGCTATGGGCGCTTTGCCAGGCTGACCCGGCCGATGCTGGCCGAGATGAGCCTGATTGCCGTGCAGACCGAAACCGAGGCCCAGCGTTTTCGTGACCTGGGCGCGCGTCCGGAGTGCGTGCAGGTCACCGGTTCGATCAAGTTCGACCTGAAGATCGATGAGCAACTGTTGCCGCGTGCCAAGGCATTGCGTGAACAGTGGGGGGCTGCACAGCGCCCGGTGTGGATCGCCGCCAGCACCCACGAAGGTGAAGATGCGTTGATCCTGCAGGCACATCGGCAATTGTTGCAGGTGCATGGTGATGCCCTGCTGATCTTGGTGCCGCGCCACCCCGAGCGATTCGCAGCGGTGCATACGCTGTGCAGCGAACAGTTCACCACCGTGCGGCGCTCTGCCGGCACGCCGGTCGATGCGCAGACTCGCGTATTGCTCGGCGATACCATGGGCGAACTGCTGTTCCTCTATGCCCTGGCCGACATTGCCTTCGTCGGTGGAAGCCTGGTGGCGACCGGCGGGCACAACCCGCTGGAGCCCGCGGCGCTGGCCTTGCCGGTGCTGATGGGGCCGCATGTGTTCAACTTCCTCGAAATCAGCGCGATGCTGCGCGAGGCGGGGGCGTTGCAGCAGGTGGACGATGCGGACGGGCTGGCCGAAGCGGTGCGGCGGCTGGTCGAGTTGCCGCAGGACGCGCAGCGCATGGGCGAGGCGGGCAGGGCGGTAATGCGGGCCAACCAGGGCGCGTTGCAGCGCTTGCTCGATGGCCTGGGTGCACTTATCCGCTGAGTTCTGTGTTGGGTTTTCTGGCCTCATCGCCGGCAAGCCGGCTCCCACAGGTACTGCACAAGGCTTAAGGCCAGTGGAGAACCTGTGGGAGCTGGCTTGCCGGCGATGAGGCCATCAAAAGAAACCCACCCTGCGGAAAATCCACCTCTATCTCAGGGGCGACGCTCGAAGTTCTTCGCCGCTGCAGCCGCCAGGTCCGGCGGCAGGAAGTCCTTGTCCGGGTTGTAGTCTGGCTTCAGGTACCGCTTGAGGTCCTGCAGGTCCTGCGGGCTCAAGGTGCCGGCCGCCTGTTTCAGGCTCAGGTTATCGAGGATGTAGTCATAGCGGCTGTTGTTATAGTCGCGCACCGAGGTGTACAGCTGACGTTGGGCGTCAAGCACGTCGACGATATTGCGGGTACCCACCTGGTAGCCGATCTCGGTGGCTTCCAGCGCGCTCTGGTTGGAGATGATCGACTGCTTGCGCGCCTGCACCTGTTCCACGTCGGTGTTTACCGCGCGGTGCAGGTTGCGGGTGTTTTCCACCACCTGGCGGCGCAGGCTTTCACGCTGCTGCTCGCTCTGGCTCAGGCGCTGGTAGGCCTCGCGCACCTGCGAACTGGTCAGGCCGCCGCTGTAGATCGGGATGTTCAACTGCAGGCCGATGCTGGTCTGCTCGACGTCGCCGCTATAGCGCGTGACGGGGGCCGGTGCGGGGTTGGTGAAACCGAAGTTGTCGTTGTCACCCTTCTGATACTTGGCAACTGCGTCCAGGGTCGGCGCGTGGCCGGCCTTGCGCTGGCGCAGGGTTTCCTCGGCAGCGACGACCGCGTGGTTGGTGGCCAGCAGGTTGAGGTTCTGGCGCCCGGCGGTTTCGACCCAGGCCTTGGCATCGTTGGGCGTAGGGACCTGCACCGGCAGGGTATGGACCACGCCTTGAATCGATGTGTATTCCCGGTTGGTCAGGGTCACCAGGGCCTCGAAGGCATCCTGTACCTGGCGCTCGGCAATGATCCGGTTGGCCCGCGCCGTGTCGTAGCTGGCCTGGGATTGCAGCACGTCGGTCTTGTCGGAGAGGCCGACGTCGAATCGTTCGTTGGACTGGTCCAGCTGGCGCTTGAAGGCAGCTTCCTCGGCCTTGGTCGCGGCCAGGTTGTCCTGGGCACGGAGCACGGCGAAGTAATTCTGCGCGGTTTGCAGGATCAGGTTCTGTTCGGTCGCCGACAGCTCCAGCGCCGCCTGTTCGTTGACCGCCTCGGCCGCCTGCAACTGGAACCAGCGGTCAGCGCGGAAGATAGGTTGCGCCAGGGTCGCGCTCCAGGTATTGCCGCTGCGGTTGCTGGTGGCCGATGGTTCGTCCAGCTTGGTGCGGGTGTTCAGCATTTCGGCACCGGCCGAAAGGTTGGGCAGCAACCCGGCGCGAGCCTGCGGTACCACTTCACGGCGGGCGCCGTAATCGGCGCGAGCCGCAGCCAGGTCAGCGTTGTTGTCGACCGCTTCCTGATAGACGCTGACCAGGTCGGTTTTCACTGTAGTGGGCACGTCCGCTGCCCAGACCACTCCGTTGGACGCACAAGACACGGCTATTGCCAGTGAGAGTTTGCGCAGCATAGAGGCAATCCTTGTACGAAATTTAATTACTGAACTGTTGAGTATCGAGCGATGGGCCAGTGTAGTGCCATGCGCACCCGGCAACAATCGCTCGGGGTGCCTTTCATCATCCGCGCATTTACCTGCTTGGCTTTGCCGACCACTCCAGTCTAGACTGCGCATGTTCTTGTCGGGGTGCCTTGAAGCAAAGGCTGAGATCGCAAAGTTGCGGATCCCGTTGAACCTGATCAGGTTAGCGCCTGCGTAGGGAACAAGATTGCTCGCCTTCCCGGGGAGCCTCTTGTGCCAGGTCCGGGAATGTCGCAGCTGCATGCAGCTTCAGGCACCCCCCATATCCGGCACTGCACCCATCAAGGGTGCGTCCGCGCCTTTCAGGTTCACCCCGACATTCCACTGCTAGGAAGCCGTCTGGAGAGCCTGTGATGACCAAACAAGAAAAAGCGATCAACCTCAGCGAATCGGCACAAGTCGATCAGCAGTCCGTGCAACCGTTCCCGCGTTCGCGCAAGGTGTATGTCGAAGGCTCGCGCCCGGACATCCGCGTGCCCATGCGTGAAATCAGCCTGGACGACACCCCGACCGATTTCGGTGGCGAGTCCAATGCCCCGGTGCTGGTCTACGATACTTCCGGCCCGTACACCGACCCCAACGTTGTCATCGACGTGCGCAAGGGCCTGGCCGACGTGCGTTCGGCGTGGATCGAGGCACGCGGTGACACCGAGCGCCTGGCCGGCCTGAGCTCCGACTTCGGCCAGCAGCGCCTGAACGATGCCGAACTGGCCAAGCTGCGTTTCGCCCACGTGCGCAACCCGCGCCGTGCCAAGGCGGGCGCCAACGTCTCGCAGATGCACTATGCCCGCCAAGGCATCATCACTGCCGAGATGGAGTACGTGGCCATCCGCGAAAACATGAAGCTGCAAGAGGCACGCGCCGCGGGCTTGCTCGACGAGCAGCACGCCGGGCACAGCTTCGGGGCCAACATTCCGAAAGAAATCACCCCCGAGTTCGTTCGCCAGGAAATCGCCCGTGGCCGCGCGATCATCCCGGCCAACATCAACCACCCGGAAGTGGAGCCGATGATCATCGGCCGCAACTTCCTGGTGAAGATCAACGGCAACATCGGCAACAGCGCCCTGGGTTCCTCGATCGAGGAAGAAGTGGCCAAGCTGACCTGGGGCATCCGCTGGGGTTCGGACACGGTCATGGACCTGTCCACCGGCAAGCACATTCACGAAACCCGTGAGTGGATCATCCGCAACTCGCCGGTGCCGATTGGTACCGTGCCGATCTACCAGGCCCTGGAAAAGGTCAATGGCGTGGCCGAAGACCTGACCTGGGAGCTGTTCCGCGACACCCTGATCGAGCAGGCCGAGCAGGGCGTGGACTACTTCACCATCCACGCCGGTGTACTGCTGCGCTATGTGCCGCTGACCGCCAAGCGCGTCACCGGTATCGTCAGCCGTGGTGGCTCGATCATGGCCAAGTGGTGCCTGGCGCACCACAAGGAAAACTTCCTGTACACCCACTTCGACGAAATCTGCGAAATCATGAAGGCCTACGACGTCAGCTTCTCGCTGGGCGACGGCCTGCGCCCCGGCTCGATTGCTGACGCCAACGATGCCGCGCAGTTCGGTGAGCTGGAAACCCTTGGCGAGCTGACCAAGATCGCCTGGAAGCACGACGTGCAGTGCATGATCGAAGGCCCCGGTCACGTGCCGATGCAGTTGATCAAGGAGAACATGGACAAGCAGCTGGAGTGCTGCGACGAGGCGCCGTTCTACACCCTCGGCCCGCTGACCACCGATATCGCTCCTGGCTACGACCACATCACCTCGGGCATTGGTGCGGCGATGATCGGCTGGTTCGGTTGCGCCATGCTCTGCTACGTCACGCCCAAGGAGCACCTGGGCCTGCCGAACAAGGATGACGTGAAGACCGGCATCATCACCTACAAGATCGCCGCTCATGCCGCCGACCTTGCCAAGGGCCACCCGGGTGCGCAGATTCGTGACAACGCCTTGTCCAAGGCACGCTTCGAGTTCCGTTGGGAAGACCAGTTCAACCTCGGCCTGGACCCGGACACTGCCCGTGCCTACCACGACGAGACCCTGCCGAAGGAATCGGCCAAGGTCGCGCACTTCTGCTCGATGTGCGGGCCGAAGTTCTGCTCGATGAAGATTACCCAGGAGGTGCGTGAATACGCCGCCAAGATCGAAACCGTGGATGTGACGGTCGAGCAAGGCATGCGTGAGCAGGCCGAGCGGTTCCGCCAGGAAGGCAGCCAGCTGTATCACAAAGTCTAAGACCGCTGGGGCCGCTTTGCGGCCCTTTCGCGACGCAAGGCCGCTCCCACAGGGACCGCGCAAGGCTTGAGGCCAGCGCGGTTTTTGTGGGAGCGGCCTTGTGTCGCGATACGAGGACGAAGTCCTCGCCAGGAACACCAACAACATTGCCGGCGAGCGCCAACCATGACATCACCCAGCCAATTCTCCCCCGACCACCCGGTCCCCACCGCCCAGCGCATCTTCGGCGCCCGCGACCTGTTCTCGCTATGGTTCTCCCTCGGCATCGGCCTGATGGTGCTGCAGGTCGGCGCCATGCTGGCCCCTGGCCTGGGCCTTGCCGGCGCGGTGCTGGCTATCGCCCTGGGCACCGGTGTGGGTGTGCTGCTGCTGGGGGCTGCCGGTGTCATCGGCAGCGATACCGGCCTGTCGGCCATGGGCACACTGAAACTGAGCCTGGGCGGCCACGGCGCGCGCTTGCCGGCGCTGCTCAACCTGCTGCAACTGGTGGGCTGGGGCGCGTTCGAGATCATCGTCATGCGCGATGCCGCCAGCCTGCTGGGCGCGCGGGCGTTCGGCGAAGCCAGCGCCTGGAACAGTCCTGTGCTCTGGACCCTGTGCTTCGGCGCGCTGGCCACCCTGCTCGCGGTCGGTGGGCCGCTGGCGTTCGTACGCAAGGTGCTGCGCACCTGGGGCATCTGGCTGCTGCTGGGCGCTTGCCTGTGGCTGACCTGGAACCTGTTCGCCAAGGCCGACCTGGCGGCACTGTGGGACCGTGCCGGTGACGGTTCGATGTCGCTGGCCGTGGGCTTCGACATCGCCATCGCCATGCCGCTGTCGTGGTTGCCGCTGATCGCCGACTACTCGCGTTTTGCCCGTAACGGCAAACATGTATTCGGCGGTACGGTGCTGGGCTACTTCATCGGCAACACCTGGCTGATGAGCCTGGGCGTGGGCTACACCTTGGCCTTCGCCGGCAGTGGCGAAGCCAACGCCCTGCTGCTGGCCCTCGCGGGCGCCGGCATGGGCATCCCACTGCTGCTGATTCTGCTGGACGAGTCGGAAAAGGCTTTTGCCGACATTCACTCGGCGGCCGTTTCCACCGGCGTGCTGGTGCGCCTGAAGGTCGAGCACCTGGCTCTGGCCATTGGCGTGCTGTGCACGCTGATCGCCTTGCTGGCGCCACTGGCACAGTACGAGAACTTCCTGCTGCTGATCGGCTCGGTGTTTGCGCCGCTGTTCGGTGTGGTATTGATGGACCATTACGTGATCCGTCGCCGCCGCTTGCCGGCACAGGTGCATGGCTTGCACTGGCAGGCACTGCTGGCCTGGGGGGTGGGTGTTGCCGCGTACCATCTGATCGCCGCGCAAGCGCCGGACCTGGGTGCGACCCTGCCGGCATTGCTGCTGGCAGGGCTACTGCACGGGCTGCTGAGCTTCAGCCGCGGCCGGGAAACAGTTCGGGCTTGAGCACGCCATTCAGGCGCGGATACGGGATCTTCAATTCCACGTGGCCCATGGAGTAGGGCGCGATGGAATAGACCTCGTACTTGACCACCACCGCGCCGTACGTCAGGGCGACGTGCGGCGACTGCTTGAACGGCCAGGTCTTGATGAACTCGGCGTCCTTGTCCATGCCTACGCTGATCAGCCAGGCGCGGTGCGACTCCTCGACGGTTTTCCAGAAGGTGTCTTCCTGGCCAGGCACCAGCATGTCCTGCAGGGTCAGCACCTTGTCCAGCTTGCGCGAATAGTTGATGAAACCACGCCCGGGCATGCCATGGGCGCCGCCGCTGTCCAGGTAGCTGGACAGTTCGATGATCACCAGTCCGTCATGCTGCTCGCGTACCTTGGCCTGCAGGTAGCTGCTGTTGCGCTTGTCGGCACTGGCCAGGTACTGCTGCTCGTAGGCTTGCAGGGTGGTCGGTGCGTTACCGCGCTGGTTGTCTTCGGTCAGTTGCAGCAGGCGTTTCTCGACGATGCCATCGAGCTTGGGCAAGGCCGGGAAGTGGATCATGTCGATGTTCACCAGCGGGCAGTCGCTTTCGCTGCAGCCGGGTTTGACATGCTCCCAGGCATCACGCTTGACCTCGAGCGGCGCCCGGTAGTTGGGCGTGAACAGGCTTTGGCAGGCACCCAGGGCCAGGGCCAGCACAGCCACGGAAGTCAGTTTGACAAGTGTCATGAGGATCCTTGCAGAACAGGGAAAAGTCGGCCTTTGACCGTCTGCGCGGCCTTCAGTTCGCCACTAAGCTAACAGAGAGAAGGCGCGCTGTCCCGAGTGCGCGAACGGTTGACGGAAAGGGATGAAACCGGCAGGCGTGCAGAGTAGGATGGCGCGATGCGGTATTCGAGGTAATGAGGATTTCCATGTCAGACGCGTTGAACTCAGTGCCCAAGGGCTTCGAAATCATCGAGCGGGCCAACTGCTTCCAGGGCTTTTACAAGCTTGACAAGCTACGCCTGCGCCACGAGTTGTTTGCCGGGGGCATGGGCCGCGAGATCAGTCGCGAACTGTTTGTGCGCCATGATGCGGTGTGCGTGCTGCCGTACGACCCGTTGCGCGATGAAGTGGTGCTGATCGAGCAGTTCCGCGTCGGTGCACTGGACAAGGTCGACAACCCTTGGCTGATCGAGATGGTGGCCGGGCTGATCGACAAAGACGAGCAACCCGAGGAAGTCGCCCACCGCGAAGCCGAAGAAGAAGCCGGCCTGGCCTTCAGCGCCCTGTGGCCGATGACCCGTTACTTCCCGTCGCCCGGCGGCAGTGACGAATACGTTCACCTGTTCCTCGGCCGTTGCAGCAGCGAAGGGGCGGGCGGCCTGCATGGCCTGGAAGAAGAGGGTGAGGACATTCGCGTGCGCGTGTGGTCGTTCGAGGATGCCCTGCAGGCGGTGCGCGACGGGCGCATCTGCAACGCGGCGACCATCATCGGCCTGCAATGGCTGGCGCTGAACCGTGATGAAGTACGAGGTATGTGGAAGTGAACCTGCTGCGCGAGCGTTATCGGGTCGACCTGGTCGGGCTGCAGGCAGCCTGCGAGGCCAACTACGCCCGGCTGATGCGCCTGTTGCCCGACATGCGCACCACCCAGAGCTCGCGCCGCATCGGCATGACCCAGGGCGACCAGATGCTTGGCGTGCTGGTGCTCGACGTGGTGCTGGCCTGCCCGTACACCACCACCCTGCACGTGCGCCAGGAGCACAGCCTGCCGTGGTTGCCGGTGCCGCACCTGGAAGTGCAGGTGTACCACGATGCGCGCATGGCCGAAGTGGTCAGTGCCGAACACACCCGGCGCCTGCGCAGCATCTACCCGTATCCGAACGAGGCCATGCACCAGCCGGACGAAAAGGCCCAGCTCAACCTGTTCCTCGGTGAATGGCTGAGCCACTGCCTGGCTTGTGGTCACGAACTGGCGAGCGTTCGCTGAAGTGTGACGCAGGTCGTTCGTGGGTGTTTGCTCGCACCCGTTGTGCAGCCATAATTCGCGCTGAATCCGTTCGAGGAGACGGCCGTTGCCGCAGCCAGACCAATCGCGCCCCGTGCATGTGGTGCAACTGACCGATGCCCACCTGTTCGCCGACCCAGCCGGCAGCATGCTGGGCCTCAATACCCGTGACAGCCTGCGCCATGTAGTGGCCCAGGTGCGACGGGAGCAACCGCTTGTCGACCTGCTGCTGTGCACTGGCGACCTGTCCCAGGACGCCAGCGTGGCGTCCTATGAAGCATTCCGTGAGCTGACCGCACCGTTTGCCGTGCCCACCCGCTGGTTGCCTGGCAACCATGACGAGGCCCGAGTCATGGCGCAAGTGGCGCCGGAGCTGGTACAGGCGGTGACCGATATCGGTGCGTGGCGCATCGTCATGCTCAACACGGCCGTCCCCGGGGCGACGCATGGGCTGCTGGAGGGTGATCAGCTGGCAGTGCTGGAAACGGCCTTGCGAGAGGCGGGTGAACGGCATTGCCTGGTGTGCTTCCACCATCAGCCGGTGGATATCGGCTGTGCCTGGATTGCGCCGATCGGCTTGCGCAATGCCCAGGCGCTGTTCGATATCGTCGAGGGTTATCCACAGGTGCGGGCGCTGCTGTGGGGGCATGTGCACCAGGAATGGGATGAAGTGCGCGACGGCCGTCGCCTGCTGGCCACTCCGTCGACCTGTATCCAGTTCGCGGCGCGCAGCGAGGATTTCAAGGTGAGCGAGGAGCAGCCTGGATACCGCTGGCTGCGCCTGCACGCCGACGGGCGGTTGGAGACCGGGGTGGAGCGGGCGCTGGACTTCGAAGTGAAGCTCGACTTCGATAGCCCTGGTTATTGAGGATTTTGGGGCCGCTGCGCAGCCCTATCGCGACACAAGGCCGCACAGGGGTACGCGATCTCCTGTGGGAGCGGCCTTGTGTCGCGATAGGGGCGCAAAGCGCCCCCGGCACTCTCAAAGCTGTTGAAGAATTTGTTGCTAAAACCCCTGTGCGGCGCCAAAACCCGGCGAACGCGCTACACTGCGCGTCCCTGCGCCCATATCACCGGGCGCGAAGCCACAGATTCCGGGGGCAGCATGTCGGGTTCCATCCTCTATATCCATGGCTTCAACAGCTCGCCACTTTCGACCAAGGCGCGCCAACTCGAGGCCATGATGCAGCAACTGGGCCTGTCGGCCCAACTGCGGGTGCCCGCCTTGCACCACCACCCACGGCAGGCCATCGCCCAGCTCGAAGCGGCCATCGCCGAGCTGGGCGCGCCACTGCTGGTGGGCAGTTCGCTCGGCGGCTACTATGCCACCTGTCTGGCTGAGCGCCACGGCCTCAAGGCCTTGCTGGTGAACCCGGCGGTAACACCGCACAAGCATTTCGACGGCTACCTGGGCACCCAGCACAATCACTACACCGGTGAAGCCTGGGAGCTGACCCACGATCACGTGCAGGCCCTGGCCGAGCTGGAAGTACCAGCCCCGGTGGACGCCAGCCGCTATCAAGTGTGGCTGCAGACCGCCGATGAAACCCTGGACTATCGCCACGCCGAGCGCTATTACCGTGCTTGTGCCCTGCGCATCCAGGCCGGTGGCGACCACAGCTTCCAGGGCTTCGCCGAGCGCCTGCCGGCACTGCTGGCCTTTGCCGGCATTGCCCCTGGGCAGTACGCAGCGCTCGATTTTTCTGTATTTTGACTTTTTTGCATTCACCAGACTGACGACGAGACCCTATGGCCACTCCCAGCGCTAGCGCCTATAACGCAGACGCCATCGAAGTCCTCTCGGGCCTTGACCCGGTCCGCAAGCGGCCGGGCATGTACACCGATACCAGCCGCCCCAACCACCTGGCCCAGGAAGTCATCGACAACAGTGTCGACGAAGCCCTGGCCGGTCACGCCCGTTCGGTGCAGGTCATCCTCCATGCCGACCACTCGCTGGAAGTCAGCGACGATGGCCGTGGCATGCCGGTGGACATCCACCCGGAAGAGGGCGTGTCCGGGGTCGAGCTGATCCTCACCAAGCTGCACGCCGGCGGCAAGTTCTCCAACAAGAACTACCAGTTCTCCGGTGGCCTTCACGGCGTGGGCATCTCGGTAGTAAACGCCCTGTCGACCCAGGTGCGCGTGCGCGTCAAACGTGACGGCAACGAATACCAGATGACCTTCGCCGATGGCTTCAAGGCCAGCGAGCTGGAAGTGGTCGGCTCGGTCGGCAAGCGCAACACCGGTACCAGCGTGTACTTCAGCCCCGACCCCAAGTACTTCGATTCGCCGAAGTTCTCCATCAGCCGCCTCAAGCACGTGCTCAAGGCCAAGGCCGTGCTGTGCCCGGGCCTGCTGGTCAGCTTCGAGGACAAGGCCAGCGGCGAGAAGGTCGAATGGCACTACGAGGACGGCCTGCGCTCCTACCTGGTCGATTCGGTCAACGAGTTCCAACGCCTGCCCGACGAGCCGTTCTGCGGCAGCCTGGCCGGTAACAAGGAGGCGGTGGACTGGGCCTTGCTGTGGCTGCCAGAAGGCGGCGACAGCATCCAGGAAAGCTACGTCAACCTGATCCCTACCGCCCAGGGCGGCACCCACGTCAATGGCCTGCGCCAGGGCCTGCTGGATGCCATGCGCGAATTCTGCGAGTTCCGCAACCTGCTGCCGCGCGGTGTGAAGCTGGCGCCGGAAGATGTCTGGGAACGCATCACCTTCGTGCTGTCGATGAAGATGCAGGACCCGCAGTTCTCCGGGCAGACCAAGGAGCGCCTGTCGTCCCGCGAGGCGGCGGCCTTCGTTTCCGGCGTGGTCAAGGACGCCTTCAGCCTGTGGCTCAACGCCCACCCCGAGCTGGGCATGCAACTGGCGGAGCTGGCCATCAGCAACGCCGGGCGCCGCCTGAAGGCCAGCAAGAAGGTCGAGCGCAAGCGCATCACCCAGGGCCCGGCACTTCCCGGCAAACTGGCCGATTGCGCCGGCCAGGATCCGATGCGCGCCGAACTGTTCCTGGTCGAGGGTGATTCGGCCGGTGGCTCGGCCAAGCAGGCACGCGACAAGGAATTCCAGGCGATCCTGCCGCTGCGCGGCAAGATCCTCAACACCTGGGAAGTGGACGGTGGCGAAGTCCTGGCCAGCCAGGAAGTACACAACATCGCCGTGGCCATTGGCGTCGACCCGGGGGCCACTGACCTTGCGCAACTGCGCTACGGCAAGATCTGCATCCTCGCCGACGCCGACTCCGACGGCCTGCACATCGCCACGCTGCTGTGCGCGCTGTTCGTCCAGCACTTCCGCGCGCTGGTCGAGGCCGGGCATGTGTACGTGGCCATGCCGCCGCTGTACCGCATCGACCTGGGCAAGGAAATCTACTACGCCCTCGACGAGGCCGAGCGCGACGGTATCCTCGATCGCCTGGTGGCCGAGAAGAAACGCGGCAAGCCACAGGTCACCCGCTTCAAGGGCCTGGGCGAGATGAACCCGCCACAGCTGCGCGAGACCACCATGGACCCGAACACCCGGCGCCTGGTGCAGCTGACCCTGGACGATGTGCAGGCCACCTGCGAGCTGATGGACAAACTGCTGGCCAAGAAGCGCGCGGGTGACCGCAAGAGCTGGCTGGAAACCAAGGGTAACCTGGCCGAGGTCATGGTTTGATTCGGCGGCTTCTGGCTGCCTGTCTGGCGCTGGTTGCCCTGCCGAGCCTGGCGGGCAACTGGCCAGAGTTGAAGCTGAGCGCCGAGCACCCGATCGAAGGCATGCGCGGTGGCAACCTGTCTGGCCTGGTGGAATGCCGGGGCGGGCTGTGGGGCGTGTCCGACCGCGACGACGACCGTATCTACCGCTTCGACCAGCAAAACCCGACCTGGCGCGCGCAGCCGCTCACCTTCGCCCCGCCAGCGGTGCCTGAAAGTGGCCTGCCGTGGGGGCTGAAGTCGCGCAACTGGGCGGCGTCGTATATTCGTGGTGGCGAGCTGGATTTCGAAGGCATCAGCTGTGACCAGGCGGGTAACCTGTACCTGGTCAGCGAGGCGCATGCCGCGGTGCTGCAACTGCCGCTGGAAGGCGAAGCGGACTGGTTGAAGATCGACCCGGCCATGGTTCGTCAGGCCCGTGCCAGCGGCATGCTGCTGAACTTCAACGCCTTGTTCGAAGGCCTGGCGATCAACCCTGCGGGTGACCGCCTATGGCTGGCCGCCGAGCGCGAGCGGCGGGGCCTGGTGGCCATCGAGCGCCAGCAATCGGTGTGGACCTGCGGCCGCAGCTGCGTGCTGCTGAGCGAGGCTGGCGTCGAAATGCAGCCGGCGCAGATGCCCAATGCCCAGGCGCTGTCGCGTGACTTCGCTGACCTTGCCTGGTTCGAAGGCAAGCTGTTCACCCTCGAACGCAACGCCTACCGGGTCTGCCGTCGGGATACCGACAGTGGCAAGGTCGAGCGCTGCTGGTCGTTCGCTGCCGATGCCCTGGTCGAGTCGCGCCGCTATCAACAGCCGTTCGGCCTGGCCGAGGCCTTGGTGATCGATGCCAAGGGCGCCTGGATCGGTGTGGACAACAACAACGGCGCCCGCGCTGATGGCGAGGCACGCCCGATCGTCTGGCGCTTCGATGCGCCGGAAGGCGGATGGAGCGCCAAGCCATGAGTCAGGCGCCGGGCAAGCGGGCTGGCAAGGTATTGATGATCGTCGCCTGGGCGGCGGCGCTGTTCCTTGCCACGCGTTTCTTCGGCCAATGGGAAGACAGCCAGCGCAACCCCAATGCCCAGGTGCAGTCGTCGCATGGCGAAGGCTTTATCGAGGTGCGCCTGCTGGGCAACGGCCAGGGCCACTTCGTGATGGATGGCGCGATCAACGGCCAGGTGGTGCACTTCATGCTCGACACCGGTGCCACCGACGTGGCCATCCCCGAGGCGCTGGGCCGCGAGCTGGGCCTGGAGCGTGGCAGCCCGGTGCAGCTCAGTACCGCCAA
Organism: Pseudomonas sp. B14(2017); assembly: GCF_002113255.1. NCBI lineage: Bacteria > Pseudomonadati > Pseudomonadota > Gammaproteobacteria > Pseudomonadales > Pseudomonadaceae > Pseudomonas > Pseudomonas sp. B14(2017). Next base: position 237,692 of record NZ_NEJY01000002.1, read on the forward strand.
CGGCCGTACCGAAGGCTACCGCACGCGCCTGGCCAGCCTGCAGCTGGGGGATATCCGCCTGCAGGACGTACGCGCCATCGTGGTGCCGGGCCTGGATGGGCAGACCGTATTGCTGGGCATGAGTGCCCTGAAACAACTTGAATTTACCCAGCGCGGCGGCACCATGCTGCTGCGCCAGAACCTGAAATGACGAGGCCCGCATGAGCGACTCACTGGAACTCAGCCTGGACGGCGTGGAACGCCGCTCGCTGGCTGACTTCACCGAACAGGCCTACCTCAACTACTCCATGTACGTGATCATGGACCGCGCCCTGCCGCACATCGGCGATGGCCTGAAGCCGGTGCAGCGACGCATCGTCTACGCCATGAGCGAGTTGGGGCTCGATGCCGATGCCAAGCACAAGAAGTCGGCGCGTACCGTCGGTGACGTGCTCGGCAAGTTCCACCCCCATGGCGACTCGGCCTGCTACGAGGCCATGGTGCTGATGGCGCAGCCGTTCAGCTACCGCTATACCCTGGTCGACGGCCAGGGCAACTGGGGTGCGCCGGACGATCCGAAGTCGTTCGCCGCCATGCGTTATACCGAAGCGCGTCTTTCGCGCTACGCCGAAGTGCTGCTCAGCGAAGTCGGCCAGGGCACCGTGGACTGGGTGCCCAACTTCGACGGCACCCTGCAGGAGCCGGCCGTGCTGCCGGCGCGCCTGCCCAACATCCTGCTCAACGGCACCACTGGTATCGCCGTGGGCATGGCCACCGACGTGCCGCCGCACAACCTGCGTGAAGTGGCCACGGCCTGCGTGCGCCTGCTCGACGAGCCCAAGGCCACCATCGAGCAGCTGTGCGAGCACATCCAGGGGCCGGACTACCCGACCGAGGCCGAGATCGTCACGCCGCGGGCAGAAATCCTCAAGATGTACGAAAGCGGCCGCGGCTCCATCCGCATGCGCGCCGTGTACCGCGTCGAGGATGGCGACATCGTCGTCACCGCGCTGCCGCACCAGGTCTCCGGGGCCAAGGTGCTGGAGCAGATCGCCGCGCAGATGCAGGCCAAGAAGCTGCCGATGGTCGCCGACCTGCGTGACGAGTCGGACCACGAGAACCCGTGCCGCATCGTCATCATTCCGCGCTCCAACCGCGTGGATGCCGATGAACTGATGCAGCACCTGTTCGCCACCACCGACCTGGAAAGCAGCTACCGGGTCAACGTCAACATCATCGGCCTGGACGGCCGGCCACAGCTGAAGAACCTGCGAGCGCTGCTGCTGGAGTGGCTGGAGTTCCGTACCACTACCGTCCGTCGCCGCCTGCAGCACCGCCTGGACAAGGTGGAGAAGCGCCTGCACCTGTTGGAAGGTTTGCTGACCGCGTTCCTCAACCTGGATGAAGTTATCCACATCATCCGTACCGAGGACCAGCCCAAGCAAGCCCTGATCGCCCGTTTCGACCTGACCGAAATCCAGGCCGACTACATCCTCGAGACCCGCCTGCGGCAGCTGGCGCGCCTGGAAGAGATGAAGATCCGTGGCGAGCAGGATGAATTGCTGAAAGAGCAGGCCAAACTGCTCGCCCTGCTGGGCAGCGATGCCAAGCTGCGCAAACTGGTACGCAGCGAGCTGATCAAGGATGCCGAAACCTATGGCGACGACCGCCGCTCGCCGATCGTCGAGCGTGCCGAGGCCAAGGCGCTGTCGGAAAACGAACTGATGCCGACCGAGCCGGTCACCGTGGTGCTGTCGGAGAAGGGCTGGGTGCGCTGCGCCAAGGGCCACGACATCGATGCTACCGGCCTGTCGTACAAGGCCGGCGATGGCTTCAAGGCCGCCGCCGCCGGGCGCTCCAACCAGTTCGCCGTGCTCATCGACTCCACTGGCCGCAGCTACTCGCTGGCCGCTCACAGCCTGCCGTCGGCGCGTGGTCAGGGCGAACCGCTGACCGGTCGCCTGACGCCACCACCGGGGGCCACCTTCGAGTGCGTGCTGTTGCCGGACGACGATGCGCTGTACGTGGTGGCTTCGGACGCCGGCTATGGCTTCGTGGTCAAGGGTGAAGACCTGCAGGCCAAGAACAAGGCCGGCAAGGGCTTGCTCAGCCTGCCCAACGGTGCCAAGGTCATGACCCCGCGCCCGGTGGCGAACCGCGAGCAGGACTGGCTGGCGGCGGTGACTACCGAAGGCCGTCTGCTGGTGTTCAAGGTCAGCGACCTGCCTCAGCTGGGCAAAGGCAAGGGCAACAAGATCATCGGGGTGCCGGGCGACCGGGTAGCCAGCCGTGAAGAATTTGTTACCGATCTGGCTGTGATTGCCGATGGCGCGACACTTGTATTGCAAGCCGGCAAGCGTACCCTATCTCTGAAAGCGGACGACCTGGAGCATTACAAGGGTGAGCGCGGACGGCGCGGCAGCAAGCTGCCACGCGGGTTCCAGCGGGTCGATGGGTTGCAGGTGGAAGTGCCGGCGTAACCGGTTGAAATGTCTGGAACGGCAATTTCAGCGTCGTTCCGGGCAGAAATGCTGGAGTCGGACGGTTATTTCGCGGATGATATGGCCCTTGCGGTGCCGGCGTGGCCGTGTGCCCGTTTGAATCTATGTGTATCACTGCGGTTGGCCTTTTGGCGACCGCCTGGATGGGATGATGAAATTTCTGCGCCTTCCATTTGCGCTGTTGATGACTGGCCTGCTGGGCCTTGGCGGGTGCACCATGCACCAGCCGGTTGCCCTGTACCAGCTCGACAGTGGTGATCCTGGCCAGCCTTCGCAGAGTGCGGGCATGGCCGTGGTGCTCGGCCCGGTATCGGTTGCCGATTACCTGCAACGTGAAACCTTCCTGCAACGTCAGGCCGATGGCAGTCTGAGTTCGGCGACCGACGGTCGTTGGGCCGGTAGCCTTTCGTCGGATATCGACCAGCTGCTGGTGCGCCAGCTCGCCTGGCGCCTGGACAGCCAGCGCGTGGTGCTGGCCCCGGCGGCGACCGGTTTCAACCCGGATGTACAAGTACTGCTGTCGATCACTCGCCTGGACTCGGGCAAGGACCAGCCGGCCGTCCTGGATGCCCAGTGGCGCTTGTTGGACCGCCGTGGCCATGTGCGTGACAACCGCATCGTTCACCTCGAACAGCCACACGCGGGCAGCGAGGCGTCGCAGGTACAGGCCCAGGGCCAGTTGCTGCAGAAGCTGGCCGAACAGCTGAGCACTGCGGTCAAGCCGCTGGCCAACCAGCCGGCGATTGCCGAAGAGACGCCAAAAAAGCCGGCTGCTCCGGTGCAGGTGAAAAAGACGCCGGAGAAATCCAAGATCCCGATGGCTGCGCCGATTCGTACCGATATGGAAGTCTACCGGTTCTGATCCAACTGCCAGATACGAAAAAGCCCGCAACGATGCGGGCTTTTTCGTATCTGCTGTAAACCATACCCCACTGATTTTGCCGGGGCCTGTGGGAGCAGGCATGCCCTAATGTCGGCCAGTTAAGCAAATTGGGGCCGCTTTGCGGCCCTTCGCGGGCATGCCCGCGAACACCGGCTAGCCGGTGCCATACACCGCGGCGCTTGATTCATGGGCACGCCCGCTCCCACAGGGGCTGTATCAGACCCGGCGTTCGTGCATCCGCGCCAACTGCCGCTCCAGCATCGACGGGTAGGGCTCCATCAGGCGCTCCACGCAGCAGGCGCCCTCGGGGCTGGCAATCGGGCGAATGCGGGCGCGCTGGCGAATCAGCGTGTCATCGCTGATCTGCCGCTCCACCAGCAACAGGTTGCGGCTGTGCTGCGACAGCGCCAGGGCGTCCTGGGCCTTCTCGGCCATCAGCAGGTCTACCAGCTCCAGCCCTTGCAGGTCGTTGCCCAGGGCCAGGCCCAGTTGCAGCTGCAGGGTAATGCCGCTGTCCGCAACTTCGATCTGCAGGGCATGGCCCAGGGCGCGCAACAGCTCGCCGCAGCAGATGGCATTGGTCAGGTAGTCCTCGCCGCAGTCGCGGCTGTGGAACAGCACCAGGGTGCTGCCGTCGTTGAGCGTGTGGGTTTCGCCGTCGTAGAGCGAGGCGGCGTGCTCCAGGCAATCGCGGTAGCGCTCGGTCAGCTCGGTCAGGCGCGTGCGCGGCAGGCGACGCAGCTGCTCCTGCGAACCCAGTTGCACGGCGAGCACGGCGCTGTACTGCGGCTCGTCGGATTCGACCACAGCGGCCTTGGGCGCGCTTTCGTCGTCCAGCAGGCCGGCGAAGGCTTCATCGTCATCCTCGTCCGCCTGGGCGGCAAGCTTGGTGCGCGGCGCAGCCTTGGCTGCCGGGGCGGCGTCGTGCAGGTCGTCGAACTGCTCGTCGTCTTCTTCTTCGGGCTCCGGCTCAGGTGGCGGCGGCGGGGCCAGGCGCGCGTGCAGCTGGCGGGCGATGTCGCCGATCTCGTCCTGGCGGTCGGTGGCCGGGGTATAGGGTTGCGGGTCGCGCAGCCACACCCGCAGCTGCAGCAGCGGCAGGGTGATGAAGCGGCCCTGGCGCAGGCTCAGGGTCAGTGCCAGCACCAGCAGGATGGCGGCAAGGATGCCCATGCTCTGCAGGCTGATCAGCATCGGCTGCTGGAACTGGCTCATGTCCAGGCTGATGCGCAGTTGCCCGGCGGTCACGTCCTGGAAGGTGATCTTGGTCTGGTACAGGCCTTCGGCCTCGCCCAGCAGGCTGTTGCGCGGGCGCTGGCCGGCCTCGGCGAGGATACGGTTGTCCACGCTGTAGATTGCCGCATGGGCCACCAGCGGGTTTTTCACCAGGTTGCCGAGCAGCACGTTGAGGCTGAGGATGTCGTTGGCCACCAGCAGCTCGGTCGCCGAGGTGGCGGTCTGGGTGGTCAGGCTCTGGCCCAGGGCATCGGCCTGCTCGTGCATGGCCTGCTTGAACTGCAGGCCCATCACGCAGGCGTAGATCACCAACGCCAGCGCCACCAGGAAAATGTTGGTGCAGGCGATGCGCAGTGCCAGCGGCACGCGACGTTGACTCAGGGCGCGATAGATCATCAGGAAGAAGTTGTCTGCTTTGACGGGCGTGGGCCGGTTCACTGAGCTCGGCTCTTAATGGCATGAAAGTGTGGGGCAGTATAGCGAGCCGGGTTTTGTCGGCAAAGTATCGTTGGCGCCCGACGGTCACGGAAAATCGGTAGAATGCGCATTTTTCATCGAAGTCGGAGCCAGGTTGTGCGCGAAATCGTCCTGATCAACATCACCGGTGAGGACCGTCCCGGTCTCACTGCGGCTATCACCGGCGTCCTGCTGCAGGGCGGTGTGAGCATCCTCGACATTGGCCTGGCAGTCATGCACGGTACCTTGTCGTTCGGCATCCTGGTCGATATCCCGGACAACGAAGTGGCCACCTCCCTGCTGCAGAGCGTGCAGGCCAAGGCCCACGAACTGAACCTGCAGGCCCGCTACACGCCGATTTCCGAGGCGGACTACCAGCACTGGGCCGATGGCCACGGCGAGGCGCGCCACATCGTCACCTTGCTCAGCCGCAAGATCACCCCCGAGCAGCTGCAGCGGGTGAGTGCGGTGATCAGCCAGTACGGCCTGACCATCGAGCGCATCGAGCGCCTGTCGGCCCGTGTGGCGCTGGATGCCGAGACCGACAAGGGCAAGGCGGCCATCGAGATTTCCGTACGCGGCGTGCCGAGCGATGCCCAGGCCCTGCGTGCCGACTTCTTCGCCTTGGCTGAAGAGCTGAGCATCGACATCGCCTTCCAGAAGGACGACCTGTTCCGCCGCAACCGCCGCCTGGCGGTGTTCGACATGGACTCGACGCTGATCGAAGCCGAAGTCATCGACGAACTGGCCAAGGCCGCTGGCGTGGGTGAGCAGGTAGCCGCGATCACCGAGCGCGCGATGCGTGGCGAGCTGGACTTCCGCGCCAGCTTCAAGGAGCGCATGGCGCTGCTCAAGGGCCTGGATGTGGGCGTGCTGGACGAGATCGGTGCGTCGCTGCGCCTGACCGAGGGTGCCGAGAATCTATTCGCAGAGCTCAAGCGCCTGGGTTACAAGACGGCGATCCTGTCCGGTGGCTTCACTTACTTTGCCCGCCAGGTGCAGGCGCGCCTGGGCATCGACTATGTGTTCGCCAACGAGCTGGAAGTGGTTGATGGCAAGGTTACCGGCGTGGCTGTGGAACCGATCGTCGATGCCCAGCGCAAGGCCGAGCTGCTGCAGAAGCTGGCTAGCGAAGAAGGCTTGCAGCTGGAGCAGACCATTGCCGTGGGTGACGGTGCCAACGACCTGCCGATGCTGTCGCTGGCCGGCCTGGGCGTGGCGTTCCGCGCCAAGCCGCTGGTGCGCCAGTCGGCCAAGCAGGCGATTTCTACCCTGGGGCTGGATGGGGTGTTGTATCTGCTGGGCCTGCGGGACCGCGACGCGCGCGGCTGATCTGCAAATTTGGGGCTGCTTCGCAGCCCTTTCGCGACACAAGGCCGCTCCTACAGGGATCGCATATCTCCTGTAGGAGCGGCCTTGTGTCGCGAAAGGGCCGCAAAGCGGCCCCAGGTTCCATCAGGCAATCAAGCCTGCACAGGCACCGCCAACTGCTGGCCCATGCGCACCGCGGAACCAGCACCCAGGTTCTCCGCCCACTTCACCTGCTCCGGCCCGAACAGCACGATAGCAGTCGACCCCAGCTTGAAGCGGCCCAGTTCGGCACCTTTCTCCAGGTGGATCGGCGCGCGGCTGGCTTCGTCGTAGCGGAAGGTCTTCAGTTCACGCTTGGGTGGCGTCACCAGCCCGGCCCACACGGTTTCGATCGAAGCGACGATCATCGCGCCAACCAGCACCACGGCCATCGGCCCGCGCTCGGTATCGAACAAGCAGACCACGCGCTCGTTGCGGGCGAACAGCTCGGGGACGTTCTCTGCGGTGGTCTGGTTGACCGAGAACAGGCGGCCCGGCACGTAGACCATTTCACGCAGGGTACCGGCCAGCGGCATGTGCACGCGGTGGTAATCCTTGGGCGACAGGTAGATGGTGGCGAACTCGCCGCCCATGAACGGCGCGGCCATGGCCGGGTCACCGCCCAGCAGCTCCTGCGCGCTGAAACCGTGGCCCTTGGCCTGGAAAATGCGGCCGTGCTCGATCGGGCCAAGCTGGCTGACGGCACCGTCGGCCGGGCACAGGATGGCGCCCGGGGTCTCGTCCAGCGGGCGGGCACCCGGCTTCAGGGCGCGGGTGAAGAATGCATTGAAGTGCTCGTAGGCGCTCAGGTCCTCGACCAGCGCTTCGCTCATGTTGACCTGGTAACGCTTGGCGAACCAGGCGGTGAAGGCGTTCTTGAACCAGCGCACGCGGCACTCGGCGATGCAGCCGGCCAGCCGCGACAGCAGGTGGTGCGGCAGCAGGTACTGGCTGATGATGAACAAACGGGATTTCATGCAGGTTCCTTAGACTTCTACAGGCGTGTCCGGGTGGTTGCCCCATTCGCTCCACGAGCCGGCGTAGGCCTTGACGCGCGGGTAGCCGAGGGCCTTGGCCACCAGGTAGGTGAAACCGGAGCGGCGGTGGGTCTGGCAGTGGGTGATCACTTCCTTGTCGGGGGTGATGCCCAGGTTCTGCAGGACTTCGGCGATGTCCTGGCGAATGCGCAGGTGGTCGTTGAGGTCCATGCCGGCGGTCCACTCGAAGTTGATCGCGCCGGGGATGTGGCCGCCCTTGGCTGCCAGCACTTTCTCGCCGCTGAATTCCTGCGGGCCACGGGCGTCCCAGATGACCAGGTCGTCGGCGCCCAGGCGGCTTTGCAGGTACTCGCGGGTGGCGGTGGGCGAACTGTCGATGCGCAGGCGCACCGGCGTGTTGCCGCTGGCGGGCACTTCTGTGAAGAGCTTGTCGGCAGGCCAGGCCTGGATGCCGCCATTGAGGTAGTGGTAACGCTTGTGGCCGATCACGTCGAGCAGCCAGATGAAGCGCCCGGCCCAGCCGCCGCCCTCATCGTCATACACCACATACACGGCATCGTCGCGGTGGCCGAGTTCGCTGAACAGTTTTTCCAGCTCGCCCAGGGCCGGCAGCAGGCCGGGCGCTGGGGGCTGGCCAAGCTGGGTACGCTTGCCTTCGACAAAGCGTGCGCCGGGGATATGCCCGCTGACATAGCGGTTGGCGCTGCTCAGGTCGACCAGGATCAGCTGTGGCGAATCCAGGCGCGGCAGCAGGTCCGCGGCTTCGATCACCAGGGGCAGGCCGGAAAAGTCAGTCATCCACGGTCTCCAGTGTGGAAAGAGGGGCGATTGTAGCGCAAGGCTCAGGCCTTGCGGTTGGCAAACACCGACAGCGCCCGTTCGGTGCACTGTGCGGTCTTGCCGAAGGCTTGCACGCTGATGTCGGCCAGCGGCCGGCAGCCCTGGTCAGCCACCATCAGCATCAGCACCTGGTCCGCCACCGCCAGCGAGCGCAGCAGCACGTGTTCGCTGCGGAACAAGGCACGCAGCGGGGCCGGCAGCAGGGCCGAGAACTGGCTGTGGTTTTCCGGGGTGATACGCAATTGCCCGGCCTTGGCCAGCAGCTTTTGCAGCAGTTTGTTCTGCGCCACCGGCAGTACCAGCGCCCCGGCTTCCTTGGGCAGGCCGGCCATCTGTTGCACGCGCAGCTGGTCGTTGGCCTTGTCCAGGCTCAGCAGCAGGATCCGCTGCATGCCAGAGGCCAGAAGGGCCTCGATAACCTGCGTGGCCAGGTGCACGCTGTTGGTGAACGGGCTGGGCTGGGCCAGAAGGTCCTGGCACAGCTTGCGCCAGCGCGCCAGTTCGTCGCTGGTGGGCGGTGGCGGAGCCAGCATGTCTGGGTGCGGGCGGCGCTGGTGCCAGGGCCAGATCAGCGCTTCGGCCGGGTGGAACAGGGCATGCTGGGCATGGCGGCGGGCGCTGGCCGCAGCCTGCTGGTGCACCTGCTGCTGCACGTCTTCCAGCGAGGTCTGCAGGTACAGTGCGGTCAACAGTTGCCAGCGCAGCAGGTGCGGGTTGTCCCAGCCCACCTGTGCCGCCAGGGCCAGGTTGTTGGCCAGCAGCACGGTGTTGGCCGGCTGGTTGAACCAGCGGCGCAGGCCAGGCTCGGCGTCCAGGCGGTGTTGCTGGCTGAGCAGGTCCGGGTCGCGGGCGATACTGAGCACCTGGGCCAGTTGCTCGCGTTCTTCCAGCAACAGGCGGTAACCCTGGGTCACCCATTGTGGCAGGCGCCAGTACTCCGCCATGGTCTGGCAAAGCTCCATGATGCGCACGCCAAACAGTTCTTCCTCGACATGGGCGGCGTCTTCGCCCTTGTGGATAACCCGCAGCTCCCAGGTATCGAGCAGCTTGGGGTAGGCCAGCGCCAGCGGCCAGAGTGGCGACAGGAACAACAGGCTGCCCCAGTGGATTTCCTGCCACAGCCGTGCCAGGCGGCTGGCGAACAGGCCGCTGGCTTGCTGCGAGGCGTGCTGGCTGATCAGCTGGAACTGGCACAGTACCGGTGGGATTTCTTCGACGGGCACAGCTGGCAGGCGTTTGAGCAGCTGTTCGCTGCGCTCCAGGCCCAGGCGGTTGAGGGCGACTTCCAGGCTTTCGGCGGGCTCTGCCAGGCTGGCATTGGTGGGGTGATTGGCTTCGCGCATCACCGAAAGCACCAGTGCCGGGCTATCCTGCATCAGTTCGGCGATATCGCGCAGCGAGCGGCGGCTATCGTGGATGGCGGCCATGACCCGGTCGTAGCTGTGCTTCGGCACGGGGATGCGAACACTCTCGAGCAGCTTTACCCAGGCCTCTAGCGTACGTGGAGCCTGAGCGGGCACCTTGGTTTCAATTGGCATTTTGACATCAGTCCGAACTGGCTTTTCGCATTGAGTGGCTATAGTCTGGCGCAGTTCTGCCGATAAGTAGAAGAAGAGTTTTAAAGCTCCCGTCTCTTCCCCTGACCACGACAGCAAGTGCTTTGAACCTATGGCTAAAATTATCGGCATCATCGTCGTATTCGCGAGCGTGCTCGGCGGATACGTGCTTTCCCACGGCAAGATCGCGGCGCTGATCCAGCCGTTCGAAGTACTGATCATCGGCGGTGCGGCCTTTGGTGCATTCCTGCAGGCCAACCCTGGCCACATGACCATGCACGTCATCAAGAAGTCGATGAAGATGTTCGGCTCGCGCTTCACTCATGCCTTCTACCTGGAAGTGCTGGGCCTGGTGTACGAGATCCTCAACAAGAGCCGGCGCGAAGGCATGATGGCCATCGAGGCCGACATCGAGGATGCCGCCGCCAGCCCGATCTTCGCCAAGTACCCGACGGTGCTGGCCGATGAGCGCATGACCGCGTTCGTCTGCGACTACCTGCGCATCATGTCCACCGGCAATATGGCCCCGCACGAGCTCGAGGGCCTGTTCGACATGGAACTGCTGAGCATGAAGGAAGAACTGGAGCACCCGTCCCATGCGGTGACCGGCATCGCCGACGGCATGCCCGGCTTCGGTATCGTTGCGGCGGTACTGGGTATCGTGGTGACCATGGCCTCGCTCGGCGACGGTGACCAGGCCTCCATCGGCCTCCATGTGGGTGCGGCACTGGTGGGTACCTTCTTCGGTATTCTGGCGGCCTACGGCTTCTTCGGCCCATTGGCCAAGTGCCTGGAGCACGATGCCAAGGAAGAGCTGAACCTCTACGAATCGATCAAGGCTTCGCTGGTGGCCTCGGCCTCGGGCATGCCGCCTTCGCTGGCGGTCGAGTTCGGGCGCAAGGTGCTGTACCCCAAGCACCGCCCAAGCTTCGCCGAACTGGAACAAGCGGTTCGCGGTCGCTGAGTCATGGAGAACAATCAGCCCATCATCGTCAAGCGCGTCAAGCGCTTTGGCGGCGGCCACCACGGCGGCGCCTGGAAAATCGCCTTCGCCGACTTCGCCACGGCGATGATGGCGTTCTTCCTGGTGCTGTGGCTGTTGTCCACGGCCACACCAGAACAGAAGATCGCCATTGCCGGCTACTTCAAGGACCCGATCGGCTTCTCGGAAAGCGGAACGCCCTACGTCATCGACCTGGGCGGCTCGCCTCAGCTGGCGCCGGAAAAGACCATCAACCCCGAAGCCAAGTCGGAGCCGACGCCTGATACCAGCATCCAGCTGGACAAGGACCAGGTGGAGACCATGGCCGAGCAGGTCGAGCGTGAGCGCCTGGAGTTGCTGCTGCAGGAACTGCAGAACAAGGTGGAAGAGAACCCGCAGCTGCAGAAGTTCAAGGACCAGATCCTGTTCGAGATCACCCAGGACGGTCTGCGCATCCAGATCATGGACGCCGAGAACCGGCCGATGTTCGACATTGGCAGCGCGCGCCTGCAGCCGTACTTCGAGGACATCCTGCTGGCCATGGCCGACACCATCAAGGCGGTGCCGAACAAGATCAGTATCAGTGGCCACACCGACGCCAAGCCTTATGCCGGCAGTGGCGAGTTCGGCAACTGGGAACTGTCGGCCAACCGCGCCAACGCCGCGCGCCGTGCACTCGTGGCCGGCGGCTACCCGGATGACCAGGTGGCGCGGGTGGTGGGTTATGCCTCGTCGTCGCTGTTCGATCGCAAGGACCCGTTCAACCCGGTCAACCGCCGCATCGACATCATCGTGCTGACCAAAAAGGCCCAGCGCAATATCGAAGGCGAACAGGGCGCGCCGGAAGCACCGGCTGCCGAGCCTGCGCCGCCCGCCGCTGCGGCACCGGCGGCGCCAGGGGAGGCCGGGCAGGCCCCCATGCAGCCGCGTGAACTGCGCCAGAAGCTGAACATCTTCGAAGAGGGGACGCTGAAGATGGATGAGGCCAAGGACCAGTAAACCGTTTTTCGTCCGGCGCGGTCCCTTGTGGGAGCGGCCTTGTGTCGCGAAAGGGCCGCAACGCGGCCCCGGCAATATTTGTATTAATGCTGATATCTGGGGCCGCTGCGCGCCCCTTTCGCGACGCAAGGCCGCTCCCACAGGATCGCGCCGTAGCTGAAACCGGCGCAGAACCTGAGGGGGGCAAGCGGTCAGTAAGCGTCTTCCGGCAAACTGGCAATGATCGAGCGGTAGCTGTTCATCCGTTGCTGCTTGATACGCCCCTCGTCCAGCGCCTTGAGCAGCGCGCAGCCCGGTTCGCGATCATGCTTGCAGTCGCGGAAGCGGCAGGTGCCGAACAGGTCGCGGAACTCGATGAAACCATCCTCCACATCACTGCGGCTGACGTGACCCAGGCCGAACTCGCGGATGCCCGGCGAGTCGATCAGGTCGCCACCGTTGGGGAAGTGGTACAACCGCGCGGTGGTGGTGGTGTGGGTGCCCTGGCCAGACCACTCCGACAGGTCGCCGACACGGGTGCCGGCGTCCGGCAGCAAGCTGTTGACCAACGACGACTTGCCCACCCCCGACTGGCCGACGAACACGCTGATGTGGCCGTCGAGCATCTGTTGCAGGCGTTGCATGCCGTCACCGTGGTGGGCCGAGACCTCCAGCAGCGGGTAGCCCAGCTCGCGGTAAACCTCCAGCAGCGCATGCAGGCCCGGGCCGTTCTCGTCGTTGATCAGGTCGGCCTTGTTCAGCAGCAGCAGCGGGCGGATGCCGGCGTGCTCCGCCGCCACCAGATAACGGTCGATGAGGTTGGGGTGCGGTTCGGGCGCGGGGGCGAAGACGATCACGATCAGGTCGACGTTGGCCGCCACCGGCTTCAGCTGGCCGTGGTTGTTCGGCCGGCACAGCTCGGTACTGCGCGGCATCTGCGCGACGATCACGCCAATGCCCTGGTTGCCCGAGCGCCATACCACGCGGTCGCCGGTAACCAGCGCCGGCAGGTTGGCGCGCAAGTGGCAGCGGAACTCCTGGCCTGCGGCTTCGCCGTCCTGGGCTTCCACTTCTACCTGCACACCGAAGTGCGCAATCACCAGGCCCAGCTGCTCCGGCCCCAGGTCGCCACCCTCCAGTTCCTGCAGCACGTGCTGTTCGCGTTTGGCCGCACGCGCGGCGCGCTCGTTCTGGATTTTTTCGATGCGCCAGTTCTGGCGGCGATTGAGCTGGCGTTTGGCCATGAAGATTCCGTGCGTGGGGGCAGGTTGAAAACGGCAGGTAGTTTAGCACGCCAGGCGCCGGACCATTTGGCTTACCTTCGCGCCGTGAATGGGCGTGCCTTGGCCACTACGCTACTATGACGGCCAATACGAGGAGCCCCCGCATGCAAAACCCACAGAACCTGATCTGGATCGACCTGGAAATGACCGGCCTGGATCCGGACAGCGACGTCATCATCGAGATGGCCACCATCGTCACCGACAGCGAACTGAACACCCTGGCCGAAGGGCCGGTGATCGCCATCCACCACAGTGACGAAGTGCTGGCGCGCATGGACGAGTGGAACACCCGCACCCATGGCGCTTCGGGCCTGACCCAGCGCGTACGCGAGAGCAAGGTCGACATGGCCGCAGCCGAGGCGCAGACCATTGCCTTCCTCGAGCAGTGGGTACCGAAAGGCAAGTCGCCGATCTGCGGCAACAGCATCTGCCAGGACCGCCGCTTCCTCTACCGGCACATGCGCAACCTGGAAAACTACTTCCACTACCGCAACCTGGATGTCTCGACCCTGAAGGAGCTGGCTGCACGCTGGGCGCCTGATGTGCGTGACAGCTTCAAGAAGGGCAACACCCACCTGGCGCTGGACGACATCCGCGAATCGATCGCCGAACTGCGCCACTATCGCGAGCACTTCATCAAGGTGTGAGCCGAAAAGGCGCAGATATTGTATCTGCGCCCTCTTTTGGTGCCATGGGCAACTGGTTAGACTGCGCGCCTTTCCCGCACGCCCGCACGGACCCCGCACCATGTTGTTGATGCTCTACCTCATCGCCATCACCGCCGAAGCCATGACCGGCGCGTTGTCTGCCGGCCGTCGCGGCATGGACTGGTTCGGCGTGGTGCTGATTGCCTGCGTCACCGCCCTGGGTGGCGGCTCGGTGCGTGATGTGCTGCTCGGGCATTACCCGCTGACCTGGGTGAAGCACCCGGAGTACCTGGTGCTGACCAGTTGTGCGGCGCTGCTGACCATTTTCATCGCGCCGATGATGCGCCGCCTGCGCTCGCTGTTCCTGGTGCTCGACGCCCTGGGGCTGGTGGCCTTTACCCTGATCGGCTGCATGACCGCACTGGAGATGGGGCAGGGCATGCTGGTGGCGTCGATCAGCGGGGTGATCACCGGGGTATTTGGCGGGATCTTGCGGGATATCTTCTGCAACGACATTCCCCTGGTGTTCCGCCGCGAGCTGTACGCCAGCGTGTCGTTTGCCGCGGCTTGGTTCTACCTGGGCTGCGTGTATTTCAAGGTGCCGGCGGAGCAGGCGATGTTGCTGACCTTGTTTGGCGGGTTCCTGGTGCGGTTGCTGGCGATTCGGTTCCATTGGGAAATGCCCAAGTTCCACTACAACGACCAGCAGTAACGCAGTTCCGGCACAACATGGCCCTTGTGGGAGATTGCCCAGCCCTTGGGGCTGCGCTGTCGCACAGGGAACAATATTCGAGAGTGTGTCACCTTCCTTGTGGGAGCGGGCGTGCCCGCGAAGCGGCCAACGCGGTGTATGGCACCGGCTCCGCCGGTGTTCGCGGGCACGCCCGCTCCTACAAGGATTGCGCAGGCTCTGGGGCTACCGCTATTGAACGCCGTGCTGCGCCAGCGCCCACTCCACATGCTCCCTCACCAGCTCCGAGGCATCCTCGCGCCGCGCCTTCAGCGCTTCGATCACCGGGATCGTCGATGGCGCATTGCCAAGCCCCACCGCCAGGTTGCGCAACCAGCGCTCATACCCGGCCCGGCGCAATGGCCCGCCTTCGGTCTTGCGCAGGAAGGTCCTTTCATCCCACAGGAACATCTCCGCCAGCTCGGCATTCTCCAGCCCGTGCCGTGGCTGGAAGTCCTGTTCCTGGCTATGCCTGGTAAAGCGGTTCCATGGGCAGACGATCTGGCAGTCATCGCAACCGAACACCCGGTTGCCCATCTTCGAGCGCAACTCGACGGGGATCGGCCCCCGCAATTCGATGGTCAGGTAGGAGATGCAGCGCCGTGCATCCAGCACATACGGCCCGACGAAGGCCTGGGTCGGGCAGATGTCCAGGCAGGCCTGGCAGCGCCCGCAGTGTTCGCTGGTGGTGGCTTCGTCCACCGGCAGCGGCAGGTCGACGAACAGCTCGGCGAGGAAGAAGTAGCTGCCCGCCTTGCGGTTGAGCAGCAGAGTGTTCTTGCCGATCCAGCCCAGCCCGGCCTGCTCGGCCAGGGCCTTTTCCAGCACCGGAGCGCTGTCGACGAAGGCGCGGTAGCCGAACGGGCCGATGGCTTCCTGAATGCGATCGGCCAGGAACTGCACGCGCTTGCGCACCAGCTTGTGGTAATCCCGGCCCAGGGCGTAGCGCGATACGTAGGCTTTTTCCGGCTGCGCCAGGCGCTGCGCCATCTGCGTGTCGCCGGGCAGGTAGTCCATGCGCAGCGATACCACGCGTACCGTGCCGGGGATCAGTTGCTCCGGGTGCGCGCGTTTGCTGCCGTGGGCGCCCAGGTAATCCATCTCGCCCTGGTAGCCGGCGTCGAGCCAGCGCTGCAGGTGGTGTTCGTGTTCGCCAAGGTCGACCCCGGCGATGCCGACATGGGCAAAACCGAGTTCTTGGCCCCAAATCTTGATCGATTGGGCCAGTTGGGCGAGGTCAGGCGTACAGGCGGACATGGATGGGCAAGGCAATACGGGCTCAGGTGCGTATAATTCTGCCAGACATTGGAGCCTTTGACCCCATGCCGCAGACCAAACACCCCAGCCATACCCCTCAATTGCTCAGCAGCGTGACTGTCGCGCACCTGCCGGCACGGCATGCGCACGCCCATAAAGGCGACTTCGGCCATGTACTGGTGGTCGGTGGCGACCTCGGTACCGGCGGCGCCGCGCTGCTCAGTGCCGAGGCCGCCCTGCGCTGTGGCGCGGGGCTGGTCAGCGTGGCGACCCGGCCTGAACACGTGACTGCCAGCCTGGCGCGCCTGCCCGAGGTCATGTGCCTGGGCGCCACTTCGGCCAACCAGTTGATGGGCGTGCTGGAGCGCGCTTCGGTGCTGGTGGTCGGCCCAGGCCTGGGCCAGGCAGCCTGGGGCCGCAGCCTGCTGTCGGCGGTGGCCAATGCCGAGCGCCCGCAGGTGTGGGACGCCGATGCCCTGAATTTGCTGGCGCGCACCCCGCTGGCCCTGCCCAGTGGCAGTATCCTTACCCCGCACCCCGGGGAGGCGGCGCGGCTGCTGGGCATTTCCACCGAGGCTGTGCAGGCGGACCGCGCGGGCGCCGCACGCAAGCTGGCGCGCCGTTACAACAGCGTCTGCGTGCTCAAGGGGGCTGGCACTCTGGTGGCCGACCCGGCCGGGCAGCTGCTGCTGTGCGAACGTGGCCACCCGGCCATGGCCGGTGCCGGCCTGGGCGATGTGCTGACCGGTGTATTGGCGGCGCTGCTGGCCCAGGGCCTGGATGCCTGGCATGCCGCGGGGCTGGGGGTATGGCTGCACGCCTGTGCCGGCGAGCGTCTGGGCGTTAAAGGTAGAGGCCTGGCTGCCAGCGATCTGGCGCCGGTCATTCGTGAGTTGTTGGAGGAGCATTCTGCGTGTCTGGCTTAAACCTGTTTCTGGCCGATGAAGCGGCCACGGTCGAATTCGGCGCACAACTGGCCGGGGTGACCGGCGGTCACGGCGTGATTTTTCTGGAAGGTGACCTGGGCGCGGGCAAAACCACGCTGTCGCGTGGCCTGATTCGTGGCCTGGGCCATACTGGTGCAGTGAAAAGCCCGACCTTCACCGTGGTCGAACCTTACGAGATCGGTGAGGTGCGGGCGTTCCATTTCGACCTGTATCGCCTGGTCGATCCGGAAGAGCTGGAGTTCATGGGCATTCGTGACTATTTCGAGGGCGACCCGCTGTGCCTGTTCGAGTGGCCACAAAAGGGTGCGGGCGTTTTGCCAAAGCCCGACCTGACCATTACCATAAGCCCCCAAGCGGGCGGACGCTCGCTGATCCTTTCGCCGCAGGGGGCTCGCGGCGAGGCCTGGTGCGTTGCACTGGCCGAACACTATAAACAGTAAGTGGGGTAGGTATGCGCATACGCGCACTGGTCGCCATCGTTGGGCTGCTGCTGACAACGGTGACCGTTGACGCTCTGGCCGTCACTCAAGTCAAGAGCATGCGCCTGTGGCGCGCGCCGGACAACACGCGGCTGGTCTTCGACCTGTCTGGCCCCGTGCAGCACAGCGTCTTCACCCTGAGCGCACCTGATCGCCTGGTTATCGACATCAATGGCGCGACCTTGGCCGCGCCACTGAATGTGGCTACCTCCAATACGCCGATCAGCAGCGTGCGTTCGGCTCAGCGCACCCCGACCGACCTGCGCGTGGTGGTCGACCTGAAAAAGTCGGTCACCCCAAAAAGCTTCACCCTGGCGCCCAATGCCCAGTACGGCAACCGCCTGGTAGTCGACCTGTACGACCAGGAAGCCGACGCCATCGCGGCCAGCGCGCCGGCTCCGGCCCCGACTCCGGCACCAACGCCTGCAACCACGCCAGCAGTACCGGTGACCCCGGCCCAGCCTGCCATCAAGCTGCCGCCGGTTCCCAACGGCAAGCGTGACATCGTGGTTGCCATCGACGCCGGTCACGGCGGCGAAGACCCGGGTGCGTCCGGCTCGCGTGGCCAGCATGAAAAAGACATCGTGCTGCAGATCGCCAAGGAACTGCAGCGCCAGATCAACAGCGAAAAAGGCTTCCGGGCCGAGCTGACCCGTACCGGCGACTACTTCATCCCACTGCGCAAGCGCACGGAAATCGCCCGCAAGAAGGGCGCCGACCTGTTCATCTCGATCCACGCCGACGCTGCGCCGTCCCGCGCCGCCTTTGGCGCCTCGGTGTTTGCCCTGTCCGACCGCGGCGCTACCTCCGAGACCGCGCGCTGGCTGGCCGACACGGAAAACCGTTCCGACCTGATCGGTGGTGCCGGTAACGTCAGCCTCGACGACAAGGACCGCATGCTGGCCGGCGTGCTGCTCGACCTGTCGATGACCGCCACGCTCAGCT
The DNA here is from genome assembly GCF_002113255.1 of Pseudomonas sp. B14(2017). Classification (NCBI taxonomy): domain Bacteria; kingdom Pseudomonadati; phylum Pseudomonadota; class Gammaproteobacteria; order Pseudomonadales; family Pseudomonadaceae; genus Pseudomonas; species Pseudomonas sp. B14(2017). The sequence continues at coordinate 255,739 of NZ_NEJY01000002.1, forward strand.
CCAGCCTCAATGTCGGGCAGAAGGTGCTGGGCAACATGGGCCGCATTACCTCGCTGCACAAGCAGCGGGTGGAACAGGCCGGCTTCATGGTGCTGAAGTCGCCGGATATTCCGTCGATCCTCGTTGAAACCGGGTTCATCTCGAACAACAACGAAGCCGCCAAACTGGCCACCGCCAGCCATCAGCAGGCCCTGGCCCGTTCGATCCACACCGGTGTGCGCCAGTACTTCCAGCAGAACCCGCCGCCTGGCACCTACATCGCCTGGCTGCGCGACACCGGCAAGATCGCCGCTGGCCCGCGTGAGCACACGGTACGCCCTGGCGAGACCCTGGCGATGCTTGCCGTGCGCTACCAGGTCAGCGTGACCAGCCTGCGCAGCACCAACAGCCTCAAGACCGATGAACTGAAGGTCGGCCAGCGCCTCGATATCCCCGCTACCACGTTGGCCTCGCAATGAGTGGCGGTTCGCGCATCCAGCTGCTCAGCCCGCGGCTGGCCAACCAGATTGCCGCGGGTGAGGTTGTCGAGCGGCCGGCCTCTGTCGCCAAGGAGTTGCTTGAGAACAGCCTGGACTCCGGCGCCCGGCGTATCGACGTGGAAGTGGAGCAGGGCGGCGTCAAGCTGCTGCGGGTGCGTGACGATGGCAGCGGCATTTCCGCCGACGACCTGCCGCTGGCCCTGGCCCGTCACGCCACCAGCAAGATCCGCGAGCTGGAAGACCTGGAAGGGGTATTGAGCCTGGGCTTCCGTGGTGAGGCCCTGGCCTCGATCAGCTCGGTGGCGCGCCTGACCCTGACCTCGCGTACCGCCAGCGCTACCGAGGCCTGGCAGGTGGAAACCGAAGGCCGCGACATGACCCCGCGGGTGCAACCGGCGGCGCACCCGGTGGGTACTTCGGTGGAAGTGCGCGACCTGTTCTTCAATACCCCGGCCCGGCGCAAGTTCCTCAAGGCCGAGAAAACCGAATTTGATCACCTGCAGGAAGTGATACGGCGCCTGGCGCTGGCGCGCTTCGATGTCGGCTTCCACCTGCGCCACAACGGCAAGAGCATCCTCAGCCTGCACGAGGCCCACGATGAAACCGCCCGTGCGCGGCGGGTGGGCGCCATCTGCGGCCCGGGCTTCATGGAGCAGGCGCTGCCGATCGACGTGGAGCGCAATGGCCTGCGCCTGTGGGGCTGGGTCGGCCTGCCAACTTTCTCGCGCAGCCAGGCAGACCTGCAGTATTTCTTCGTCAACGGCCGTGCGGTGCGCGACAAGCTGGTCGCCCACGCCGTGCGCCAGGCCTACCGCGACGTGCTGTTCAATGGTCGGCACCCGACCTTCGTGCTGTTCCTGGAGCTGGAGCCCAACGGCGTCGACGTCAACGTGCACCCGACCAAGCACGAAGTGCGTTTCCGCGAGGGGCGCTCGGTGCACGACTTCCTGTATGGCACCCTGCATCGCGCCCTGGCCGATGTACGCCCGGAAGACCAGTTGGCGGCGCCTGCTGCCGTGCCCGAAGTGCTCCGCCCCACGGGCCAGCAGGCCGGTGAGTTCGGCCCCCAGGGCGAAATGCGCCTGGCCTCGCCGGTGCTCGAGCAGCCGCGAGCCCCGCAGCAGTCGTTTTCCAGTGGCGGCAGTGGCGCGGGTTACCAGTACCAGTACACCCCGCGCCCCTCGCAGCCGCTGCCAGCCGCCGAGGCACAGGCGGTGTATCGCGAGTTTTACAAGCCGCTGGATGAAGGCGCGGCGCCAACGGCGTTGCCCGAAAGCCAAGGTGACATTCCCCCGCTGGGCTACGCGCTGGCGCAGCTCAAGGGCATCTATATCCTGGCCGAAAACGCCATCGGCCTGGTGCTGGTAGACATGCATGCGGCCCATGAACGCATCATGTACGAGCGCCTGAAGGTAGCCATGGCCAGCGAAGGCCTCAGCGGCCAGCCGCTGCTGGTGCCCGAGACCCTTGCCTTGAGCCAGCGCGAAGCAGACTGCGCCGAAGAGCACGCGCAGTGGTTCCAGCGGCTGGGCTTCGAACTGCAGCGGCTGGGCCCCGAGACCCTGGCCATTCGCCAGATCCCGGCTTTGCTCAAGCAGGCCGAGGCCAACCGACTGGTGCAGGATGTACTCGCCGACCTGATGGAATACGGCACCAGCGACCGTATCCAGGCGCACCTCAACGAGCTGCTCGGCACCATGGCCTGCCACGGCGCCGTGCGCGCCAACCGGCGCCTGGCGATCCCCGAGATGAACGCGCTGCTGCGTGACATGGAAAACACCGAGCGCAGCGGCCAGTGCAACCATGGTCGCCCCACCTGGACCCAAATGGGCCTGGACGACCTGGACAAACTCTTCCTGCGCGGTCGATGAAATGAGCGGCAAGCCCCCTGCAATATTCCTGATGGGCCCGACGGCGGCCGGCAAGACCGACCTGGCCATCGAGTTGACCAAAGTACTGCCGTGCGAGCTGATCAGCGTCGATTCGGCGCTGGTCTACCGCGGCATGGACATCGGTTCGGCCAAGCCGTCGAAAGAAATCCTCGCCGCTCACCCGCACCGGCTGATCGACATTCGCGACCCGGCCGAGAGCTATTCGGCTGCGCAGTTCCGTGCCGATGCCCTGGAGGCCATGGCCGAGATCACCGCGCGCGGCAAGATCCCGCTGCTGGTGGGCGGCACCATGCTCTATTACAAGGCGTTGATCGATGGCCTGGCCGACATGCCGGCGGCCGATGCCGCGGTGCGTGCCGAGCTGGAAGCCCAGGCCGAAGCGCTGGGCCTGGCCGAGTTGCACCGCCAGTTGGCCGAGGTTGACCCTGAGTCGGCGGCGCGTATCCACCCCAACGACCCGCAGCGGTTGATCCGGGCGTTGGAGGTGTACCGGGTGAGCGGCGAGAGCATGACGGCACATCGACAGCGTCAATTCGCGGAAAGTCGCGGCGCAGACGCAGGCGCTGGCGGACATTTGCCCTATACTGTCGCGAGTTTGGCGATTGCTCCTACAGATCGTCACATTTTGCATCAGCGAATTGCGTTACGATTTTCACAGATGCTGGAACAGGGCTTCGTCGACGAGGTCCGATCGCTGCGAGCCAGAAGTGACTTGCACGCCGGGCTGCCGTCTATACGGGCAGTGGGGTATCGGCAGGTCTGGGATTACCTGGACGGCAAGCTGACTGAGAATGAGATGCGTGAACGCGGTATCATTGCCACCAGGCAGCTGGCCAAGCGGCAGTTCACCTGGTTGCGTGGCTGGCCCGAAGTACACTGGCTTGACAGCCTGGCCTGCGACAATCTGTCCCGCACCTTGAAATACCTTGGGGCCATCTCCATATTGAGCTGAGTCCCTGCTGATTGCCGTCTATTCTTGCGAAGGGGCGGCCTAATTTATCGATTTTCTTGATTTTCTATTATTTATCCTTACAGGAGTGCGGCATATGTCAAAAGGGCATTCGCTACAAGACCCTTACTTGAACACCTTGAGAAAAGAAAAGGTCCCGGTATCCATCTACCTGGTCAACGGCATCAAACTGCAGGGTTCGATCGAGTCCTTCGACCAGTTCGTGGTACTGCTGAAGAACACCGTCAGCCAGATGGTCTACAAGCACGCCATCTCGACCGTGGTTCCTGCCCGTCCGGTTCGTCTGCCAAGCCCGTCCGATTCCGAACACGGCGACAGCGAGCCAGGCAACGCCTGATAGGAGCCTGCATTGTTCTTTGAGCGCCACGGTGGTGGTGAGCGGGCGTTGCTCGTTCACTTGGAAGGTCAGAACCCTGAGGCGCGCGAAGACCCGCAGGAGTTCCAGGAGCTGGCATTGTCGGCCGGTGCCGACATCGTCTCGCTGGTCACGGTGGCAAGGCATCAGCCTTCCGCCAAATACCTGATTGGCAGTGGCAAGGTCGAAGAGTTGCACGACCTGGTCCATGCCGAACAGGTAGACCTGGTGATTTTCAATCACACCCTCACGCCCAGTCAGGAGCGCAACCTCGAACGTGTGTTCGAGTGTCGTGTGCTCGACCGTACCGGGCTGATCCTCGATATCTTCGCCCAACGGGCGCGTACCCATGAAGGCAAGCTGCAGGTCGAACTGGCCCAGCTCGAGCACATGAGCACGCGGCTGGTGCGCGGCTGGACCCACCTTGAGCGACAGAAGGGTGGTATCGGCCTGCGTGGCCCGGGTGAAACCCAGCTGGAAACCGACCGCCGCCTGTTGCGGGTGCGCATTCGCCAGATCAAGTCACGCCTGGAGAAGGTGCGCAGCCAGCGCGAGCAGGCGCGGCGCGGGCGCAAGCGTGCGGACATCCCGTCGGTATCGCTGGTGGGTTATACCAACGCCGGCAAGTCCACGCTGTTCAACGCCCTGACCGAATCCGAGGTGTATGCCGCGGACCAGCTGTTCGCCACCCTCGACCCGACCCTGCGCCGGCTCGAGCTGAACGACCTGGGGCCGATCGTGCTGGCCGATACCGTGGGCTTCATTCGCCACCTGCCGCACAAGCTGGTCGAGGCATTTCGGGCTACGCTCGAAGAGTCGAGCAACTCCGACTTGTTGCTGCATGTGATCGACGCCCATGAGCCTGAGCGCATGGAGCAGATCGAGCAGGTATTGGCGGTGTTGGGCGAGATTGGTGCCGAAGGGTTGCCGATCCTCGAGGTGTATAACAAACTCGACCTGCTCGAAGATGTCGAGCCGCAGATCCAGCGCAATGCCGGTGGCAAGCCGGAACGGGTCTGGGTATCGGCACGCGATGGGCGTGGCCTGGAGCTGGTCGGCCAGGCGATTGCCGAGTTGCTGGGGGATGATCTGTTTGTCGGTACCCTGTGTCTGGAGCAGCGTTTTGCCCGCTTGCGCGCGCAATTCTTTGCCCTGGGTGCCGTGCAGAGTGAAGAGCATGATGAAGAAGGGCGCAGCCTGCTGAGCGTGCGACTGCCCATGGTCGAACTGAATCGCCTGGTCAGCCGCGAAGGCATGGAGCCGCAAGTGTTTGTCGAGCAACACACTTTGCAATAAATGCTCGTCGAGGTCGCCGGGCAGCAGTGACAGGCATTCTGTAGCATTGGACGGCGCGCCGTGGGCGCGTCTTTGCTTTATCAGATGGAGAGCGCTATGGCTTGGAACGAGCCGGGTGGCAACTCGAACAATCAGGATCCCTGGGGCGGTCGCCGGAATGGCGGTGGCGGCGGTGGTGACAAGAAAGGTCCACCGGACCTGGACGAGGCCTTCCGCAAATTGCAGGACAGCCTGAACGGCATGTTCGGCAGTGGCAAGAAACGTGGCGGCGGTGACCGCAATGTCGGCAAGGGCGGTGGCCTGGGCCTGCTGGGCATCGGCCTGGCTGTGCTGGCTGCTATCTGGCTGTACAGCGCCGTGTACGTGGTCGACGAGCAGGAGCAGGCCGTGGTGCTGCGCTTCGGCAAGTACTATGAGACGGTCGGTCCCGGCCTGAACATCTACTTCCCGCCGATCGATCGCAAGTACATGGAGAACGTCACGCGCGAGCGTGCCTACACCAAGCAGGGCCAGATGCTGACCGAAGACGAGAACATCGTCGAGGTACCGCTGACCGTCCAGTACAAGATCAGCAACCTGCAGGACTTCGTGCTCAACGTCGACCAGCCTGAGGTCAGCCTGCAGCACGCGACCGACAGTGCCCTGCGCCACGTGGTGGGTTCCACCTCGATGGACCAGGTGCTGACCGAAGGCCGCGAGCAGATGGCCGTGGATATCCGCGAGCGCCTGCAGCGCTTCCTCGACACCTACCGCACCGGTATCAGCGTTACCCAGGTCAACGTGCAGAGCGCGGCAGCCCCGCGTGAAGTGCAGGAAGCCTTCGACGATGTGATCCGTGCCCGCGAAGACGAGCAGCGTGCCCGCAACCAGGCCGAGTCCTACGCCAATGGCGTGGTGCCGGAAGCCCGTGGTCAGGCCCAGCGCATCATCGAGGACGCCAACGGTTACCGCGACGAAGTCATCGCCCGCGCCAAGGGTGAGGCCGACCGCTTCACCAAGCTGGTCGCCGAATACCGCAAGGCACCTGACGTGACCCGTCAGCGTCTGTACCTGGAGACCATGCAAGAGGTCTACAGCAATTCGAGCAAGGTCATGGTGGCGACCAAGGACGGGCAGAACAACCTGCTCTACCTGCCGCTGGACAAGATGGTCGAAGGCAGCCGCAACCCGTCCGCGCCGACCGCCAGTGTGTCGCCATCGGTCAACGATGCGGCCGCGCGTGCGGCGCAGGACCTGCAACAGCAACAGCAGCCGCTGCGCACTAGGGAGAGCCGCTGATGAGCAACAGATCGCTGATCGCCCTGATCGCCGCCGTGGTCCTGGCCATCGTGGCCTGGAACAGCTTCTACATCGTGTCCCAGACCGAACGTGCGGTACTGCTGCGCTTCGGTAAGGTGGTCCAGGCGGATGTCCAGCCGGGCATGCACGTGAAGATTCCGTACGTGAACCAGGTGCGCAAGTTCGACGCCCGCCTGATGACCCTCGACGCCCCGACCCAGCGGTTCCTGACCCTGGAGAAGAAAGCGGTGATGGTCGACGCCTACGCCAAGTGGCGCGTCAAGGACGCCGAACGCTTCTACACCGCCACATCCGGCATGAAGCAGATCGCCGACGAGCGTCTGTCGCGTCGTCTGGAAAGCGGCCTGCGTGACCAGTTCGGTAAACGTACCCTGCACGAAGTGGTTTCCGGTGAACGTGACGCGCTGATGGCTGACATCACTGCTTCGCTGAACCGCATGGCCGCCAAGGAGCTGGGTATCGAGGTGGTCGACGTGCGCGTCAAGGCCATCGACCTGCCGAAGGAAGTCAACCGCAGCGTGTTCGACCGCATGAGCACCGAGCGTGAGCGTGAAGCCCGCGAGCACCGCGCCAAGGGTAACGAGCTGGCTGAAGGTATCCGTGCCGATGCCGACCGTCAGCGCCGCGTATTGCTGGCTGAGGCCTATCGCGAAGCAGAGGAAACCCGCGGTGACGGCGACGCCCAGGCGGCCGCCATCTACGCCAAGGCCTACACCCAGGACGCTGATTTCTATGCGTTCTACCGTAGCCTGCAGGCGTACCGCGAGAGCTTCTCGAGCAAGAGCGACGTGCTGGTCCTGGACCCGAAGAACGAGTTCTTCCGCTTCCTGGACAAGAGCAGGCCGTGATGCTCAGGCCCTGATTTTCATGCAGCGGCGCCCCGCCTGGCAGCTAAAACACCAGGCGGGGTGCATCCTGAATGAAAAGGGGTGTATGATGAGGCAGCCGGGAAATTTCCCGGCTTTTTTGCGTCTGCAAGGTTGATTGGCAAACCGCCAGTTGACGGTTTGGTCAGGTCGCAAGGCAATTCGAGGGTGTCGGGTACGGTGGCTGCGCTGGGATCAGTGCTGCCCGCTGCTGTGCGCGATACCGGCTTTACTGACGGCTAGCCTGCTGGCAAGCCGCCCGGACCAGAGGGGAAATGGCGTAATGGCAACGGTAGACCGCTGGCTGCTGCCAGATGGCATCGAGGAAGTACTGCCACCTGAGGCTGCGCGTATCGAGATCGCGCGCCGCCAGGTGTTGGACCTGTTCCAGAGTTGGGGCTACGAACTGGTCGTCACCCCGCATATCGAGTACCTGGAGTCGCTGCTCACCGGCGCCGGCCAGGACCTGGATCAGCGCACCTTCAAGGTAGTGGACCCGCAGTCCGGCCGCCTGATGGGCTTCCGCGCCGACTTCACCCCGCAGGTGGCGCGTATCGACGCCCACACCCTGCGCCGTGAAGGCCCGAGCCGCCTGTGCTATGCCGGCAGCGTGCTGCACGCCCAGCCGCGTGCCTTGTCCACCTCGCGCAGCCCGATCCAGCTGGGTGCCGAGCTGTACGGCGACGCCAGCCCCACCAGCGATGTCGAAGTCATCAGCCTGATGCTCGCCACGCTGCAGCTGACCGATGTGCCGGATGTGCACATGGACCTCGGCCACGTCGGTATCTACCGCGGCCTGGCCCGTGCTGCCGGCCTGTCCGGTGCGGTCGAGCAGCAGCTGTTCGACGCCCTGCAGCGCAAGGCCGTGGACGAAGTTCAGGTGCTGACCGCCGACCTGCCGAAGGACCTGGGCAACATGCTGCGCGCGCTGGTCGAGCTGTGCGGTGGCCGCGAAGTGCTGGCCGAAGCCCGCGTGCGCCTGGGCCGTGCCCCGGCCAGCGTGCTGGCGGCGCTGGACGACCTGCTGGCGATCGCCGATCGCCTGGCGTCGCGCTTCCCGGACCTGCCGCTGTACTTCGACCTCGGCGAGCTGCGCGGTTACCACTATCACACTGGCGTGGTGTTCGCCGTGTTCGTGCCGGGCGAAGGTCAATCGATCGCCCAGGGCGGGCGCTATGACGACATCGGCGCCGATTTCGGCCGGGCCCGCCCGGCCACCGGTTTCTCCACGGATTTGAAGACCCTGGTCACACTGGGGCGAGCGGAGGTCGTATTGCCAAATGGCGGCATCTGGATGCCGGACAGTGGCGACGCGGCCCTCTGGCAGCAAGTCTGCCAGTTGCGCAACGAGGGCCAGCGTGTGGTCCAGGCCCTGCCTGGCCAGCCGTTGAGTGCTGCTCTCGAGGCGGATTGTGATCGGCAATTGATTCAGCAAGACGGGCGCTGGCAGGTTCTGCCGCTGGCCCAGTGAGTTTCTGCGCCGGCAGTAGGCCGGCAACCAAGTTTGCGTGAATGAGGACCAATGTAATGGGTAAGAATGTCGTCGTCCTGGGCACCCAGTGGGGTGATGAGGGCAAAGGCAAGATCGTCGATCTGCTGACCGAACATGCTGCCGCCGTAGTGCGCTACCAGGGTGGCCACAACGCGGGTCACACCCTGGTGATCAACGGTGAAAAGACCGTTCTGCACCTGATTCCGTCCGGTATCCTGCGTGAAGGCGTACAGTGCCTGATCGGCAACGGCGTGGTCGTTGCCCCGGATGCCCTGATGCGTGAAATCACCAAGCTGGAAGAGAAGGGCGTGCCAGTGCGCGAGCGCCTGCGCATCAGTCCGGCTGCGCCGCTGATCCTGTCGTACCACGTTGCCCTGGACCAGGCCCGCGAAAAAGCCCGTGGCGAAGCCAAGATCGGCACCACCGGCCGTGGTATCGGCCCAGCCTACGAAGACAAGGTCGCACGCCGCGGCCTGCGCGTGGGCGACCTGTTCCACCGCGAGCGTTTCGCCGCCAAGCTGGGTGAGCTGCTGGACTACCACAACTTCCAGCTGGTGAACTACTACAAAGAGCCAGCCATCGACTTCCAGCAGACCCTGGACGAATGCATGGCCTACGCCGAACAGCTCAAGCCGATGATGCTCGACGTCACCGCCGAGCTGCACAACCTGCGTCGCGCCGGCAAGGACATCATGTTCGAAGGTGCCCAGGGCTCGTTGCTGGACATCGACCACGGTACCTACCCGTACGTCACCAGCTCCAACACCACCGCTGGCGGTATCTCCACCGGTTCTGGCGTTGGCCCGATGTACCTGGACTACATCCTGGGTATCACCAAGGCCTACACCACTCGCGTAGGTTCCGGTCCGTTCCCGACCGAACTGTTCGACGAGACTGGCGCTACCCTGGCCAAGCGTGGCCATGAGTTCGGCTCCACCACCGGCCGTGCGCGCCGTTGCGGCTGGTTCGATGCCGTGATCCTGCGCCGCGCCATCGACGTCAACAGCATCTCGGGCATCTGCCTGACCAAGCTGGACGTACTGGATGGCCTGGAAACCATCAACATCTGCGTTGGCTACAAGAACGAGAACGGTGCCGTCATCGACGCGCCTTCCGATGCCGACAGCTACATCGGCCTGGAGCCGGTGTACGAAGAGATGCCAGGCTGGAGCGAGTCGACCCTGGGCGTGAAAACCCTGGAAGATCTGCCAGCCAACGCTCGCGCCTACATCAAGCGCATCGAAGAGCTGATCGGCGCGCCGATCGACATCATCTCCACCGGCCCGGACCGCAACGAGACCATCGTTCTGCGTCATCCGTTCGCCTGATCTGCCTTCCAGGCTGATCTGACGCCGTGGCCCTGAAAGGGGCTGCGGCGTTTTCATTTGTGGGGTATGCCTGTCCCGGCCCTATCGCCGGCAAGCCAGCTCCCACAGGTACACCACAGGCCTCAAGACATGTGGAGTACCTGTGGGAGCGGGCAAGCCCGCGAAGAGGCCAGTACAGGAAAACCCATTGCTGAACCTTGGCACTTATCCCTGCTGCCCCCGGCACAACCCTTGCTGTAAGAAGTTTCTGAAGATGCCATCAAAATAGTGGCGCCAGAAAACACGAGGGTTACACCGTGTCTGCCATCCTCTCACTGTTACGAAGCCGCCTTTTGCGGCCTGTGTTTGTTGCCCTTGGTATCGCTCTTTTGGTGCAGGTGCTGGTCGCCGTTGCGCTTACCCGAAGCACGGTCACCGCCTTGGAAGCCGACCTGGGCGAACGCCTGGGCAATGACAGCCGCCAGCTCGCCAGTGAGCTGGAGCAAGCCGGGCAAGACGTGCGCTCAGGCCTCGACAGCCTCTCCAGCAGCACCCGCCAGCGCTTGAGCGCAGGTTTGTCGGCGCGCCTGCAAAGCGAGCAGCAGCAGCTGCGCAGCACGTTGGAAAAGAACCTCAAGGACTCCGCCAACGATATGGCCGAGCTGCTGGCGTCGGTCGCACCGCGGGCGATATGGGACAACGACGTGCCGGTGCTCTCCGACTTCGCCCGGCGTGCCCAGCGCAACCCTAACGTGCTGTTCGTGGTCTACGACGACGCCCAGGGCCAGCACCTGACTCGCTACCTGAACCGGCAAAACCCGATCAACCAGGCATTGATGGACAAAGGCCAGGGCGAGCGTGCGCTGGACAAGGTGATCGACGCGGCCCGGCGCGACCCGGCGGTGTACTTCGTCGAGGCCTCGATCAACCCCAATGGTGCAGAAATCGGCAAGGTGGTGATGGGCGTTTCCACCGCCGGCATCGACCAGGAGCTCAAGGCCCTCGACCAGCGCTTCGCCGCACTGATCGCCAGCGGCGAGCAACTGGTCGGCGACAGCCTGGTCGGTGCTGCAGCCGACAGTGGCAAGACCTTGCGCGAGCGCCTTGAAAAGGCGCAGGGCAGCGCAGCCGCGATGCAGGCCAATACCGCACAGACCGTGCGTGATGCTGCCGCCGAACTGCGCTGGCGTATCGGCCTGGGCCTGATGCTGGTCGGCCTGGGTGTGCTGGTGGTGGTGGCTGTGGTACTTGGTCGCCGAGTGCTGAGCAAGCTGCGCCTGCTGATTGCCGCCCTCGATGACCTGGCGGCTGGCGAAGGCGACCTGACCAAGCGTGTGCCCCTCGACAGCCGCGACGAAATTGGCGATATGGCTTCGGCGGTGAACCGCTTTGTCGACAAGCTGCAACCCATCGTGCGCGAGGCGGGCGAGGTGGCGCAGCGCACCGGCGTTGAGATTGGCGCGATGGCCCAGCGCAATGCCGGCGCCGATGCTGCCGCTGCGCTGCAACGCGATGAAGTGGCAGCCAGCCTGCGCGACCTGTCGAGCATGGCCGACGAGGCCCAGGCTGAAAGCCACGCGATGCAGGCAGCCCTGCAGCAGGTGGTGGATATCCGCCAGGCAACTGACGAAAACAGCCGCACATCGACCCAGCTAGCTGGTTTGATCGAAAACCTGGCCGGGCAGGTGGAGGCCGGCTCCCAGGTGATCGAGCGCCTGGCCAAGCAGAGCGAGCAGATCGAAGTGGTGCTGACGGTTATCCACGGCATTGCCGAACAGACCAACCTGCTGGCCTTGAACGCGGCCATCGAAGCCGCCCGTGCTGGCGAAACCGGGCGCGGGTTTGCCGTCGTGGCCGATGAGGTGCGGGCGCTGGCGAGCAAGACGCAAAGTTCCACGGGAGATATCCAGGCGCATATCGCCGCGCTGCAGAAGGGGGCCAAGGAGGCCGTGGCCACCATCAGCCAGGCCGGGCTCAAGGCCAGCGAAGGGCTGCTGGTGCTGCGTGACAACGAGCGCCGCCAGCAGTCGGTGCAGGCAGCGGTGGAGCAGGTGCACGCGGCCATCGGCCTGGCCACCCGGGCGGCCGAACAGCAGGCGAGCGGGGCGCAGGCAGTGCGTGGACGGGTGGAAACCATACACGCCCAGGCCGAACGCTCGGCCGAGGTGGTGATGCAGACCACCGCCAGCAGCAAGGTGCTGGATGACCTGGCGGCACAGCTGCGTGCCAGCCTGGGACAATTCAGGGCATAGAAATTCGCAAGTGAATCGCAATCCCTGTGGGAGCGGGTTCACCCGCGAAGAAGACGGCGCGGTGTATGGCACCGGCTCCGCCGGTGTTCGCGGGTTAACCCGCTCCCACAGGGCAAGTGCAAGCTTCTGCACTTGTGCAAGGCCATCGAGTTTTGGCGGTGCAGTGTTGCTATGATGGCAACGACACATGGCAAACGGAGTTGTTCATGTCAGCTCAACTGGTCGCCGCCCCGGCCGCCCTGGATTTCCTCCATTGCGACAGCGTGCATGTCAGCGCGCCAATGACCGCTCTCCAGGCCTACTGCGCCATGACTTCGGACGTCCCAGGCTGGCTGGCCAAAGCCTTTCGCCTGCGCGATTTCATCTCGCGCCGCTTCAATGTCACTGCTATCCACGGTTTCTCATCGCGCAGCCCCGAACGTTTGCCGGCAGTGGGTGAGCATCTGGACTTTTTCCTGGTCGAGGCAATCAGCGACCAGCAATTGGTCCCGACCTCGCGTGACACGCACCTGGCGGTGATGGTGAGCATGGATCTGGATGAGCAGAAGGATGGCCAGCAGCGTTTGAGCGTGACCACCTCGGTACAGTGTTTCAACCGCTTCGGCCGCCTCTACATGCTGCCTGTCGGCAAGGCGCATGGGCCAATCGTCCGCCGGATGCTGCGTAACATCTGATGGCCTCATCGCCGGCAAGCCAGCTCCCACAGGTACTGCACAGGCCTAAGGGCGGCGCGGTACCTGTGGGAGCTGGCTTGCCGGCGATGAAGGCGACGCGGATCAAGCCTTGTTCAGATACATCCGCGTAGTCAGCAGATACACCGGCAACCCCGACACTACGATCAACAACGCCGCATAAGGCGCTGCCGCCGCGAACTCGACGTTGGCCGTGTGCGCCCACACCTCGGTGGCCAGGGTGGTCATGCCGGTCGGGCTGAGCAGCAAGGTAGCTGTCAGTTCCTTCATGGCATCCAGGAACACCAGGGCAAAGGCTGCCGCCATGGCCGGGAAGATGATCGGCAGGGTCACCCGGCAGAACGCGGCAAAGCTGCTCGCGCCCAAGGTCCGTGCCGCTTCCTCCAGGGTAGGTGAAGCCTTGTTCAGTGCGGTGCGCACCGGCGACTGCGCCAGCGGCAGGAACAGCAGCGCATAGGCCAGCAGCAACAGTGCCGTGGTCTGGTACAGCGCCGGCACGTAATGCAGGGCGAAGAACACCAGGGTCAGGGCAATCACCAGGCCGGGCAGGGCGTGCAACAGGTATGGCAGGCGCTCGGCCCAAATTGCCAGGCGGCCCTTGTAGCGCACCACCAGGAAGCTGATTGGCAGGGCTAGCAACACGCAGAAACCGGCACCCCCCAGCGACACCGACAATGAGGTGAACAGCGCCTTGGAAATGGCTGCCACAGGGAATGCCGCCGATGAACCCACGCTCAACCAGTAGCCGAGCATGGCCAGCGGAATACCGCTGCCCAACACTGCCAGGCCCACGCAGAACAGTTGCGCCAGCACTGCCCAGCCACGCAGCCGCACCGGCTGTGCTCGCCGCGCCACACCCTGGCCGATGCGCACATGACGGGCTTTGCCGCGTACCCGCAGTTCAAGCCACAGCATCACCAGGCACATCGCCAACAGTACGGCGGACAGCATGGCCGCGTTGGCATTGCTGAACTCCAGTTCGAACTGCTGGTAAATCGCCGTGGTGAAGGTTTGCAGGCCGAGGATCGACAAGGCACCGAACTCTACCAGCATGTGCAGGGCGATCAGCAGCGCGCCGCCCAGCATCGATGGCCATAGCAGCGGCAGGGTGACCTTGATGAATACGCCCCAGCGGCTGCAGCCCAGCGTACGTGCCGATTCCTCCAGCGAGGTATCGAGATTGCGCAGGGTCGCGGCCACCGGCAGGAACACCAGTGGGTACTTGGACAGGGCCATGACCATGATCGCCCCGCCCAGCCCTTCGAAGTCCGAGCTCAGCGACACCCAGGTGAAGCTGCTGACGAACGACGGCACGGCGAACGGCAGGCACAGCACCACGCCCCACAGCCGACGGCCGGCCAGGTTGCTGCGCTCAAGCAGCCAGGCCAGGGCCAGGCCGACCACCATGCAGGTCAGCGTCACCCCGACCATCAGCATCAGGGTGTTGCGCATCAGCCCCCAGACAAACGGCCGCCACAGCAGGTGCAAGGCTTCGCGCCAGCCGGCCTCCCAGGCTTTCATGGCAACGTACAGCAAAGGCAGCAAGCTCATCGCCACCAGGAACAGCACAGGCAGCACCACCCAGACAGAGGGGCGCTTGCGGCGCGGTACGAAGCGTACCGGCACCGGCTCGGACAGGGCGGCAGTCATCAGAGCAGGCCGACCTCGCGCTCAAGCTCGATCGCTTCCTCGGCATTGCCCAGGTCGGCTGGTGAGATCTTCGGTGGGCGCAGGTCTTCGAACGGCTTCAGGCCACGGTCGGAGACCATGCCTTTGTGCAGCGGGTACTCGGCGGTAGTCTGGGTGATCACGCGCTGGCCTTCTTCGCTGGCCATCCAGTTGAGCAGGGCCTGGGCTTCTTTCGGGTGTTTGCTGGCCTTGACCACGGCTGCACCGGAAATGGTGACCAGGTTGCCGGCATCGCCATCGGCCAGGTAGTAGAGCTTGGTGTCCAGCTTGCCGCGCTCGCGCTCCAGCGCATACCAGTAGTAGTTGTTCACCAGTACCGCAGCCACTTCGCCTTTTTCCACGGCTTTGAGGGCGACCATGTTGTTGGTGTAGGTCTTGCCGAATGCCTTCAGGCCGGTCAGCCATTCTTCGGTGGCTTCTCGCCCGTGCATCTTCAGGATGGCCACAGCCTGTTCCTGGAAGGCGCCGCTGGTGGGCACATAGCCGACACGGCCTTCCCACTCAGGGTTGGCAAAGTCCATCACTGTGGTCGGCAGGTCTTTCTCGTCGACCTTCTTCGGGTTGAACACGACGATGCGCGTACGGGCGGTGATGCCCATCCAGGTGCCGTTGGCACCAACGTACTCCTTGGGCATCATGTTCGCGGTGGCGTCGTCGATCTTCGCCAGCAGGCCCAGTTCGCCCAAGTTGTTCAGGGGAGGGGACTCTTCGGTATAGATGATGTCGGCCGGCGAGCGTTCGCCTTCCTCGATGATCTGGCTGGCCAGCTGGTTGCTGCTGCCCTTGCGGATATCGATGTGGATGCCGGTCTTGGCCTCGTAGGCCTTGGCGATGGCCTCGCCGATTTCCTTGTGCTGACCGTTGTACATGGTCAGGGTGACCGGTGCGTCTGCCATGGCGGCCGGGGCGCCGATGGCCAGGCTCAGCACGGCGGCGGCCAAGGTACGCATCAGCGGTTGCGGGCGGATCGTCATGCGGGTACTTCCTCGCTTACGGCTACATATTTGGAAACAATGGTAAACGAAATCGTTTCTCAAGTGGCCGGGTGACGAGAAATTCATGGTCAGACCATGGTGCAAGAGGCTGAAGGTGTGTTGGCTGTGCTGGCCTCTTCGCGGGTAAACCCGCTCCCACAGGGGCATCACAGGTCTTGAGGGGGGTGAAATACCTGTGGGAGCGGCTTTAGCCGCGAAGAGGCTGGCACAGGTTTGCACCTATGACCGAAAGAGGGGGGATACAAAAATCGCAGGCAAGAAAAAACCCACTAGCAAGCTAGTGGGTTTTTGTATGGTGCCCAGGAGAAGACTCGAACTTCCACGACCGTTAAGTCACTGATACCTGAAACCAGCGCGTCTACCAATTCCGCCACCTGGGCAAAGCTTTACATCATCTGGAGAAGGCGACTATCGTTCGCTTTCACACAGTAGTAACAGATCCTTGGTCATCTGTTACTTGAAAATATTTGGTGCCCAGGAGAAGACTCGAACTTCCACGGCCGTTAAGCCACTGATACCTGAAACCAGCGCGTCTACCAATTCCGCCACCTGGGCACACATTCGAGATTACTTGATGCTTTACAGCGCCGCTCATCTCTACTACAACTTCGGGGTTGTCCGTCGTTGTGGTGCGCACTATACGGACGGTCCGGGGGGCTGTAAACCCCCCAAGCGAAAAAAATTTCAAAAAATTCAACTTGTTGATTCCGCAGGCCTATTCCTGCTCGCCGGAGGCGCCGGTGGGGCTGTCCAAGGCTGACATTTCCGGTTTCAATACGCCTATGCCAGAATTCCTATCTATATACCCCAAGGTGAACCCCTTCTGATGGCCGATTGGCAATCCCTCGATCCCGAGGCCGCTCGCGAAGCGGAAAAATACGACAACCCCATTCCCAGCCGTGAGCTGATCCTGCAGCGCCTCGCCGACCGTGGCGAACCGGCCGCACGCGAGGAGCTGGCGGCCGAGTTCGGTCTTTACGACGAAGACCAGATCGAAGCCCTGCGCCGCCGACTGCGTGCAATGGAGCGCGATGGCCAGCTTATCTATACCCGGCGCGGCACTTATGCCCCGGTAGACAAGCTGGACCTGATCTGCGGTCGCGTCTCCGGTCACCGCGATGGCTTCGGCTTCCTTATTCCGGACGACGGCAGCGAAGATCTGTTCCTCAGCCCGTCGCAGATGCGCCTGGTGTTCGACGGTGACCGCGGCCTGGCCCGCGTATCCGGCGTCGACCGCCGTGGCCGCCGTGAAGGCGTGCTGGTCGAAATCATCTCCCGTGCCCACGAAAGCGTGGTCGGCCGTTACTTCGAAGAAGGCGGTATCGGCTACGTGACCCCGGACAACCCGAAGATCCAGCAGGAAGTGCTGGTCACCGCCGGGCGCAACGGCGGTGCCAAGATCGGCCAGTTCGTCGAGATCAAGATCACCCACTGGCCGACTCCGCGCTTCCAGCCGCAAGGCGATGTGGTCGAGGTCATCGGCAACTACATGGCGCCGGGCATGGAAATCGACGTTGCCCTGCGCAGCTACGATATCCCGCACGTCTGGCCCAAGGACGTGATCAAGGAAGCGCGCAAGTTCCGCTCCGAAGTCGAAGAGAAGGACAAGGAGAAGCGCGTCGACCTGCGCCACCTGCCGTTCGTCACCATCGACGGCGAGGACGCCCGTGACTTCGACGACGCCGTCTATTGCGAACCGCTGGGCAAGCTGCGCCTGTTCTCCGGTGGCTGGCGCCTGTATGTGGCCATTGCCGACGTGTCCAGCTACGTGCGCCTGGGCTCGGCCCTGGACGTCGAGGCCCAGCAGCGCGGCAACTCGGTGTACTTCCCCGAGCGCGTGGTACCGATGCTCCCCGAAGAGCTGTCCAACGGCCTGTGCTCGCTGAACCCGCATGTCGATCGCCTGGCCATGGTCTGCGAAATGACCATGAACAAAGCCGGCCAGATGGTCGACTACCAGTTCTACGAAGGCGTCATCCACTCCCACGCCCGCCTGACCTACAACAAGGTCAGCAGCATGCTCGAGCACTCCCGCACCCGTGAGGGCAAGGCGCTGCGCGAGGAGTACAAGGCAGTCGTGCCGGACCTGAAGAACCTGTACAACCTGTACAAGGTGCTGGTGGAGGCCCGTCACACCCGTGGCGCGATCGACTTCGAGACCCAGGAAACCCGCATCATCTTCGGTGACGAGCGCAAGATCGCGGAAATCCGCCCGACCGTGCGCAACGACGCCCACAAGCTGATCGAGGAATGCATGCTGGCGGCCAACGTGGCCACCGCCGAGTTCCTGCAGAAGCATGGCGTGCCGGCCCTGTACCGCGTGCACGACGGCCCGCCGCCAGAGCGTCTGGAAAAGCTGCGCGCCTTCCTGGGCGAACTGGGCCTGACCCTGCACAAGGGCAAGGACCCGTCGCCGAAGGATTACCAGGCACTGCTGGCGAGCATCGCCGGGCGCCCGGACTTCCACCTGATCCAGACCGTGATGCTGCGTTCGTTGAGCCAGGCGGTGTACAGCACCGACAACAACGGCCACTTCGGCCTGAACTACGAGGCGTACACCCACTTCACCTCGCCGATCCGTCGCTACCCGGACCTGCTGGTGCACCGCGCCATCCGCAGCATCATCCGTTCCAGGGTCGAAACCCCGCACGTCAAGCGTGCCGGCGCCATGAGCATCCCCAAGGCGCGCATCTACCCGTACGACGAGAACACCCTCGAGCAGCTTGGCGAGCAGTGCTCGATGACCGAGCGCCGGGCCGATGAAGCCACCCGTGACGTGGTCAACTGGCTCAAGTGCGAGTTCATGAAGGACCGCGTGGGCGAGACTTTCCCGGGTGTGATCACCGCGGTGACCGGTTTCGGCCTGTTCGTCGAGCTGACCGATATCTATGTGGAAGGCCTGGTGCACGTCAGTGCGCTGCCGGGCGACTACTACCACTTCGACCCGGTGCACCACCGCCTGTCTGGCGAGCGTACCGGGCGCAGCTTCCGCCTGGGTGACACGATCGAGGTCAAGGTCATGCGCGTCGACCTCGACGAGCGCAAGATCGACTTCGAAGTGTCGGAAAAGACCCTCGCCGCCCCGATCGGCCGCAAGCAACGTGGTGCCGCACCGGCTGCCGGCCAGGCCGAGCAGGCCCCGGTCGAGGCCAAGGCCACACCGAAGCCGCGCAGCCGCAAGAGCGAGACCGCCGAGGCGTACTTCCCGAAAGACGCTGTGCAGCGTAACGCCGAAGTACGCAAGAGCCGCGAAATGAAGAAGGCGCTGATGAGCGAGGCGCGCAGTGGCGGCCATGCCAGCAGCAAGTCGGACAAGGGTGGCAAGGCCTCCGGCAAGCCGACCAAGCACCGTAAAGGCCCGTCGAAGTCCGGCGCGCCACGCAAGAGCAAGAGCAAGTCATGAGTCAGCTGGAAAAGATCTACGGCGTGCACGCCGTGCAGGCATTGCTGCAGCACCATCCGAAGCGGGTCAAGCAGATCTGGCTGTCGGAAGGGCGCAGCGAGCCGCGCCTGCAGGCGCTGCTGGCGCTGGCCGCGGAAAATCGCGTGGCGGTCGGCCAGGCCGAGCGCCGTGAGATGGATGCCTGGGTAGAGGGCGTGCATCAGGGTGTGGTCGCCGAGGTGAGCCCGAGCCAGGTCTGGGGCGAGTTGATGCTCGAGGAATTGCTCGAACGCACCGAAACACCCCCGCTGATCCTGGTGCTGGATGGCGTGACCGACCCGCACAACCTTGGCGCCTGCCTGCGTACCGCCGATGCCGCCGGTGCCACGGCAGTGGTGGTGCCCAAGGACAAGTCCGCAACCCTGACGCCGGTCGTGCGCAAGGTGGCCTGTGGCGCTGCGGAGGTGATCCCGCTGGTGGCCGTGACCAACCTGGCGCGCACCTTGGAAAAACTGCAGCAGCGTGGCCTGTGGGTGGTAGGTACCGCCGGCGAGGCCGAACAGGAAATCTACCAGCAGGACCTGACCGGGCCGCTGGTGATGATCATGGGCGCGGAAGGCAAGGGCATGCGCCGGCTGACCCGCGAGCATTGCGATTTCCTGGTGAAGTTGCCGATGGGCGGTAGTGTCAGCAGCCTGAACGTGTCGGTGGCGACAGGCGTGTGCCTGTTCGAGGCTGTGCGTCAGCGTCAGGCCAAGCGCTGATCTTCGGCCTGTACCGGCCCTATCGCCGGCAAGCCGGCTCCCACAGGTGCACCACAAGGTTCAGCACCTGTGGCGATCCTGTGGGAGCTGGCTTGCCAGCGATAGGGTCAGTGCAGGAATAATGTGTTTTGGCTGTTCAAATATTCACCAATCACCTTGCTTGTACGCCTCGCCTTCTCTACAATTGCGCCCCTTGCCGAGCTGGCAGGCGCACATGTGCCTCCCCTCCGTGCAAGACATACAGTGTCATTCACTCCTTGTCTGACCAGATTCGCTGGCAGACTACTAACCCGTAAGGAGCATTCATGCGTCATTACGAAATCATCTTCCTGGTTCACCCGGACCAGAGCGAGCAAGTCGGCGGCATGGTTGAGCGTTACACCAAGCTGATCGAAGAAGATGGTGGCAAGATCCACCGCCTGGAAGACTGGGGCCGTCGTCAACTGGCCTACGCAATCAACAATGTTCACAAGGCTCACTACGTGATGCTGAACGTTGAGTGCACCGGCAAGGCCCTGGCCGAGCTGGAAGACAACTTCCGCTACAACGATGCCGTTATCCGTAACCTGGTCATCCGTCGCGACGAAGCCGTTACCGGCCAGTCCGAGATGCTGAAGGCTGAAGAAAACCGCAGCGAGCGCCGTGAGCGTCGTGAGCGTCCTGAGCATGCTGAATCCGCCGACGGCGACGACAGCAATGACAGCGACTCCAGCGATAACGCTGACGAGTAATCCACGGACCTTTAGAGGAGCCTATTAAATGGCACGTTTCTTCCGTCGTCGTAAATTCTGCCGCTTCACTGCTGAAGACGTGAAAGAGATCGACTTCAAAGATCTCAACACCCTGAAAGCTTACGTATCCGAAACCGGCAAGATCGTTCCAAGCCGTATCACCGGTACCAAAGCTCGTTATCAGCGTCAGCTGGCTACCGCTATCAAGCGCGCCCGCTTCCTGGCCCTGCTGCCCTACACCGACAGCCACGGCCGCTGAGACCGGGTCGTCGACAAGCAGTAAGGGATTAGCATGCGAGCGTTAGCAAGTTTCATCATGCGCGGTCGTGTGCAGGCCACCCTGGTGGTGGTCATCAGCGCGGTACTGCCGCTGCTGTTCTGGTTGAGTGCCGCTGCCGGCAGCCTTGTGCTGCTGCGGCGTGGGTTCAAGGATGCTACAACGGTCATCGCCGGCGGCCTGCTGGCCGGGCTGGCCGTGTGGGTCATGGGCGATCCCATCACCTTTCTGGTGATCGCGGGTGCCCTGGGCCTGGCTGCGCTGTTGCGCGCCGAGCATCCCTGGAGCCGGGTGTTGCTGGTCAGTGCCGTGTTCGCCGTGGCTTTCAGCCTCGTGCTCGATCTGGCGCTGGCGCAAACCTTCGATGTGCTGGCCAAGGCGTTTGCCGAAGCCATGCCGAAAATCGAGGGGCAACCGGTGCTCTCCGGTGAGCTGATCCGCCCTGTGCTGGTCGCTTCCACAGCAGTGACGGTGCAATTGTTCAGTGTGCTGGCCCTGGTGCTGGCGCGCTACTGGCAGGCAGCGTTGTACAACCCTGGAGGCTTCGGTCGCGAGTTTCGCGCCCTGAAGTTGCCGAAACAGACCATGGCGGTCTTGGTGGCAGTGATGGTGGTGGCCCCGTTCATCGGGCCGCAGTTCATCGTCCTGGCATCGGCCTCGAGCCTGGTACTGGTGCTGGCCGGCATCGCCTTGATGCACGGGCTGGTGGCGCAGGGGCGACTGGCCGGTTTCTGGCTGGTGGGCATGTACGTGACGTTGCCGCTGATCATGCAGCTGATTTATCCGTTGCTGGTGGTTTTGGCCATTGTCGACAGCCTGATTGATTTTCGCGGTCGCAAGTCCCCCAAGGGGAATGACTCCGCGAACGGTGAAGGTTAAAAGTTAAGAGGTTTTACCAAATGGAACTGATCCTGCTGGAAAAAGTCGCTAACCTGGGCAACCTGGGCGACAAAGTAAAAGTTAAGGCTGGTTACGGCCGTAACTTCCTGCTGCCATTCGGCAAGGCCACCGTTGCCAACGCCGCCAACCTGGCTGCGTTCGAAGAGCGTCGCGCCGAGCTGGAAAAAGCAGCTGCTGACAAGAAAGCTTCGGCTGAAAGCCGCGCTGCCCAACTGGCCGAGCTGGAAGTGACCATCACTGCCACCGCTGGCGACGAAGGCAAGCTGTTCGGTTCGATCGGCACCCACGACATCGCTGACGCCCTGACCGCCTCCGGCGTTGAAGTGGCCAAGGCTGAAGTTCGTCTGCCGAACGGCACCATCCGTCAGGTTGGCGAATACGACGTAGCCGTGCACCTGCACAGCGACGTTGAAGCCACCGTACGCGTGGTCGTTGTAGCTGCCTAAGCTGCGCTGACTGGCTGGCTCCTTGTGGGTCAGGCGGTTAACATCGGGCACGGTCCTGTTTTCGACAGGCCGTGCCCTTTGTCTTTTTCATCCTCCAGAATTCTTTCGTGGCCATGAACGAGATCACCACCTCCGAACAGCTAGACCTGCAAACCGCAGCCCTGAAGGTACCGCCGCATTCCATCGAGGCCGAACAGGCCGTGCTCGGTGGCCTGATGCTGGACAACAATGCCTGGGAGCGGGTGCTGGACCAGGTATCGGATGGCGACTTCTACCGGCATGACCACCGCCTGATCTTCCGTGCCGTGCACAAGTTGGCCGACGCCAACCAGCCATTCGACGTGGTGACCCTGCACGAGCAGTTGGACAAGGAAGGCCTTTCTTCGCAAGTCGGTGGGTTGGCGTACCTGGCCGAGCTGGCCAAGAACACCCCGTCGGTGGCCAACATCAAGGCCTACGCCGCGATCATTCGCGAGCGCGCCACCCTGCGCCAGCTGATCAGCATCAGTACCGACATCGCCGACAACGCGTTCAACCCGCAAGGGCGCAACGCCGAAGAGATTCTCGACGACGCCGAGCGGCAGATCTTCCAGATCGCCGAGGCCCGCCCGAAAACCGGCGGCCCGGTGGGGGTCAACGAACTGTTGACCATGGCCATCGACCGTATCGACACGCTGTTCAACTCCGACAGTGACATCACCGGCGTGTCCACCGGCTTTACTGACCTCGACGAGAAGACCAGCGGCCTGCAGCCAGCCGACCTGATCATCGTCGCCGGCCGACCGTCGATGGGTAAGACCACTTTCGCCATGAACCTGGTGGAAAACGCCGTGCTGCGTACCGACAAGGCGGTACTGGTGTTCTCCCTCGAGATGCCAGGTGAATCGCTGATCATGCGTATGCTCTCGTCCCTTGGCCGTATCGACCAGACCAAGGTGCGTTCCGGCCAGCTGGACGACGATGACTGGCCGCGCCTGACCTCGGCGGTGAACCTGCTCAACGACCGCAAGCTGTTCATCGACGATACCGCCGGCATCAGCCCCTCGGAAATGCGCGCCCGTACCCGCCGCCTGGCCCGCGAGCATGGCGAAATCGCCATGATCATGGTGGACTACCTGCAGCTGATGCAGATCCCGGGTTCGGCCGGCGACAACCGGACCAACGAAATTTCCGAGATCTCCCGCTCGCTCAAGGCCCTGGCCAAGGAGTTCAACTGCCCGGTCATCGCCCTGTCGCAGCTGAACCGCTCCCTGGAACAGCGCCCGAACAAACGCCCGGTGAACTCCGACTTGCGTGAATCCGGTGCGATCGAGCAGGACGCCGACGTGATCATGTTCGTGTACCGCGACGAGGTGTACCACCCCGAGACCGAGCACAAGGGCGTGGCGGAAATCATCATCGGTAAACAGCGTAACGGCCCCATCGGCTTCGTGCGCCTGGCGTTCATCGGCAAGTACACCCGCTTCGAGAACCTGGCGCCGGGCATGTACAACTTCGACGATGACGAATAAGCCACCGGCCTCATCGCCGGCAAGCCAGCTCCCACAGGGGCTCCACCGACCTTAAGGCAGTGATCTCCTGTGGGAGCTGGCTTGCCGGCGATGAGGCCGGTACAGGCAACCCATGAATCCGACAACCATCGTCGGATTTGGTCAAAATTTGTGCTATATTCCGCGCCCGCGATTTCCCAGCACACCAGAACCGGTCACTGACATGCAAGCAGCCAAACCACTCTACGACTATCCCAAGTACTGGGCCGAATGCTTCGGGCCAGCACCTTTCCTGCCGATGAGCAGGGAGGAGATGGATCTGCTCGGCTGGGATTCCTGCGACATCATCATCGTGACCGGTGATGCTTACGTCGACCACCCGTCGTTCGGCATGGCCATCATCGGCCGCCTGCTGGAGGCCCAGGGCTTCCGCGTGGGCATCATCGCCCAGCCGAACTGGCAGTCGAAAGACGACTTCATGAAGCTCGGCGAGCCGAACCTGTTCTTCGGCGTGGCCGCGGGCAACATGGACTCGATGATCAACCGCTACACCGCGGACAAGAAGATCCGTTCCGACGACGCCTACACCCCTGGTGGCCTGGCCGGCAGCCGACCGGACCGCGCCAGCCTGGTGTACAGCCAGCGCTGCAAGGAAGCCTACAAGCATGTGCCGATCGTGCTTGGCGGCATCGAGGCCTCGCTGCGCCGCATCGCCCACTACGACTACTGGCAGGACAAGGTCCGCCACTCGATCCTGATCGACGCCAGCGCCGACATCCTGCTGTTCGGCAACGCCGAGCGCGCGGTGGTCGAGGTGGCCCAGCGCCTGTCCAACGGCGAGAAGATCGAGACCATCACCGATGTGCGCGGCACTGCTTTCGTGCGTCGTGACACGCCTCAGGGCTGGTACGAGATCGATTCGACCCGTATCGACCGCCCGGGCCGCGTCGACAAGATCATCAACCCGTACGTGAATACCCAGGACACCCAGGCCTGTGCCATCGAGCAGGCCAAGGGCGACCAGGAGGACCCGAACGAAGCCAAGGTCGTGCAGATTCTCGACAGCCCGAGCATGACCCGGGAAAAGTCGGTGATCCGCCTGCCGTCGTTCGAGAAGGTGCGTAACGACCCGGTACTCTATGCCCATGCCAACCGGGTGCTGCACCTGGAGACCAACCCGGGCAACGCCCGCGCCCTGGTGCAGAAGCATGGCGAAGTGGATGTGTGGTTCAACCCGCCACCCATCCCCATGAGCACCGAGGAAATGGACTACGTGTTCGGCATGCCCTATGCCCGTGTGCCGCACCCGGCCTACGGCAAGGAGCGCATCCCGGCCTACGAGATGATCCGTTTCTCGGTGAACATCATGCGTGGCTGCTTCGGTGGCTGCACCTTCTGCTCGATCACCGAGCACGAAGGCCGCATCATCCAGAACCGCTCGCACGAGTCGATCCTGCACGAAATCGAAGAGATGCGTGACAAGGTGCCGGGCTTCACCGGCGTGGTCTCCGACCTTGGCGGCCCGACTGCCAACATGTACCGCATCGCCTGCAAGAGCCATGACATCGAGAAGCACTGCCGCAAGCCGTCGTGCGTGTTCCCGGGCATCTGCGAAAACCTCAACACCGACCACAGCTCGCTCATCGAGCTGTACCGCAAGGCTCGTGCCTTGCCGGGTGTGAAGAAGATCCTGATTGCCTCTGGCCTGCGTTATGACCTGGCGGTGGAGTCGCCGGAGTACGTCAAGGAACTGGTCACCCACCATGTCGGCGGTTACCTGAAGATTGCCCCGGAGCACACCGAGCGTGGCCCGCTGGACAAGATGATGAAGCCGGGCATCGGCACCTATGACCGCTTCAAGCGCATGTTCGAGAAGTTCTCGAAAGAGGCGGGCAAGGAGCAGTACCTGATCCCGTACTTCATCGCCGCGCACCCGGGCACCACCGACGAAGACATGATGAACCTCGCCCTGTGGCTGAAGGGCAACGGCTTCCGTGCCGACCAGGTGCAGGCGTTCTACCCGTCGCCGATGGCCTCGGCCACGGCCATGTACCACTCGGGCAAGAACCCGCTGCGCAAGGTGACCTACAAAAGCGAAGGTGTGGATATCGTCAAGAGCGAGGAGCAGCGCCGCCTGCACAAGGCGTTCTTGCGTTACCACGACCCGAAGGGCTGGCCGATGCTGCGTGAGGCGTTGCAGCGCATGGGCCGCGCCGACCTGATCGGGCCGGGCAAGCACCAACTGATCCCGCTGCACCAGCCGCAGACCGATACCTACCAGAGTGCACGCCGCAAGAACTCGACCCCTGCGGGTAGCCACAAGGTGGGCAAGGAGCAGAAGGTTCTTACCCAGCACACCGGCCTGCCGCCGCGTGGCAGTGATGGCAGCAAGCCGTGGGACAAGCGTGAAAAGGCCAAGGCCGAAGCGTTTGCGCGTAACCAGCAGGCGGCCAAGGAGCGCAAGGAAGCGGCCAAGGGTGGCAAGGGCAACAAGAAGCCGCGTCAGCCAGTGATCCCGCGCTGATTTCAGGGGCCGCTTTGCGGCCCAATCGCCGGCAAGCCAGCTCCCACAGGAATTGCACAAAGCCCAAGGCTTGCGCTGTACTTGTGGGAGCTGGCTTGCCGGCGATTGGGCTGCAAAGCAGCCCCTGTTACAGGTTTAGTCAGGCTTCTTGTCGACCCACTTCGGCGCCACCGGCGCAACAAAGCTGTCCATCCCGTCCAGCAGCTCATCAGGCTGCTGCCCCAGCAGCAACATCGCCCGATGCTGCGGCCGCACGAAGCCTTCTTCGACGATATGGTCGAGGAACCCGCCCAGCTTCTCGTAGAAGCCGTTCACATCCAGCAGCCCCAGCGGCTTGGCGTGATAGCCCAATTGGCCCCAGGTCCATACCTCGAACAACTCCTCCAGCGTACCCAGCCCACCGGGCAGGGCGATGAAGGCATCGCTCAGCTCGGCCATGCGTGCCTTGCGCGCGTGCATGCCGTCGACCACTTCCAGGCGGCTGAGGCCCTTGTGGCCGATTTCGGCATTCATCAGGCTCTGGGGGATGATCCCGATCACTTCGCCACCGGCCGCCATGGCCGCGTCGGCTACGGTGCCCATCAGGCCGACCGCGCCACCGCCATAGACCAGGGTCAGGCCGCGACGGGCAATCGCCTGGCCCAGCGCGATGGCCGCTTCACGGTAGGCAGGGTTGGCACCAATGCTGGCGCCGCAGAACACACAAACGGAACGTACGGGCATTGCTCATCTCCAGTCACTCAGGCTGACAGGGTAAGGCCCATGTCCTACAGTTCCAAGGCTGCTTTCACTCCGGTCGGGAGAATTCGCAGATGGCGCCGGTCGCTCCATGGGCGTAGGCCGCCAGCAGGCTTTTCATCAGGCTTCCAAGGGTCATTTCGTATTGCTCCTAAATGAGAGGTTGTCCCATCGTCCAATAAAAGGGCATGATGTGCCCTTGAATTGGTTGTATACAATCCATTGAACAATTCTACTGGCTGGCCTCTTGACAGCCCCTTGACCCATATCAGCAAGGGGCTGAACGGTTTCAGGCAGTCTCGCAATTGATAAAACCCTGCCAAGGAGATTCATGATGTTTGCGAAAGCTGTAGCGGTATCCCTGCTGACCCTCGCCAGCGCCTCTGTCTTCGCAGCCGAGTGCTCGGTGACTGTCGACTCCACCGACCAGATGTCCTACAACACCAAGGAAATCACCGTCGACAAGAGCTGCAAGGAATTCACCGTCAAACTGACCCACTCCGGCAACCTGCCGAAGAACGTCATGGGCCATAACCTGGTGATCAGCAAGACTGCCGACATGCAGGGCATTGCCACCGAAGGCATGAGCCAGGGTCTGGAAAAGGACTACATCAAAGCTGACAACGCCGCGATCATCGCCCACACCAAGATGATTGGTGCTCCTGAGAAGGAGACCGAGGTGAAGTTCGACGCTACCAAGCTGGAAGCCGGTGGCGACTACAGCTTCTTCTGCACCTTCCCGGGCCACATCTCGATGATGAAGGGCAAGGTCGTCGTCAAGTAATCAAAGGCTGACGGTGAATCCTGTGGGAGCGGGTTCGGCGCCCCGATGAACCCGCTCCCACAGGTCTTTCTACAGCCTGATCAAGGGGCGAACGGCAGTTCGCGCTTGTGCTGGGTCTTGCGGTAGGTGGCGACGATAATGTCGAACGCTTCCTGGTCAACCGGCTGCCCATGCAGGAAGGCATCGATCTGCTGGTAGGTCACGCCATGGGAGGCTTCGTCCGGCTTGCCCGGCGCCAGGTCTTCCAGGTCCGCAGTCGGGACCTTTTCCACCAGTGACTCCGGCGCACCGAAGCTGCGCGCAATCGCCCGCACCTGGTTCTTCACCAGCCCGCTCAGCGGCGCCAGGTCGCAGGCACCATCACCGAACTTGGTAAAGAAGCCCATTACCGCCTCGGCGGCGTGGTCGGTGCCGATCACCAGGCCCGCGCGTGCACCGGCGATGGTGTACTGGGCGACCATGCGGGTACGCGCCTTGACGTTGCCGACCACGAAGTCCACAAGCGTCGGCGAGCCGTTCTTCAACTCCACCACTTCAGCCGCCAGCGCCCGTACTGCCGGGGCGATATCCACGGTGTGCACTTCGTCGGCCTTGATCACTTCCAGGCACGCCTGGGCGTCATGCTCGTCATGCTGGACCTGGTAAGGCAGGCGCACGGCGATGAAGGTGTAGGCCTTGTCGCCGGTTTCGGCGCGCAGCTCGTTGATGGCGCGTTGGGCGAGCAGGGCGGCGGTCAGCGAGTCGACGCCGCCGCTGATGCCCAGCACCAGGGTCTTGAGCCGGGCGTTGGCCAGGCAATCCTTGATGAACGCCACGCGCCGGGCGACTTCGGCCTCGAGCGCGGCGGCGTCGGCGAATGGCGGCTGTACCTTCAGCGCCTGGGCAATCTCTTGCTGAACCGCTTGCATGGGTTACTCCTTGCTGGGGACTTTGAATACATGGCGCATGTAGGCGACGAAGTTCTCGTCGCGGCATTGGGTCTTGGCGGCTTCGTCCGAGATCTTCGCCACCGGCGCGCCGTTGCAGTCGGTCATTTTAAGCACGATGCTCATCGGGGCCACGCCCGGGATATCACAGGTCAGGTTGGTGCCGATGCCAAAGCTGACGTTGATGCGACCGCGCAGGGCACGGAAGATTTCCAGCGAGCGGGTCAGGTTGAGACCGTCGGAAAACACCAGGGTCTTGGTCATCGGGTCGATACCCAGTTTCTGGTAATGGGCAATGGCCTTTTCCGCCCAGGCCACCGGTTCACCCGAGTCGTGGCGCAGGCCGTCGAACAGCTTGGCGAAGTACAGGTCGAAATCGCCGAGGAAGGCATCCATGGTGATGCAATCGGTCAGGGCGATGCCGAGCAGGCCGCGGTACTCGCGCACCCAGCAGTCCAGCGCGGCGATCTGGCTGTCGATCAGTCGCGGGCCGAGTTGCTGGTGGGCCATGATCCATTCATGGGCCATGGTGCCCAGCGGCTTGATATCCAGTTTCCATGCCAGGTCGACGTTGCTGGTGCCGACGAAGCGGCCCGGGAAATCGTCGCGCAGCACACGCACCACTTCTTCCTGCACACGGCTGGAAAAGCGCCGACGGGTGCCGAAGTCGGCCACCTGCAGTTCGGCCAGTTCATCGTCGCTGGCATGTGCGCGCAGCCAGTCGAACTTGCGGTACAGCTGGTCGCGGGCCTCGGCCAGGCGCATGCGCGGGTGCAGGTGGCGGTTGCGCACTTCGCTGATGATCGCCAGCAGCGGCACTTCGAACAGGATCACATGCAGCCACGGGCCTTTCAGGCGCAGAAACAGCTGGTCGTTTTCTATCCCCAGGCGTACGTAGCGCAGGTTGAAGCGGAACAGGCGCAGAAAGCGCAGGAAGTCAGGCTTGAGGAAGCTGATACGTTCGAGGAAGGCCAGCTGGCCGTCATCCAGGGTGAGGTCGCTGAGCAGTTCGAGCTGGTTGCGGATCTCGCCGAGGTAGGGGCGCAGGTCCTCGCCGTTGCGGCAGCGGAATTCCCACTCGACGTCGGCGTCCGGGTAGTTGTGCAGCACGCCCTGCATCATGGTGAGTTTGTAGAAGTCGGTGTCGAGCAGGTTGTGCACGATGCGCTCGGCGAATGCGCTCTCGCTCATCAATGGGGCTCCGGAAGCGGCGAATGGCGGACATTGTGCCAGCCTTTTCGGCCTTGTTGTGCCTGTTGCGGCCCTATCGCCGGCAAGCCAGCTCCCACAAGTAACCCACACGGCCGAAATTTGCAGTGTTCCTGTGGGAGCTGGCTTGCCGGCGATAGGGCCGGAACTGCCAAAACAGAGGTGTTTTTTCGTGCACCAGCTAGCCTTGAAACGGTGCCGCCTGTAGCAGTCGCGCACCAGCTGTGTGCAGTTCGGTGACGTCCGCTGTTACAGGGCGGTTGCACGTAAACACTTGCCAGGGTTGCAATGATGGCACTCGATGGTTGCTCCTTGTCTGTACGTGTGGTGGCGCCTGCCGCGTGGCAGACGGTTGCACGCTCAATAAAGAAAAGGCCGTCGGTCGCCTGCCGGCAACCTGCACAGTGTGTTTTCCCGGAAGACAAAACCTATGGCACGGCCCTTGCTCGGAGCACAGGGCTGAGAAGTTGTAGTGCCAACCAAAAAAAACTCTAGGAGCACCACCTCATGTCGCAGACGTTTTACAAGAAAGGTTTCCTGGCTCTGGCCGTAGCTACGGCACTGGGTGTTTCTTCGTATGTTCAGGCCGACGTCAAGATCGGTGTAGCGGGCCCGATGACCGGGGCTAACGCAGCGTTTGGCGAGCAGTACATGAAAGGTGCGCAGGCAGCGGCCGACAAGATCAACGCCGCCGGTGGCGTGAACGGCGAGAAAATCGTGCTGGTCAAGGGCGATGACGCCTGCGAGCCGAAGCAGGCCGTGGCCGTGGCCAACCGCCTGGTCGACCAGGACAAGGTGATCGGCGTGGTCGGCCACTTCTGTTCCTCCAACACCATCCCGGCCTCCGAGGTGTATGACGAGGCTGGCGTCATCGCCATCACCCCGGGCTCCACCAACCCACAAGTCACCGAGCGCGGCCTGGGCGCCATGTTCCGCATGTGCGGCCGTGACGACCAGCAGGGCATCGTCGCCGGCGATTACATCGTCGACGTGCTCAAGGGCAAGAAAGTCGCGGTGCTGCACGACAAGGACACCTACGGCCAGGGCCTGGCCGACGCGACCAAGGCACAGCTGGAGAAACGCGGCGTCAAGCCGGTGCTGTACGAAGGCCTGACCCGCGGCGAGAAGGACTTCAGCGCCGTCGTCACCAAGATCCGTTCCACCGGTGCCGACGTGGTCTACTTCGGCGGCCTGCACCCGGAAGCCGGCCCGCTGGTACGCCAGCTGCGCGAGCAGGGCCTGAAGGACGTCAAGTTCATGTCCGATGACGGCATCGTCACCGACGAACTGGTGTCCACCGCCGGCGGCGCGCAGTACGTCGATGGTGTGTACATGACCTTCGGCGCCGACCCGCGCCTGCTGCCGGACAGCAAGGCGGTGGTGGAGGAGTTCCGCAAGGCCGGTACCGAACCTGAAGGCTACACCCTGTACGCCTACGCCTCGCTGCAGGCCTTGGCTGCCGCGTTCAACGGCGCCAAGTCGAACAAGGGCGAAGCGGCTGCCGAGTGGCTCAAGGCCAACCCGGTGCAGACCGTCATGGGCGAGAAAAAGTGGGACAAGAAGGGTGACCTGACCGTGTCCGACTATGTGGTCTACCAGTGGGATGCCCAAGGCAAGTACCACCAGCTGGAAAAACAAAAATAACAACGGCCCACGGCCCGGGCGCGTCAGCCCCCGGGCCAAAGCCCCGCGGTACCTGTCTTTATCCGTAGATCTGCACAGTACTGCGCTGCGAGGGCCGCCTTGTCCCAGGCCCGCCGTGGTCGGCGCTCGTGCAATCTCAATCAGGTGAGATTGCGTTATGGATGGTATTTTCCTGCAGCAACTGGTCAACGGCCTGACCCTCGGGTCGGTCTATGGCCTGATCGCCATCGGCTACACAATGGTCTATGGCATCATCGGCATGATCAACTTCGCGCACGGCGAGGTGTATATGATTTCCGCGTACCTCGCGGCGATCAGCCTGGCATTGCTGGCTTATTTCGGTATCGAGTCGTTCCCCCTGTTGATGCTGGGCACCCTGTTGTTCACCATCGTCGTCACCGGCGTGTACGGCTTCACCATCGAACGCATCGCCTACAAACCCCTGCGCAACTCCACCCGCCTGGCACCGCTGATCAGTGCCATCGGCATCTCGCTGATCCTGCAGAACTACGCGCAGATCAGCCAGGGCGCCCGCCAGCAAGGCGTGCCAACCCTGCTGGAAGGTGCCTGGCGTGTCGAAGTGGGCACCGGCTTCGTGCAACTGACCTACACCAAGATCTTCATCCTGGTGGCAGCCTTCGTTGGCATGGGCCTGCTCACCTACGTGATCAAGTACACCAAGCTCGGCCGCATGTGCCGTGCCACCCAGCAAGACCGCAAGATGGCCTCGATCCTGGGCATCAACACCGACCGGGTGATCTCCTACGTGTTCGTCATCGGTGCGGTGATGGCCGCCCTGGCCGGCGTGCTGATCACCATGAACTACGGCACCTTCGACTTCTACGCCGGCTTCATCATCGGCATCAAGGCGTTCACCGCCGCGGTGCTCGGCGGTATCGGCTCGCTGCCTGGCGCCATGCTCGGCGGGATCATCCTGGGTATTTCCGAGTCGCTGTTCTCTGGCCTGATCAACTCCGACTACAAGGACGTGTTCAGCTTCTCGCTGCTGGTGATGATCCTTATCTTCCGCCCACAAGGCCTGCTGGGTCGCCCGCTCGTGGCTAAGGTGTGAACATGTCCATTGCCAAAACTGCCTCCGTTACTGAAACCAGAAGTTTCGACATCAAACGCAGCCTGCTGGAGACCATCGTCGCCGGCCTGCTGGCACTCATCGTGTTTGGCCCTGTGGTCGGCGTGGTGCTAGACGGCTACACCTTCAATGCCGAGCCGCGGCGTGTGGCCTGGCTGGTCGGCGGGGTGATGCTGGGGCGCTTCCTGCTCAGCCTGTACCTGCAGACGGCCGCCGGCTCGCGCATGCTCCAAGGCTTCGAAAGCGGTGGTTCGGGCGTGCATGTGCGCGCGCCGGACTACGTATCGCGGCTGCGCTATATCATCCCTGCGCTGGTGGTGATCGCCATCGTCTTCCCGATCTTCGCCAACAAGTACCTGCTGACCGTGGTCATCCTCGGCCTGATCTACGTGCTGCTGGGCCTGGGGCTGAACATCGTGGTCGGCCTGGCCGGTCTGCTCGACCTGGGCTACGTGGCGTTCTATGCCATCGGTGCGTACGGCCTGGCGCTGGGTTACCAGTACCTTGGCCTGGGCTTCTGGAGCGTGCTGCCACTGGCGGCCATAGCTGCGGCGCTGGCGGGGTGCATACTCGGTTTCCCGGTGTTGCGGATGCACGGCGACTACCTGGCGATCGTGACCCTGGGCTTCGGCGAGATTATCCGCCTGGTGCTGAACAACTGGTTGTCGTTCACCGGCGGCCCGAACGGCATGCCGGCACCGGCGCCGACCTTCTTCGGCCTGGAGTTCGGCCGTAGGGCCAAGGACGGTGGGGTACCGATCCACGAGTTCTTCGGCTTCGATTACAACGCCAACCTCAAGTTCGTGTTCATCTACGCAGTGCTGTTCATCGTCGTGCTGGCCGTGCTGTACATCAAGCATCGCCTGACCCGCATGCCGGTCGGCCGTGCCTGGGAAGCGCTACGCGAAGACGAGATCGCCTGCCGCTCGATGGGCCTGAACCACGTGCTGGTCAAGCTCTCGGCGTTCACCCTGGGCGCTTCCACCGCTGGCCTGGCCGGGGTGTTCTTTGCCACCTACCAGGGCTTCGTCAACCCGTCGTCGTTCACCTTCTTCGAGTCGGCGCTGATCCTCGCCATCGTCGTGCTCGGTGGCATGGGCTCGACCGTAGGTGTGGTGATCGCGGCCTTCGTGCTGACCGTGGCGCCCGAGCTGCTGCGCAGCTTCTCCGAATACCGCGTGCTGCTGTTCGGTGTGCTGATGGTGCTGATGATGATCTGGCGACCGCGTGGGCTGATCCGCATCAGCCGTACCGGTGTGACCCCGCGTAAAGGAGTGGCGCCATGAGCGACGATATCATTCTCTCGGTCGACAACCTGATGATGCAGTTCGGTGGCATCAAGGCGCTCAGCGATGTCAGCCTGAAGGTCCGGCGCAACCAGATCTTCGCCCTGATCGGCCCCAACGGTGCGGGCAAGACTACTGTGTTCAACTGCCTGACCGGGTTCTACAAGGCCAGTGGCGGGCGCATCGAGCTGAACGTGCGCGGCAGCCACACCAATGTCATCCAGCTGCTCGGCGAGCGCTTCCAGGTGGCGGACTTCGTCTCGCCGGCGCGCTTTGCCAACCGCATGTACTACAAGATGTTCGGCGGTACTCACCTGGTCAACCGCGCCGGCCTGGCACGCACCTTCCAGAACATTCGCCTGTTCAAGGAAATGTCGGTGGTGGAGAACCTGCTGGTGGCCCAGCACATGTGGGTCAACCGCAACCTGCTGGCCGGGGTGCTCAACACCAAGGCCTACCGCAAGGCCGAGAGTGACGCACTGGACCACGCGTTCTACTGGCTGGAGGTGGTCGACCTGGTCGATTGCGCCAACCGCCTGGCTGGCGAGTTGTCGTACGGCCAGCAGCGCCGCCTGGAAATCGCCCGGGCCATGTGCACGCGGCCGAAGATCATCTGCCTGGACGAACCGGCGGCTGGCCTGAACCCACAGGAAACCGAGGCTCTCAGCCGCATGATCCGCGTGCTGCGCGACGAGCACGACATCACCGTGGTGCTGATCGAACACGACATGGGCATGGTCATGAGCATTTCCGACCATATCGTGGTGCTCGACCACGGCAACGTGATTGCCGAAGGCGCGCCGCAGGATATCCGCCACAACCCGACGGTGATCGCTGCCTACCTGGGTGCCGATGAAGAGGAACTGGTATGAGTGCACCCATTCTCGAACTGAAGGACCTGGACGTGTTCTACGGCCCGATCCAGGCGCTGAAAAAGGTCTCGATGCACATCAACGAGGGCGAGACGGTCAGCCTGATCGGCGCCAACGGTGCTGGCAAGTCGACCCTGCTGATGTCGATCTTCGGCCAGCCGCGGGCGGCGTCGGGGCATATCGTGTACCGCGGCACCGACATCACTCGCAAGTCGTCGCACTACATCGCTTCCAACGGCATCGCCCAGTCGCCGGAAGGGCGCCGGGTGTTCCCCGACATGACCGTCGAGGAGAACCTGATGATGGGTACCATCCCCATCGGTGACAAGCATGCCGATGAAGACATGCAGCGCATGTACGAGTTGTTCCCGCGCCTGAAAGAGCGGCGTAACCAGAGGGCCATGACCATGTCCGGTGGCGAGCAGCAGATGCTGGCTATTGCCCGCGCGCTGATGAGCCGGCCAAAGTTGTTGCTGCTGGATGAGCCATCGCTGGGGCTGGCGCCGATCGTGGTCAAGCAGATCTTCTCGACCTTGCGTGAATTGGCCAAGACCGGGATGACCATCTTCCTGGTGGAGCAGAACGCCAACCATGCGCTGAAACTGTCGGACCGGGCTTATGTGATGGTCAACGGGCAGATTCGCATGAGCGGGACGGGGCAGGAGCTGTTGGTCAACGAGGAAGTGCGTAACGCCTATCTCGGCGGGCATTGAGTTGCATTCGGGGGCCGCTTTGCGGCCTGTGGGAGCGGCCTTGCGTCGCGATGGGCCGCAAAGCGGCCCCCGAAGCCAATGTGGACAACCTTTTGAACACCTCTCCCCAATTACTCCACAACCCCTCTACAAACCCTTGTTTCCACAGGACCATTTTTTTCCACGGATAATGTGGAACCGCCTGTGGAAAACATGGTGGCATCTCGCTCAAGCCCTTTGATACCAAGCCCTGCAGCTTCATGATCATTTTTTGATCACAGGCACCTTGTGGATGATCTTCCCAGGTTTTTCAAAGCCCTGCATTCATTCCAAGGCTCGCGCAAAGCCTGTGGGTAACCCTGTGAAAAAACCTTGGACAGACCGCTGCAGGCGGCATGCTTGAAAGCCTTGCGCCATCACCGAAAAGATATCCACCGACCACAAGTCGCTGAAAGGGTTCCGCACCATGGACAAGTTGCCCCCAATCCGTGGGGAAAGCCTTGTGGATAACGTGCGCATAGCTGGTGCCGAGCCCTCTGCTGCAAGGGTTTGCCGCATATGATCAAAAAATGAACAGTGCCCCGGGCGGGTTGCTGCAAGCGCCCGGCGCGGGCATGCTGCAAGACTGCCGATGACAATCCACCGTGAGGAACAGAGCATGACGTCCACCGTATTCATCACTGGCGCGACTTCCGGTTTCGGCGAGGCCACTGCCCGCCGCTTCGCCGAAGCCGGCTGGAAGCTGGTGCTCACTGGCCGCCGCAAGGAGCGCCTGGACGCCCTGTGCGCCGAACTGTCGGCAAAGACCGAAGTACACGGCCTGGTGCTCGACGTGCGTGACCGCAAGGCCATGGAGCAGGCCATCGCCAGCCTGCCGGCCGGCTTCGACAAGCTGCGCGGCCTGGTCAACAACGCAGGCCTGGCGCTGGGTGTGGACGCGGCGCAGAACTGCAGCCTGGACGACTGGGAAACCATGGTCGACACCAACATCAAGGGCCTGATGTACACCACCCGCCTGCTGCTGCCACGGTTGATCGCCCATGGCCGTGGGGCGTCGATCCTCAACGTAGGTTCGGTGGCGGGCAACTACCCGTACCCGGGCAGCAACGTGTACGGCGGCACCAAGGCCTTCGTCGGCCAGTTCTCGTTGAGCCTGCGCTGCGACCTGCGGGGTACGGGCGTGCGCGTGAGCAACATCGAGCCGGGCCTGTGCGAGAGCGAGTTCTCGCTGGTGCGCTTCGGCGGTGACCAGGCCAAATACGACGCCACCTACGCCGGTGCCGAGCCGATCCAGCCGCAGGACATTGCCGAAACCATCTTCTGGATCCTCAACCAGCCGGCGCATATCAACATCAACAGCCTGGAGCTGATGCCGGTGAGCCAGGATTGGGCAGGGTTCTCGATCGACCGATCGGTCAAGGGCTGATCAGAAAAGCGGGGCCGCTATGCGGCCCATCGCCGGCAAGCCAGCTCCCACAGGATGGCGCATTTCTCAAGGCCGCACTGTACCTGTGGGAGCTGGCTTGCCGGCGATGGCGTCAGCTCAGGCGCTGCAGCCCTTCCAGGCAAGTCGCCAAATGATAGGGCGTAGTAGAAGGCATATCATGCCGGCTGACACTACCTTGCCCATCCCGGCACTCATACCAGCCCGCCTCACGCAGGAACCGCGCTTCCAGCGCCTGCAACTGCCCGGCCAGCTTCGCCTCGCCCCCTGCCCGCAACACCAGCGCCCGCAGGTATTCCGCCTGCGCCCAGATCCGCTGGGTGGCATCGAGCACCTGGCCATCCACATCCAGCATCGCCAGTACCGCGGTGTCCTTCACCCCGTACTGCTCGGCGTAGCCGAAAGCCCGGTCGATGGACGCATGCAGCGGCGTATCTCGCAGCAGTGGCGAGGTATGCAGCAGGTAGAACCACTCGAACTGGTGCCCCGGCTCGAACCAGTTATCCACAGTGCCGCGTGGCTTTTCCAGCATCAGGCCGTGGGCGGGGTCGATGAAGTGTTCCTGCAGCGCCGCGCACAGGTGCAGCAACGACTGCTGGGCATGCTCGTCGTCACGCACCGCCAGCACCTGCAGGAAGGCTTCGGCCAGGTGCATCTGCGGGTTTTGCAGCGGGCCGCTGCCACGGTCTGCCCAGTCTTCAGCGAGGCTGGCTTCGTACAGGCCGTCG
Organism: Pseudomonas sp. B14(2017); assembly: GCF_002113255.1. Taxonomy (NCBI): domain Bacteria; kingdom Pseudomonadati; phylum Pseudomonadota; class Gammaproteobacteria; order Pseudomonadales; family Pseudomonadaceae; genus Pseudomonas; species Pseudomonas sp. B14(2017). The sequence goes on from NZ_NEJY01000002.1 coordinate 293,250, forward strand.
TCGCGGGCAAACTGCTGGTCGATGATGTCCAGCGCGGCGTTCAGCGTGGACTCCACCAGATTTTCACCCACCTTGCCCCAGTAATGTGCACAGGCGAAGACGATGAAGGCGTGGGTGTAGAGGTCCTTGCGCCGGTCCAGCGGTTTGCCCTGGGCGTCGATGCTGTAGAACCAGCCGCCGTGTTCGGCGTCGTGGAAGTGCTTCTGCAGCGAGCGGAACAAGGCGGCCGCACGCTCGGCTGCGCCCGGTTGCCCGATGCGGCTGCTGAACAGGTACAGCTGACGCGCGCAGGCCATGGCCCGGTAGCGCTGCACCGGCAATGGCTGGTGCTGGGCGTCCAGTGCCTCGTAGGGCAGGGCCATGTCGGCGTTCCAGCCCGGGCCTTGCCACAACGGCACGATGCGTTCGGCGAAGTGCTGGTTGAAGCGGGCCAGTTCGGGCAGGGTGGGGCGGGGGTCGGACATTTCGGCGCTCGTCGCTGTCGGGCAGGGCGCCATGGTAGCAGAACTGGGTTGTGGGTAGCCTGTGCCGGCCCTATCGCCGGCAAGCCAGCTCCCACAGGTACTTCACATTGCGCGGGCCTGTGGTGATCCTGTGGGAGCCGGCTTGCCGGCGATAGGGCCAGTACAGGCTACCGATCAGCCCGGGTTGCCCAACCCCTGCCAATGCCGCGCCCCCACGAAGATGAAGCGCAACTGCTGGGTGATCTTTTCCTGCGGCGTCAACGCCTGTGGATAACCCGCTTCGGGGCTGTCGATAAGCTCTGGCAGGGTGGCGAACACGGTTTTCACCACCAGGTCGGCCATCACCGCCAGCGCGGCGCCGTCCAGGTGCTGCCAGCGCTTCATCCGCGCCAGGTCGGTGGCCAGGTCGTCGCTGATGTCCTGGCGCAGGCGGGCAATGGCCTGGCGTACGGCCTGCGAACCGCCGTACTGCTCACGGGCGAGGAACAGGAACTGCGCACGGTGGGCGGCGACCACGTCGAGGAAGATGCGCACCGAGGCGTCGGTGATGCCGCCCAGTTCGAATTCGTTCTGGCGCACCAGGCGGATGGTCTGGCGGAAGGTAGTGTCGACCTCGGCAACCAGGGCCAGGCCCAGGGCGTCCATGTCGGAAAAATGCCGGTAGAAGCCGGTGGGTACGATGCCGGCCGTCTTCGCCACTTCGCGCAGGCTGATACTGCCGAAACCACGGCCACTCTCCATGAGCTGGCAGGCGGCATCGAGCAGGGCCTGGCGGGTCTGTAGCTTCTGTTCGGCGCGCGGCAGCATGGTGCGGGCTTCTGTGGCGGTAAGGCTGGGCACTCTAGTTAAAAAAACAAAGCCCGGTCAATGGACCGGGCCTGGAGGGGAGCAAGCGTTGTGACAGAGGTTGTTCTTTTCGGCCATGGTGATCAGCTCACACGGCTGAGTTCAACCAGGCGATCGGAGCCACCTTCGGCAACGCGGCCACTACGTTCGATCAGGCGATCCGAGCCGCCTTCGGCAACACGGCCACTACGTTCGATCAGGCGATCCGAGCCACCTTCGGCAACACGGCCACTACGTTCGATCAGGCGATCGGAACCACCTTCGGCAACACGGCCACTACGTTCGATCAGGCGATCCGAGCCACCTTCGGCAACGCGGCCACTACGTTCGATCAGGCGATCGGAGCCGCCTTCGGCAACACGACCACTACGTTCGATCAGGCGATCCGAGCCGCCTTCGGCAACACGACCACTACGTTCGATCAGGCGATCAGCACCACCTTCGGCAACGGTTTTCAGCGGCTGGGCGATTTCGGCAGCGCTGGAGCGCGATTCGGCGGTCAGGTGTTGCTCGTCGGCTGGCAGGGCAAAAGCGTTGGCGGCCAGGATGGACAGGGTCAGGGTCAGCAGATGGCGTTTCATGATTTCGGTGCTCCTCTCGGGGGCTGGAAAGTGGGTACGGAGCCAATGCTACGCCGGGTAACGCCAGAGAGAAGTTCATACGGGTAATGGTAACAATCGACCGTATTGATAGAGGTTGCAAGCTGCTCTAGACAGCACTTTCCAGGCCGGAAGGTGGCAATTTGATGGCGATGTTTGCGGGTAACACGTATGGCCTGTCGCGACGAATTGCTGAGCAAAAGGCCAGGAAAAACTTCGCTATCATGGCGCCATCGATAAAACCCCACGGGTTTTCATCAGTCCGAGATATTGAGTGCCACCGCTGCACCTGTTCTGTGCCATACCGCAAGGAGAATCACGCAATGACGCGTCCCGCCAGAATCCTCGTCTGGACCTTCACCAGCCTGCTGACCCTGCTGGCGATCCTGGTGGTGGTGATCGCCACCTTCGACTGGAACCGCGTCAAGCCCCTGCTTAACGAGAAAGTCTCCGAGGCCCTGCAGCGGCCCTTCGCGATCAATGGCAACCTTGCCGTGGACTGGCGCACCGAACCAGAAGAGGGGGGCTGGCGCGCCTGGGTGCCCTGGCCGCACTTCATTGCCGAAGACCTGACCCTGGGCAACCCCGAGTGGCTCAAGGAACCGAAGATGGTCGGCCTGGAGCGCGTGGCGTTCCGCCTGGCGCCGCTGCCGCTGCTGTTCCAGCAGATCAGCATCCCGCGCATCGACCTGACCAAGCCCACAGCCAGCCTCACCCGCCTGGCCGATGGCCGCGCCAACTGGGCCTTCGACTTCGGCCCCAAGGATGAAAACGCAGAGCCTTCCAAATGGCAGCTGGACATTGGCGCCATCGGCTTCGACCAGGGCAATGTCAGCTTCGATGACCAAACCCTGAAAACCAGCATGAAGGTGCAGATCGACCCGCTGGGCAAGCCTGTCCCGTTCAGCGACATCGTTGGCAAGGCCAGCGCCGAGAAGGCCGCTGCCGCGCAGGACTACGCCTTCGGGCTCAAGGCCCAGGGCCGCTACAAAGGCCAGCCGGTGTCCGGTAGCGGCAAGATCGGCGGCCTGCTGGCCCTGCAGGACGCCAGCCAGCCGTTCCCGCTGCAGGCTGACGTGCGCATCGCCGACACCCATGTGGTGCTCGCTGGCACCCTGACCGACCCGCGCAACCTCGGCGCCCTCGACCTGCGCCTGCGCCTGTCCGGGGCCAGCCTGGGCAACCTCTACCCGCTGACCGGCGTAACCTTGCCCGACACCCCGGCCTATTCCACCGACGGCCACCTCAGCGCCAACCTGCACGCGGCGCAAGGGGCGACCTTCAACTACCAGGGCTTCAACGGCAAGATCGGTGACAGCGATATCCACGGCGACCTGGCCTTCGTTGCCAGCCAGCCACGGCCCAAGCTGTCCGGCAACCTGGTGTCCAACCAGTTGCTGTTCAAGGACCTGGCGCCGCTGATCGGCGCCGACTCCAACGCCGAGCAGAAGGCCCGTGGGGGTGCCAGCAAACAGCCGGCGGGCAAGGTGCTGCCGGTGGAAGAGTTCCGCACCGAGCGCTGGCGCACGATGGACGCCGACGTCACCTTCGCCGGCAAGCGCATCGTGCACAGCGCGCAACTGCCGTTCAACGACCTGTCGGCCCACGTGATACTGGAGGACGGCCTGCTGCGCCTGGAGCCCCTGCGTTTTGGCGTGGCTGGCGGCAACCTCGCTTCCAGGATCCGCCTGGATGGCCGCAACGTACCGTTGCAGGGGCGTGCCCGGCTGACGGCGCGGGGCTTCAAGCTCAAGCAGTTGTTCCCATCCTTTGCGCCGATGCAGACCAGCTTCGGTGAGTTGAATGGCGATGCCGATATCACCGGCCGGGGCAACTCGGTAGCCGCCTTGCTGGGCACGGCCAATGGCGACCTGCGCATGTTGATCAACGATGGCGCCATCAGCCGCAGCCTGATGGAGATTGCCGGGTTGAACGTGGGCAACTATGTGGTCGGCAAGCTGTTTGGTGATGAGGATGTGAAGATCAACTGTGCAGCGGCTGACGTGGGCATCAAGGATGGCCTGGCGACCACGCGCCTGTTCATCTTCGATACCGAGAACGCGATCATCTACATCAACGGCACGGCCAATTTCGCCACGGAGCAGCTGGACCTGAAAATTACCCCTGAATCGAAAGGGCTGCGGCTGTTCTCGCTGCGCTCGCCGCTGTATGTGCGCGGGCCGTTCGCCAAGCCCAGTGCCGGGGTGCAGGCGGTGCCGCTGGCGTTGCGCGGGGCGGGGATGGTGGCGTTGGGTGTGGTTGCCGGGCCGGCGGCGGGGTTGCTGGCGCTGATTGCGCCTAGCAGCGGGGATGATCCCAACCAGTGCACGCCGCTGTTGCAGCAGATGAAGGCGGGCAAGGCGCCGGCGGTGGTGAAAGAGCGGAAATAGCAGGGGGCCGCTTCGCGGCCCATCGCGACACAAGGCCGCTCCCACAGGTATTTCACAGCCCTAAAGACTTGTGAAATACCTGTGGGAGCGGCCTTGTGTCGCGAAAGGGGCGCAAAGCGCCCCCAAGAATCACAAGCCTTGCAACAGGTCGGACATATCGTCCGCGTGCTCTTCTTCCTGCGCAAGGATGTCTTCAAAAATCCGCCGCGTAGTCGGATCTTTATCCCCTATGTACCGAATGATCTCGCGATAGCTATCGATGGCGATCCGCTCCGCCACCAGGTCTTCCAGCACCATCTCCTTCAATGAAGTGCCCGCCACATATTGGGCATGAGACCGCTTGCTCAGGTTGTCCGGGTTGAAATCCGGCTCTCCACCTAACTGCACGATCCGTTCGGCAAGCTTGTCGGCGTGCTCGGCTTCCTGGTTGGCATGCTCGAGGAATTCATCGGCAGCCACGCTGGCCTTGATGCCGCTGGCCATGAAGTAGTGACGCTTGTAGCGCAGCACGCAGACCAGTTCGGTGGCCAGTGAATCATTGAGCAGGCGCAGGATCTGTTGGCGATCAGCATCGTAACCCTCGGTCACCGCACCTTGCTCGACATGCTGGCGGGCACGTTCGCGCAGGGTTTGCACATCGGTCAGTTCAGTCGCATTCATGTTCATCTCCTGGAACATCAGGGTGGTCATGGATATGGCCTGGAAGGCTCAGGCGCCGTGGACGGCGTCGCTGTCTTCTTCGCGTTGTTTGCAAGTCTTGAAGCCCTTGGCGTCGACATGGCCGGTGGCGTCGAAGCGCACGTAGTAGGGCTGCTGGTGGCCATCGTGGTTGAGGATGTAGTCGTTGCAGGTGCCGCCATGGGGGAGGTCGATCACGTTGGACGGGCTGCCGCCGATGGCGATGACTTTCTGCATGGTCATGCCTTTTTCCACCTGCTTGACCAGCGGCTCGTCGCGGTAGGTGACGTAGTCCACGGGGTTTTCCGGGCGGCTGCCGCAGGCGGCGAGGGTGGCGCTTGCCAGAAGGATTGCCAGGGTCTGCTTGTACATGGTCCCGCTCCTTGCAAAGGGTATGTGTGGTTTGGAACCGCAGCGCGCGCCGGGAGTTCGATTGCGATGGTCATCAAGGCCGCTGTAGTGTTGGCCGGTCGTCCACGGAAAGGGGCTGGGGCAATGCAGCAGGAATTGGCCACGCGATACCCGTTGGTGCTGGTGCCGGGCATGCTCGGTTTTGTCCGGGTAGTGCTCTACCCCTACTGGTTCGGCATCGTGCCGGCCCTGCGCAAGGGCGGGGCGCAGGTGTTCCCGGTGCAGGTTTCGCCACTGCATTCCAGCGAGGTGCGCGGCGAGCAGTTGCTGGCCATCATCGAAGACATCTGCCTGCGCACCGGAGCTGAAAAGGTCAACCTCATCGGCCACAGCCAGGGTGCCCTGAGCGCGCGCTACGCGGCCGCCAGGCGGCCCGGGCGGGTGGCTTCGGTCACTTCGGTGGCGGGGCCCAACCATGGCTCGGAACTGGCCGACTACCTGGAGCGTACGGCACCGGGCGATTCCCCGCAGGGGCGCATCCTGAAGGCTGTGCTGCATGGCTTGGCCGTGCTGCTGGTGTGGCTGGAAACCGGCTGGCGCCGCGACCCGCTGCCGGTGGATGTACACGCCTCGCACCAGTCGTTGACCAGCGCCGGGGTGGCGCTGTTCAACCAGGCTTATCCACAGGGGTTGCCAGGCACCTGGGGCGGGGAAGGGGACTATGAGGTCGATGGCGTGCGCTATTACTCCTGGTCCGGCACCCTGCAGCCCGGCCTGACCGACCAGCGGCGCAACCGTTTCGACGGCAGCAGCCACTTCTGCCGCCTGTTCGCGCGCAGTTTCGTCAAGGAAAAGGGCCATTGCGACGGTATGGTCGGGCGCTTCAGTTCGCACCTGGGGCAGGTGATCGGCGACGATTACCCGCTCGACCACCTGGATATCGTCAACCAGTCGCTTGGTGCGGTGGGCAAGGGTGCCGAACCGGTGCGGCTGTTCACCGAACATGCCGCCCGGCTCAAGGCGGCAGGGCTCTAACGACGGATCGGTGTGGTCCAGCGCTCGGCCAGCACCACGCCCGCCAGGGTCAGCAGGCCGCCGACCAGGTGATAGCGGGCCAGCTGCTCGTCGAGCACCACGGCGGCGATCAGTGCCGTGACCAGCGGCAGCAGGTTGAAGAACAGCGTGGTGCGGCTGGGCCCCAGGCGGTGCACGGCCTGCATCCACACCAGGGGCGCGATCATCGAGGCCAGCACGCAGGCGTACAGCACCAGGCCGATGTTGCGGCTGTTCAGGCCAGTCTTGTCCGACAGCAGGAACAGCGGCAGCAGCACGACGATGGCTACCAGCACCTGCAGGTACAGCAGCTGCATCGGCGGCAGGCGCAGCTGCCATTTCTTCAGCAGGAAGCTGTACAGCGCGTAGGCCAGCGTGGCCACCAGCATCAGCAGGTCGCCGCTGTTCAGGCCTTGTTGCAACAGGCTGGCGGGGTGGCCGGCGCTGACCACTTCAAGCACGCCGAAAAATGACACCAGCGCGCCCAGCAGGGCGCCGTAGCTCAGGCGTTGGCCCAGCCAGGCGATGGACAGTGCCAGTGACATCAGTGGCATCAGCGAAAGGATGATGCCCATGTTGGTGGCGCTGGTGATGCCGGCGGCGAAGTAGGCCAGGCTCTGATACAGCGCCATGCCCAGCACGCCCAGCACGAAAACCTTGCCCAGGTGCGGGCGAATGGCCGTGCGATTGCGCCACACGGCGGGCAGCAGGAACGGGGTGAACAACAGCGCGGCCAGCAGCCAGCGGTAGAAGCCGATCTCGGCGGGGTGGATGGCGCCGGCGGACATCTTGGTGACCACGGTGTTGCCGGCCCATATCAGGATGGCGGTCAGGGGGAACAGGTAGTTCATGTAGCAGGTTACTCGTTGGGGCTTGGATTGGGGCTGCTTTGCAGCCCTTCGCGGGCTTGCCCGCTCCCACAGGATCTGCGCCAGCTTTCAGGCCTGTGATATCCCTGTGGGAGCGGGCAAGCCCGCGAAGGCCTGCGCAGCAGGCCCCGATGGCAGCCATTATCAACTGTCTGTCAACAAGCCTATACTCCTATCCAGACAACCCACCCCGCAAAGCAGACAGCATGCCGCGCAAATACCTCGACATTCCCCAGTTCACCCGGCTCCCGGCCCCGGTGTACTTCCGTCACGACGAGTTCGGTGCCGACACCCGCAGCGCCCTGCATCGCCACGCCTGGGGCCAGCTCAACTACACCGCCCACGGCGTGATGCACCTGGAGGTCGCCGGCCAGCACTTCCTGTCGCCGCCGCAATACGCCGTGTGGGTGCCGCCCGACACCGAGCATGGCTGCTACAACCCGCAGGCCATCGTCTACCGTTCGGTCTACCTGGACCGCAGCCTGTGCGCCGCACTGCCGCAGCAACCGTGCAGCCTGATGATCAGCGACATCCTCAAGGCCATTCTTGCCGACTTCGCCCGGCGCGACCTGCGGGTGGCCGAGGGCGAGCGCGACCAGCGCCTGGTGCAAGTGCTGCTCGACCAGTTGCTGCTGGCGCCCACCCAGGCCTGCTACCTGCCGTTTGCCCACAGCGAAGGCTTGCGCCAGGTGCTCGATGCCCTTGGTGCCCAGCCGGGCGACAACCGCCCGCTGGGCGAATGGGCCGCCCAGATTCATGTCAGCGAACGTACTTTGGCCCGGCAGTTCCTGCGCGAGCTGGGCATCAGTTTTGGTGAATGGCGGCTGCGCCTGCGCTTTTTGCGCGCCATCGAAGCGCTGGAGGCCGGCCAGCCGATCCAGGCCATCGCCTTCGACCTGGGCTACAGCAGCGCCTCGGCGTTCATCGCCATGTTCCAGCGCCAGGCCCAGTGCACGCCCGAGCAATACCGCCGCCAGGCACGGGCAGGGCGTTGAAATTCTTGGCTACACTCAGCTCGACCCCCGTGCATCGGGCGCGGAGCCAAGGAGACTACTCCATGAAAGTGCTGCAAATCCCCTTACTGGTGTTGGCGGTGTTGTTCAGCGCCCAAGGCTTCGCCGCCAATACCGCGCAGCAGGAAAAAATGAAAACCTGCAACGCCGACGCCACCGCCAAGGCCCTCAAGGGCGATGAGCGCAAAGCCTTCATGAGCACCTGCCTGAAGAAGGATGTGCCGCAAACCCAGCAAGAGAAGATGAAAACCTGCAACGCCGACGCCACCACCAAGGCCCTGAAGGGTGATGAGCGCAAAGCGTTCATGAGCGACTGCCTGAAGAAGAAATGACCTGCGCCTATGCCTGCAGACGTAAGGCTGGCAGACTGCGGGTCTTTCCCGTTGTCTGCCGTTGAGGCTGTATGACCTTCACCCCCCGCCAGGTCACCCTGGCCAGCTGGATCATCGTGTTTGCCGGCCTGTTGCTGGCGTTGCCCCTGAAATTGCTGCCGAGCCTGCTGGCCGGCCTGCTGGTGTTCGAGCTGGTCAACATGCTCACGCCGCGGTTGCAGCCGCTGATTGCCGGGCAGCGTGCCCGCTGGCTGGCTGTAGCGCTGCTCGGCACGCTGGTGGTCAGCACACTGACCCTGCTGTTTGCCGGTGCTTTCAGCTTTTTGCTGCACGAGGCGGAAAACCCCGGGGCTTCGCTGGACAAGTTCATGGCCCTGGTGGAGCGCGCCCGCGGGCAGCTGCCGCCGTTCATAGAAGGCTACCTGCCGGCCAGTGCGGCGGAGTTCAAGGTGGCCATCGGTGACTGGATCAAGAGCCACCTGAGCGACCTGCAGCTGGTGGGCAAGGGCATGGCGCACATGTTCGTCACCCTGTTGATCGGCATGATCCTTGGCGCCATCGTCGCCTTGCAGCGCATCCCCGACATCTCCCGGCGCAAGCCGCTGGCGGCGGCGCTGTTCGAGCGCCTGAGCCTGCTGGTGCAGGCGTTTCGCAACATCGTCTTCGCGCAGATCAAGATTTCGCTGCTTAACACTACCTTCACCGGCATCTTCCTGGCCGTGGTGCTGCCGATGTTCGACGTGCACCTGCCGCTGACCAAGACGCTGATCGTGCTGACCTTCCTGCTGGGCCTGCTGCCGGTGATCGGCAACCTGATGTCGAATACCCTGATCACCATCGTCGGCCTGTCGCTGTCGATCTGGGTGGCGGCGGCGGCGCTGGGTTACCTGATCGTCATCCACAAGGTCGAGTACTTCCTCAACGCACGGATCGTGGGCGGGCAGATCAGTGCCAAGTCGTGGGAACTGCTGCTGGCGATGCTGGTGTTCGAGGCGGCATTCGGGCTGCCGGGGGTGGTGGCGGGGCCGATCTACTATGCCTACCTGAAGAGTGAGCTGAAGCGGGCCGAACTGGTCTGATTCTTTGTTGACCAGTACCGGCCTCTTCGCGGGTAAACCCGCTCCCACAGGTACGCCACTTCTCTCAAGACTTGCGGGGACCCTGTGGGAGCGGGTTTACCCGCGAAGAGGCCGGCACAGGTGAAAGGGATGGCTCAGGCTACGCCGTAACGCTTGCGCGCCTCGATGGCCAGCCCGCTACCAATGCTGCCAAAGATGTTGCCTTCCACATGCCGCGCATTCGGCAGCATCGCCGACACGCTGTTGCGCAGCGCCGGAATCCCGCTGGAACCGCCGGTGAAGAACACCGTATCGACCTGTGTTTCGCTCACTCCAGCCTTGGCCAGCAGTTCGCTCACGCTACCACGCACCCGCTCCAGCAACCCTTCGATAGCCCCCTCGAACAGCGCCCGTGACAGGTCCACGCCCAGCTCGCGTTCGATGCGGCCGAGGTCGACGTGGCGGCTCTGCTGCTCGGTCAGCTCGATTTTGCTGGCCTCCACTTCCATCGCCAGCCAGTGCCCGGCACGCTCTTCGATCAGCTTGAACAGGCGGTCGATGCCCAGCGTGTCCTCGATGTCATAGCGCATGCTGCCCAGCGCCAGCTGCGACTTCTGCGAGTACAGGGCGTTGATGGTGTGCCAGGTGGCGAGGTTGAGGTGATAGCTGGTCGGCATCAGCGCGCCGCTCTTCATGCGGCTGCCGTAGCCGAACAGCGGCATCACACCCTGCAGGCTCAGCTGCTTGTCGAAGTCGGTACCGCCAATGTGCACGCCGCCGGTGGCGAGGATGTCGCTCTGGCGCTCGGCCACCAGGTGGCGCTCGGGCGACAGGCGGATCAGGGTGAAGTCCGAGGTACCACCGCCAATGTCGACGATCAGCACCAGCTCTTCGCGGCTGATGCTCGACTCGTAGTCGAAGGCCGCGGCAATCGGCTCGTACTGGAACGACACATCCTTGAAGCCGATCTTGCGCGCCACTTCGGCCAGGGTGTCCTCGGCCTCCTGGTCGGCGGCCGGGTCTTCGTCGACGAAGAACACCGGGCGGCCCAGCACCACCTGCTCGAACTCACGCCCGGCAGCGGCCTCGGCGCGTTTTTTCAGCTCGCCGATGAACATGCCCAGCAGGTCCTTGAACGGCAGGGCGCTGCCCAGCACGCTGGTGTCGTGCTTGATCAGCTTGGAGCCCAGCAGGCTTTTCAGCGAACGCATCAGGCGGCCTTCGTAGCCTTCCAGGTACTCGTGCAGTGCCAGGCGGCCATATACCGGGCGACGCTCCTCGATGTTGAAGAACACCACCGAGGGCAAGGTGATCTTGCCGTCTTCCAGGGCAATCAGCGACTCGACGCCGGGGCGGTGCCAGCCGACCGTGGAGTTGGAGGTGCCAAAGTCGATGCCCAGGGCGCGGGCCGGGGATACGTCAGACATGGGGAATGAGCTTCCGGAGGCAAAACGGCCGCGCAGTGTATGCCAGTTGGCTACAGAATCAAGACCGGTCGTCTGCCATGGAGCAAACCCAAGGCGGTCTTGAAAGGCTATGCTTGACCCCTATCTTCTTTTGCAACACGCACATTCACATTGGTGATCCATAGATGGACTTCAAAGACTATTACAAGATACTCGGCGTAGAGCCCACGGCGGACGACAAGGCGATCAAGGCCGCGTACCGCAAGCTGGCGCGCAAGTATCACCCCGATGTCAGCAAGGAGCGCGACGCCGAGGAAAAATTCAAGGAGGCCAACGAGGCCTACGAAGTGCTGGGCGACGCGCAGAAACGTGCCGAATTCGACGAAATCCGCAAGTACGGCGGCCAGCATGGCCGGCCGTTCCAGGCACCACCGGGCTGGGAAAGCCGCGGCGGTGGCGGTGGTTTCGAAGGCGGTGATTTTTCCGACTTTTTCAGCTCGATCTTTGGTGGCCGGGGCGGCAACCCGTTCGGTGGTGCCTGGCAGCAGCAACGCAGCGCCGGCAGGCGGGGGCAGGACGTGGAGCTAGAACTGGCGGTATTCCTTGAAGAGACCCTGAGCAAGGAGTCCAAGCAGATCAGCTTCCAGGTGCCGCAGACCAATGCCATGGGCCAGCGCACCGGCTTCACTACCAAGACCCTGAACGTGAAGATCCCGGCAGGGGTGACCGACGGCGAGCGCATCCGCCTCAAGGGCCAGGGCGCGCCGGGCAGTGGTGGCGGGGCCAATGGCGACCTGTTCCTGACCATTCGCATGGCACCGCACCCGCTGTTCGATGTCGAAGGTCATGACCTGATCATCACCGTGCCGCTGGCACCGTGGGAGGCAGCACTGGGCGCCAAGGTGGCCGTGCCGACCCTGGACGGCAAGATCAACCTCACCATCCGCCCCGACAGCCAGAGCGGCCAGCGCCTGCGCGTACCGGGCAAGGGCCTGGCCAACAAGAGTGGCGAGCGCGGCAACCTTTACGCGCAGCTGAAAGTGGTCATGCCGCCAGCATCCGACGAGTCTGCCCGCGAATTGTGGACCAAGCTTTCCGAGAAGGCTGCGTTCAACCCGAGGACACAATGGAGTAAGTGATCATGAGCAGCACCCTGATCGTTCAACTGGACATGCGTACCTTGTGTCAGGAGGCCGATATCACGGCTGACTGCGTGATCGAAATCGTCGAGCACGGCATTGTCGAACCTTCCGGCCGAACGCCGGAGGACTGGTTGTTCGACGATCAGGCGCCGTTGTTGGCCAAACGTGCGGCGAAGCTGCATCAGGAGCTGGAACTGGAGTGGGAAGGGGTGGCGCTGGCGCTGGAGCTGCTGCAGGAAGTGCAGCAGTTGCGCAGCGAGAACAACATGCTGAGGCAGCGGTTGGGCAGGTTTACCCAGATGTGAGGTTTGCAGGCCCGGCCTCTTCGCGGGTGAACCCGCTCCCACAGGGATCGCACGATTCCTGAGATGTGTGCAGTACCTGTGGGAGCGGGTTTACCCGCGAAGAGGCCAGTACAGGCAAAATCAAATTCAGCTTGGTTCTGCCCCTGGGTTCAGCACCAGCTGCATGAAGGTCAAGTCCAGCCACCGGCCAAACTTCACCCCCACCTGCGGCATCTGCCCGGTCACCACGAAGCCCAGCCGCTCGTGCAGGCGCACCGACGCTGCATTGCCGCTCTCGATGGCCGCCACCATCACATGCTTGCCACACTCGCGCGCACGCTCGACCAGCGCTGCCATCAGCACCGGCCCCAGCCCCTTGCCACGCTGGTCGCCGCGGATATACACCGAATGCTCAACGGTAAGGCGAAAGCCCTCGAACGGCCGCCAGTCGCCGAACGACGCATAGCCCAGCACACCGCTCTCATCCACCGCCACCAGGATCGGGTAACCCTGCTGCGCACGTGCGGCAAACCAGGCCAGGCGGTTGGCCAGGTCCACCGGGTTTTCGTTCCAGATCGCCGTGGTGTTGCGCACCGCGTCGTTGTAGATGTCGAGGATGCCCGGCACGTCGGTAGGCAGGGCGTCGCGGATTTCATGACTCATGACAGCGTCTCGCAGGGTAGTTGCTTGCAGATTAAATGGTTACCAGCCCGCGCACACCTTCGGCCTGCATGTTTTCGCCGCGGCCCCGCTGGATGATCTCGCCACGGGCCATCACCAGGTACTGGTCGGCCAGCTCCTCGGCGAAGTCGTAGAACTGCTCCACCAGCAGGATTGCCATGTCGCCACGCTCGGCGAGGCGGCGGATGACTGCGCCGATCTCCTTGATCACCGAAGGCTGGATGCCCTCGGTGGGCTCGTCGAGGATCAACAGGCGCGGGCGGCTGGCCAGGGCGCGGCCGATGGCCAGCTGTTGCTGCTGGCCGCCGGACAGGTCACCGCCACGGCGTTGTTTCATCTGTTCCAGCACGGGGAACAGTTCGTAGATGAAGGGCGGTACCTCCCGAGCTTCACGGGCGGGGAAGCGCGAAAGACCCATCAGCAGGTTTTCTTCGACAGTGAGACGCGGGAAGATCTCGCGGCCCTGGGGCACGTAGGCGATGCCGGCGTGGACCCGTTGCTGGGGCTTGAGGCTGGTGATCGGCTTGCCTTCCCATTCGATGTTGCCGTCGCGGGCCGGGACCAGGCCCATCAGGCAGCGCAGCAGGGTGGTCTTGCCAACGCCGTTGCGGCCCAGCAGGCAGGTGACTTCGCCGACCTTGGCCTCGAAGGACAGGCCCCGGAGGATATGGCTGCCGCCGTAGTACTGGTGCAGGGTGTCGATCTTGAGCATGTGTGTATTCCTGAAATTGTTGCTGTGCCTGTGCCGGCCCTTTCGCGGGCTTGCCCGCTCCCACAGGTACTACACAGGGCTCGAAAACTGTGGGTTTCCTGTGGGAGCGGGCAAGCCCGCGAAGAGGCCGGTACAGGCTTCAAAAATTCAAATGCCGGTCACCGGCCCAAGTAGACCTCGACCACCCGCTCATCCGCCTGCACCTGCTCCAGCGACCCTTCCGCCAGCACGCTGCCCTGGTGCAGCACGGTCACATGGTCGGCAATGCTGCCGACAAACCCCATGTCATGCTCCACCACCATCAGCGAATGCTTGCCTGCCAACCCCTTGAACAGCTCGGCAGTGAACTCGGTTTCGGCATCGGTCATGCCCGCCACCGGCTCGTCCAGCAACAGCAGTTGCGGCTCCTGCACCAGCAACATGCCGATCTCCAGGAACTGCTTCTGCCCATGCGACAGCAAGCCCGCCTGGCGCTGGGCCAGCGGCAGCAGGCGCAAAGTGCCCAGCACCTCCTCGATGCGCTGGCGCTGCTCACCACCCAGGCGCGCTGCCAGGCTGGCCCATACCGACTTGTCGGTCTTCAGCGCCAGCTCCAGGTTTTCGAACACCGTCAACGCCTCGAACACCGTGGGCTTCTGGAACTTGCGGCCTATGCCGCCCTGGGCGATCTGGTATTCGCTCATGCGGGTCAGGTCGAGGGTGTCACCGAAATAGGCCGTACCGTTGTCGGGCCGGGTCTTGCCGGTGATCACATCCATCATCGTGGTCTTGCCGGCCCCGTTGGGGCCGATGATGCAGCGCAGCTCGCCCACGCCGATGTACAGGTTCAGCGCGTTCAGCGCCTTGAAGCCATCGAAGCTGACGCTGATGTCTTCCAGGCTCAGCACCGTGCCATGGCGGGTATCGAGGCCGGCCTTGCGGCTGTGGCCCAGGCCGATGGCGTCGCGGCCGGCGCCGAGGTTGTCGAACACCGGTTCGAGCATGAATTCCGGGTGGACCGGGGGCACGCCTCTCATGGCTGGCTCCTTTTCTTCAACAGGCCGACCACGCCCTTGGGCAGGTACAGGGTGACGAGGATGAACAACGCGCCGAGGAAGAACAGCCAGAACTCCGGGAAGGCCACGGTGAACCAGCTTTTCATGCCATTGACCAGGCCGGCGCCGAGCAGCGGGCCGATCAAGGTGCCGCGCCCGCCCAGGGCCACCCATACGGCGGCTTCGATGGAGTTGGTCGGCGACATCTCGCTGGGGTTGATGATGCCCACCTGCGGTACGTACAGCGCACCGGCCAGGCCGCACAGTACGGCGCTTAGCACCCACACCAGCAGCTTGAAACCGCGTGGGTCGTAGCCACAGAACATCAGGCGGTTTTCGGCGTCGCGCACGGCGGTGAGCAGGCGGCCGAACTTGCTGCGGGTGAGGCGCCAGCACAGGTACAGGCTGGCCAGCAGCAGGCCGACGGTGAGCAGGAACAGCACCGCGCGGGTGCCTTGGGCGGCAATGTCGAAGCCAAGGATGGTGCGGAAGCTGGTAAAGCCGTTGTTGCCGCCAAAGCCGGTTTCGTTGCGGAAGAACAGCAACATGCCGGCAAAGGTCAGCGCCTGGGTCATGATCGAGAAGTACACGCCCTTGATCCGCGAGCGGAAGGCGAACCAGCCGAATACCAGTGCCAGCAGCCCGGGCGCCAGCACTACCAGGCACAGGGCCCAGGCGAAATGCTGGGTACCGGCCCAGTACCATGGCAGCTCGCTCCACGACAGGAAGGTCATGAACCCCGGCAGGCCGTCACCGGCGGCCTGGCGCATCAGGTACATGCCCATGGCGTAGCCACCGAGGGCGAAGAACAGCCCGTGGCCCAGCGACAGCAGCCCGGCATAGCCCCAGACCAGGTCCAGGGCCAGCGCGACGATGGCGTAGCAGAGGATCTTGCCGACCAGGGTCAGGGTGTAGGCCGACACTTGCAGGGCATGGTCCGCCGGCAGCAGCGACAGCAGCGGCAGGGCCACCAGCAGCAGGACGACGACGGCGCCGATGGCCAGGGTCAGGCGTGGCCCGGCCTTTTGCGTAGCGGTGACAAGCAGTGGCTGGTTCATCAGTCGATTACCCGTCCCTTGAGGGCGAACAGGCCTTGCGGGCGCTTCTGGATGAACAGAATGATCAACGCAAGGATGAGGATCTTGCCGAGCACGGCGCCGATCTGCGGCTCCAGCAGCTTGTTGGCGATGCCAAGGCCGAAGGCTGCCCACAGGCTGCCGGCCAACTGGCCGACGCCGCCGAGCACCACCACCAGGAACGAGTCGATGATGTAGCTCTGGCCCAGGTCCGGGCCGACGTTGCCGACCTGGCTAAGGGCCACGCCGCCGAGCCCGGCGATGCCCGAGCCGAGGCCGAAGGCGAGCATGTCTACGCGCCCGGTGGACACGCCGCAGCAGGCGGCCATGTTGCGGTTCTGGGTGACCGCGCGCACGTTCAGGCCCAGCCGTGTGCGGTTGAGTAGCAGCCAGGTGAGCAGTACCACGGCCAGGGCGAAGCCGATGATCACCAGGCGGTTGTATGGCAGCACCAGGTTGGGCAGCAGCTGGATGCCCCCCGACAGCCAGGCCGGGTTGCTGACTTCGACGTTCTGCGCGCCGAACAGCAGGCGGATGGCCTGGATCAGGATCAGGCTGATGCCCCAGGTCGCCAGCAGGGTTTCCAGTGGTCGGCCATACAGGTGGCGGATTACCGTGCGCTCCAACGCCATGCCGACCCCGGCACTGATGGCGAACGCCACCGGCAGGGCGATCAGCGGGTAGAACTCGATGGCGCCGGGGGCGTAGCGCTGCAGCAGTACCTGGACCATGTAGGTGCTGTAGGCGCCGAGCATCAGCATTTCGCCGTGGGCCATGTTGATCACCCCGAGCAGGCCGAAGGTGATGGCCAGGCCAAGGGCTGCCAGCAGCAGGATCGAGCCCAGCGACAGGCCGCTGAAGGCCTGGCCGAGCAGTTCGCCCACCAGCAGCTTGCGCTGCACCTGGGCCAGGCTGGTTTCGGCGGCGGTGCGCACGCCCGGGTCGGTTTCCGCATTGGGTTGCAGCAAGGCTTCGAGGCGGGTGCGGGCCAGCGGGTCACCGGTTTCGCCGAGCAGGCGAACGGCGGCCAGGCGTACTGCCGGTTCGCTGGCGCCCAGTTGCAGGTTGGCCAGGGCCAGGCCGAGGGCGGCGTGCACGGCGGCATCCGGTTCGCTGGCGAAGCGCCGGTCGAGGAAGGCCATTTGCGCCGGTTGCGCGCTTTTCTGTAGTTGTTGGGCAGCGGCCAGGCGGATGTCGCTGTTGTCGCTGAGCAACTGGTGGCTGGCCAGGGCGTTATCGATCAGGCCGCGCAGGCGGTTGTTCAGGCGCACCTTGCGCGTGTCGTCGGCGGCGATGCGGCCTTGGCGCAGGTTGTCCAGCAGCGGCAGGCGGGCGGCATCGGGTTGCGCGGCCCAGCCTTCGAGCAGGCGGGCTTGCTCGGCGGGCTTGGCAGCGAGGAAGAATTCGCCCTCGCTGGCCTGGGTTGCCAAGGGCATCAGCAGGAGCAGGGTGAGCAGCAGTCTGAGCATGCGGGTAATCCTGGAAATCGGCTGTGGATTCTTCGCGGGCATGCCCGCTCCCACAGGTTCCGAACCTGGCACCGAACCTGTGGGAGCGGGCGTGCCCGCGAATGGGCTGCAAAGCAGCCCCAGTGCACTCAGTTACCTTTCACGGCGTAATCAGGGCGCTTGTCGTTACCGGGAATGAACGGGCTCCATGGCTGCGCCCGCAGCGGTTGCTCGGTTTCCCAAACCACGCTGAACTGCCCGTCATCCTGGATCTCGCCGATCATCACCGGCTTGTGCAGGTGGTGGTTGGTCTTGTCCATGGTCAGGGTGAAACCGGACGGCGCCTCGAAGCTTTGCCCGGCCAGTGCCTCGCGCACCTTGTCGACATCGGTGGACTTGGCTTTCTCCACCGCCTGCGCCCACATGTGGATGCCCACGTAGGTGGCCTCCATCGGGTCGTTGGTCACCGCCTTGTCGGCGCCTGGCAGGCCCTTGGCCTTGGCGTAGGCCTTCCAGTCGGCGACGAATTTCTGGTTGACCGGGTTATCCACCGACTCGAAGTAGTTCCATGCCGCCAGATGGCCCACCAGCGGCTTGGTGTCGATGCCGCGCAGTTCTTCTTCGCCCACCGAGAACGCCACCACCGGTACGTCGGTGGCCTTCAGGCCCTGGTTGGCCAGCTCCTTGTAGAACGGCACGTTGGAGTCGCCGTTGACCGTGGAGATGACGGCGGTCTTGCCACCGGCGGAGAACTTCTTGATGTTGGCGACGATGGTCTGATAATCGCTGTGGCCGAACGGCGTGTACACCTCTTCGATGTCCTTGTCGGCCACGCCCTTGCTGTGCAGGAAGGCACGCAGGATCTTGTTGGTGGTGCGCGGGTAGACGTAGTCGGTGCCCAGCAGGAAGAAGCGCTTGGCGCTGCCGCCGTCCTCGCTCATCAGGTACTCCACGGCCGGGATTGCCTGCTGGTTGGGCGCGGCGCCGGTGTAGAACACGTTTGGCGACATCTCTTCACCTTCGTACTGCACCGGGTAGAACAGCAGGCCGTTCAGTTCCTCGAACACTGGCAATACCGACTTGCGCGATACCGAGGTCCAGCAGCCGAACACCACTGCCACCTTGTCCTGGGTCAGCAGCTGTCGGCTCTTTTCGGCGAACAGCGGCCAGTTGGAGGCCGGGTCGACCACCACCGGTTCGAGCAGCTTGCCGTTCACGCCGCCCTTGGCGTTGATCTGCTCGATGGTCATCAGCGCCATGTCCTTGAGCGAAGTCTCGGAAATGGCCATGGTCCCCGACAGCGAATGCAGGATGCCGACCTTGATGGTTTCGGCGGCCTGGATGCTCCAGCTCAGGCCCATTGCGGCAATCGATGCGCTAAGGGTGAAGGCCTTGATCAGACTGCGTCGCTTCATGTGCTCTCTCCGCTGAGTTTTTATGTGTTGGGCAAGCGGGGAGGGGTGTTGCAAGGGGTGTGCCTAACGGCGGAAGGTGCGCAATAGAGGGGTTGTGCGAGGTGTTGGGGCGTTGGTTGGATCCAGGTTGGTGCCTGATGGATTTGTGTGCACAGGATTGGGGCCGCTGTGCGGCCCATCGCCGGCAAGCCAGCTCCCACCTCGACCGCATCGGCCTCGAGCCATGCGCTGTCCCTGGGGGAGCTGGCTTGCCGGCGATGAGGCCAGTACAGGCAACACAAGACAGTTGATAACGCATGACTTGAGGTCGATGCGGTCGAGGTGGGAGCCTGGCTTGCCGGCGAAAGGGCTGCAGAGCAGCCCCCAGGGTCATCAGCCGTTACGCACTGCCGTGCGTGGATGGCGCTTGCTGCGCACACCCTGATAGGTCACCGCCAGCAGCACGAACCAGATCGGCGTCACCAGCAACGCCGCGCGGGTATCGTCTTCCAGGCTCAGCAACACCAGGATGAAGGCAAAGAACACCAGGCACACGTAGCACATGAAGCGCCCGCCCGGCATCTTGTACTTCGAGGCCTGGTGCAGCCCTGCGCGGTGCTTGCGGTACTTCAGGTACGACAGCAGGATCAGTGTCCAGACGAACATGAACAGCACCGCCGAAACGGTGGTGACCAGAGTGAATGCCTCGACCACGTTCGGCACCAGGTAGATCAGCACTGCGCCCAGCAGCAGGCAGGTGCAGGAGAAGTACAGGCCGTTGGCTGGTACCGAGCGGCTCGACAGTTTCTCGAACGCCTTGGGTGCGTCACCCTCCTGGCTCAGGCCGTAGAGCATGCGGCTGGTGGAGAACACGCCGCTGTTGGCCGACGAGGCCGCCGAGGTCAGCACCACGAAGTTGATGATGCTCGCCGCCGCCGGCAGGCCGGCCAGCACGAACAGCTCCACGAACGGGCTCTTGCCCGGCACCACGTCGCGCCATGGGGTCACGGCCATGATCGCGATCAGCGCCAGCACGTAGAACACGATGATCCGTACCGGGATCGAGTTGATCGCCCGTGGCAGGGTGCGCTCCGGGTTCTTCGCTTCGGCGGCGGTGGTGCCTACCAGCTCGATGCCGACGAAGGCGAACACGGCGATCTGGAAGCCGGCGAAGAAGCCCATCAGGCCATTGGGGAACATGCCGCCGTCATTCCACAGGTTGGCCAGTTGCGCGGTGCGCCCGCTGGGCGAGGTGAAGCCGGTGATGACCATGTACAGGCCGGTGACGACCAGGCCGATGATGGCGACGATCTTGATCAGGGCGAACCAGAACTCCATTTCACCGAACATCTTCACTGTCACCAGGTTCAGCGACAGCAGCAGCCCTACGCAGGTCAGCGCCGGTATCCACTGCGGCAGTTCGGGGAACCAGAACTGCGTATAGGCCGCGATCGCGACCACGTCGGCGATGCCAGTGACTACCCAGCAGAACCAGTAGGTCCAGCCGGTGAAGTAGCCCGCCCAGGGGCCGAGCAGGTCGGCGGAGAAATCGATGAACGACTTGTAGTTGAGGTTCGACAGCAGCAGTTCGCCCATGGCGCGCATGACGAAGAACAGCATGAAGCCGATGATCATGTAGACGAAGATGATCGACGGCCCGGCCAGGCTGATGGTCTTGCCCGAGCCCATGAACAGGCCGGTACCGATCGCGCCACCGATGGCGATCAGCTGGATGTGGCGGTTGGTCAGGTTGCGCTGCAGATGCTGTTCATCTGGCGCTGTGGGTGAGGTTTGCGTCATAGGCTGCATTCCGTTGGACAGTCGGTCGTCTTGTCAGAGGTAGCCGGCTAGGCTAACACGCGCGTTCCAGTTCGGGGCGCGACAGATCGACTCGACTTTTGGGGAGCAGTGTTGTGCCTGTGCCGGCCTCTTCGCGGGTGAACCCGCTCCCACAGGGACCGCGCTGCCCTCAGGCTTGGCGCAGAAACTGTAGGAGCGGGTTTACCCGCGAAAGGGCCGGCACAGACGAAGCAAGGCTCAGGCGCTGGCCAGCACCCGACCGCGCCTCACCAGCAAGCTATCCACCAGCCACATCACCACCATCGACACCCCCACCAGCGGGAACATCAACCCCAGCACCAGCATCACCCCTACCGCTACCTTCCAGCGCGGCAGGTCATGGCGCAGCGGCGGCACACCCAGCCCGCCGGCCGGCCTGCGCTTCCACCACATCACCAGCCCGCTCACCGAGCCCAGCAAGATCATCAGGCACACCAGCAGTATGATGATCTGGTTGAACGCCCCGAACATCTTGCCTTCATGCAGCATCACACCCAGCTCGGTGGCACGGGCGACCGGGCTGTAGTCCTGCCAGCGCACATCGGCCAGCACCTTGCCGGTGTACTGGTCGACATGCAGGGTGGCGTCGTTGCGCGGGTCATCGGCGAATACGGCGATGGTGAACACGCCATCGGCCGTGGTCGGCGCGGTGATGCTGTAACCCGGTTCGACCTGGCGCGCGGTAGCGATGTCTTCGACCTGCTGCAGGCTTATCTGTGGCGCTGCCGGCGCGCTCGACATCATGTGATGCCCGGCATGTTCGGCGTGTGCACCGGACTGCGGCATCGGCGTGTTTTCCATCGCCCAGGGCACAGTCTGGCGGTGCGCGCTGTTGAGTTCACCCGCCTGCTGGTCCGACTTGGGCACGTCATTCCACATGGCCGCCGGAAAGCGGTTCCACAAGTCGGCGTACTGCTTGCCCCACAGGCCGGTCCAGGTCATGCCGCTGACCAGCATCAGCAGCAACAAGGCCGAGCCCCAGAAACCGGTTACCGCGTGCAGGTCGCGCCAGAACAGTCGGCCGCGTGCCGACAGCCGTGGCCACAGCACGCCAGCGCCATTGCGCCCGCGTGGCCACCACAAGTACAGGCCCGACACCACCAGCACGATGCCCCAGCCCGCGGCCAGTTCCACCAAACGGTCACCGACCGTGCCGACCATCAGTTCGCCATGCAGGGCGCGGGCGATGGCCTGCAGGTTCTGCTTGCCATCCTGTTCGCCGAGGACTTTGCCGCTATAGGGGTCGACGAACACGTTCAGTTCGCGCCCGGCATCCTGCACCACGAATTGTGCGCTGCGTTCGGCGTCCAGCGGCGGCAGGTACTGGCCAACGTGGCCCTTGGGGTAGGCCTTGCGCACCTCGGCCAGCATCGTGTCCGCGCCCTGTCGGTGGTGGCCGGCTTCGACCACCATCAGCTCGCGGTACAGCAGCGGATCGAGCTGCGGCTTGAACAGGTAGATGATCCCGGTGATTGCCAGCAGGATCATGAACGGGGCCACGAACAGCCCCGCATAGAAGTGCCAACGCCAGGCCAGGTTGTAGAAGTTGATGCGTGTTCCTCTCATGGGAACCTCCTGTTTGACCAGCAGATGGGCGCGACCTGCGCCGCGCCCGTTGTTGTTGTCAGAAGCTGAAGTCGACCTTGGTCCAGAAGGTCCTGCCTGGCTCGTTGACCGGCTGTGGATCGGTAACCGGGTAGCCGAACCCGGCGTTCCCGGCCAGGTTCAAGTGCTCGGCGTAGGTCTTGTCGAACAGGTTGTCGACCCCTGCGCTGAGCTTGAGGTGGTTGCTTACCTTGTAGGCGCCATTGAGCGAGAACACGCCGAAGCCGGCGCTCTTGTCGTAGTCCTTGCCGACCACGTTGCCCTGGTTCTCGGCGATACGGTTCTGCGCCGCCACCAGCCGCCACAGTGCGCCGACGCTCCAGACATCGCGGCTGTAGGTCAGGCCCAGGCGGCTTTCCAGGGGCGGCATTTGCGGTAGTGCTGTGCCGTCACTGCTGTTCTTGCCCCAGGCGTAGGCCAGCGTGGCATCGGCCTTCCAGTTTTCCGTCAGCTGGTAGGCCGCGCCCAGTTCGCCGCCCATGATGCGGGCGTCGATATTGCGGGCCCGGGAGCTCATCCCCTGGTAGTCGAACAGGATGTAGTCGCGGATCTGCCCCACGTAGCCGGAAGCCCAGGCTTCCATGCGCTCGTCGCGGTACTGGACACCGAAGTCGAGCTGGGTGGTTTTCTCCGGCTTGATGCTGTCGAAGGCATTGACCGAGCCGGTGGGGCCGCCCGCCGAGAACAGCTCCCAGTAGTCGGGGAAGCGTTGCGCATGGCCGAGGCCGATGTAGGTGGTGGCTGGCAGCGCCGCCAGGTCGTGCTCGTAGCGTACGAAGCCGCTGGGCAGGGTGTCGGCGCGGGTGTTGCCGTTGGTGGCGCTGGTCGCGCGGAAGTCGCGGGCCGAGGCGCGGTCCAGGCGGGCACCGCTGATCAACCGGTCCTCGCCGCTGACGTACCAGGTCAGCTCGCCGAAGGCACCGTAGTTGTGAAAGTCGGCGTCCTTGGTCCAGGCCTTGCCCTTGTGCGCGTCCACACCCATGCCACCGCGCTTGCGATGTTCGTTGGTCTGCGCGTCGATGCCGCCGATCAGTTGCACGTCGGCCCAGCGCCAGGTGGCCTTGATGCGTGCGCCCATGGTGCGGCGGTCGACGTTGCTGACCATCGGCATGCCCATCATGCCGCTGCCCGAAGGCGTGCGCAGGCTGTAGTTGTCCATCACGTGGTCGGCGTAGTTGTAGTAGACCTGCGCCTCGACCTTGTCGAGCACCTCGCCGAGGTTGGACTTTTCGAAACGCAGGCCCAGGCTTTCGCGCTTGAACTGCGAGCCGTCCATGCCACGCCCGGCATAGCGGGCCTCACCATCGCCCTTGCCGGCGGTGAGTTCCAGCAGGGTGTCCTGGTCGGGGGTCCAGCCGAGGGCGACATCGCCATTCCACTTGTCCCAGCGTGACGGCACGGTGTTGTCATCGCCGTCATGGTAGTCGTCCGAGCGCGACTGGTTGCCGACGAAGCGGGCGTAGGCCTGGTCGTTGCCGGCGGCGGTGTCCAGCACCTTGTCGAAGCGGCCGTTGGAGCCGGCCAGCAGGCTGGCATTGACCCGGCTGCCGAGGGTGCCGAACTTCTCCGGCTCGCGCTCGAAGAGGATGGTGCCCGCCGAGCCGCCCGGGCCCCAGATCACGCTTTGCGGGCCTTTTATGACGGTCAGGCGGTCGTAGGTTTCCGGCGAAATGTACGACGTGGGGGCGTCCATGCGGTTGGGACAGGCGCCCAGCATCAGGCCGCCATTGGTGAGGATGTTCAGGCGCGAGCCGAACATGCCGCGCAGTACCGGGTCGCCGTTGGTGCCGCCGGCGCGGATGGCCGAGAAGCCGGGGATGGTCTTCAGGTAGTCGGCGCCATCGCTGGCCGGCACCGGCTGGCGCGGGTCTTTCGGGTTGGTGACCACGGTCAGCGGCGAGCTCGGGGCCACGGCAGTGATCACCGTCGGGCTCAGCTCGGGGGCGTCGTGTGCATGGCCTTCATGGCCTGGGTCGGCGGCCAGGGCCACGGGCGCGAGCAGCGAGCCGCACACGGCGGCGATGGTCCCACGCAGGGACAAGGCAAAAACAGGGGTGCAGCCGGACATAATGATTCCAGTCGATCAGTCATGAGTCAGCGCGAAGCCTCCTGGCTCCGTGCGCAAAAAATGTGGGTTCAGACGTTGATCGAGGAAGGTGGGGCGCGGCTGCGCGCGCCGGGGAATACAGCCTGCCGGGCATGGCCCTGGCGCGTGGGTGCGAACAGGTGGGTGGTGGGTACGACGCTGCCGGCACTGAGCGGGCTGAGGGCCTGGGGCAGGGCTGGGCAGTTGAACAACAGGCTGCAGTAACCGCACTTTTCCCACATCACATGCAGCTGGCCATCGCCAGCCTGGCCGTGATGGGTGTCGCCGCCATGCTGATGGGCGGTGGCCATCGGCATGTCCATCGGCATGCTCATGCCGGCGTGGTGGTCCATCGGCATCGACTGGGAAATCAGCGGGCCGATGAAGATCATCCACATGGCGAACAGGCTCAGCCATCCGCCACCGGCGCGCCTGCGGTCAGGGCGGGTGGTACGGCTGATGCTGTTGCGCGGCAGGCTCATGGCGAGTGCCTTTCAGCGGGTGATCAGTGCGCGTGTTCGTGGGCTTGCGGCTGGTCCGTCGGCGCCTGCTTCTGCACGGCCACATCGACGGTGATATCGCCGGCCTTTTCGAAGTGCAGGGTCAACGGGAAGCGCTTGCCGTCGCTGAGCAGGCTGCGGTCCTTGGGCTGCATCAGCATCACATGGTAGGCGCTGGGGGCGAAGGTCAGGTCCTTGCCAGCGGGCACCACCACGCTGGGCACCTGCTGCATCTTCATGGCACCGCTGGCGCTCATGGCATGCTCGTGCAGTTGTGCGTCATCGCTGATGGGGCTGTCGACACCGAGCAGGCGGTCGTCGGCCTGGCCATTGTTGTGCACCACGAAATACGCCGCGACGTTGGGGGCGTTGGGGGGCAGCTGCAGTGACCAGGGGTGGGCGATGTGCAGGTCACCCACGCTGTATTCGTGGGCATTGGCAAAGGCGCCGGGCAGCAGCAGGGCGGCCATGACGAGGGCGTGCTTGAGCATGGTGAATCTCCGTTTCTGTTCAGGTTCAGGCAGACAGCGTGAAGAACTCAGGCCAGCGGAGAGGCACGGGGATTGAGCGCCGGCCAGAGTTGGCGCGGCGTGGCGTGGTAGTCGGCGGGTGGCGGCAGCAGGCCGGCGAGCAGTATCGGCGGGTTGTGCAGCTGCGGCGGGTAGCCGGGCAGGGCCAGCAGTGGCGCGGCACCGGAGCAGCACCAGCAATTCATCATGCTGGCGCTGTCGTCGCTTTGCGGGCCGAGGTCGATCTTGGCCAGGGCCTGGACGTCGACCTTGGCCTTGTTGGCCATGCTGGAACAGAAGGCCCCCCACAGCAGCTGCTCGGCCGGGCCCTTGGGCGCGGCGGAAGACAGCGGCATGGCCAGCAGGTTGAACAGCACTGCAAGGCAGGCTATCCAGGCGATGTGCCGACGTGGGGGCATGGAGAGATCCGGTCAGGAATCGTGGTGGGTATTGTAAGGCGGAGTATAGGTAAAAATGGCGGGGTGCGGTGAAGTGACGCAGGCCGGGCCCTTCGAGGGGCTGCTTTGCAGCCCAATCGCCGGCAAGCCAGCTCCCACAGGTTTACCACAGGCCTTTAAATTTGTGCGGTCCCTGTGGGAGCTGGCTTGCCGGCGATGAAGGCAAAGGTACCCTCAAGCCTTGCCACGCCCCATCAGCCCACGCACGGTCTCCTGCAGGTCCGCCGGCAGCACCACCACTTTGGCATTGCTGCTGCCCGCCAGGTTCTCCATCGCCCCCACATAGCGCTCGCCCAGCAGGTACATCGCCGGCACGGTCTCGTTGCCGACCGCGTCCTTGACCAGCGTAATCGCCCGCGCCGAGGCCTCGGCCAGGCTGATCTGCGCTTCGGCATCCAGCCTGGCAGCCTGCAAGCGTGCTTCTGCTTCCAGGATCGCCGCCTGCTTGGCCCCTTCGGCACGGGTCACATCGGCCTTGCGCTCACGCTCTGCTGCCGCCTGGCGCTCCATGGCCAGTTGCATGTTCTCCGAGGGCTTGATGTCCTGGATTTCCACCGAGCGTACGGTCACGCCCCAGTCTTCGGTCTGCTCGGACATCGCCTCGCGCAGGCGTGCCTTGATCTGCTCGCGGCTGGACAGCGCTTCGTCCAGGTCCATGGCGCCGACGATGGCGCGCAGCGAGGTCATGGTCAGGCTGGTGACGGCGAACGAGAAATCCTGCACGCCATAGGAGGCCTTCTGCGGGTCGACCACCTTGGCGAAGCACAGGGCGTTGGCGACGATCACCGCGTTGTCCCGGGTGATGATTTCCTGCTGCTGCACATCGAGGATGATGTCCTTGGTCGGCAGGCGGTAGGCGACCACGTCCATGTACGGGATGACGATGTTCAGGCCGGGCTTTAGGGTGCTTTGGTAGCGGCCCAGGCGCTCGACGACCCATTCCTCGCCCTGGGGCACGATGCGCACCCCCTTGAACACGGTGATCAGGACGAACAGGGCGATGGCGACGACGACGATGAGGCTGGTCATGATGCGAAATTCCTTTTAGTGCGGATTCAGGCCCGGATGACCCGGGCGGTGTTCCCTTCGATGGCGGTCAGGCGTACCCGCTCGCCGGCCGCGATCTCGCTGTTGGCGACGCAGGTCCATTCCTCGTTGCCTAGGATAGGCTTCTGGAAGCGCACTCGGCCTTTCTGGAACTCCGATACACCAGCAGTCAGCAGCCCCACTTCACCGATCACGCTTTCGGCGGTCCAGCGCACGTCTGGTTGCTTGCGCCGGAACAGCTTGAACCACAGTGCCGTGGTGACTGACGACATCAGCACCCACAGCAGCACCTGCATGTCCAGTTGCAGGCTGGGGACGGCCAGCGAAATGAGCGACACCAGCACGGCGCCGATGCCGAACCAGAGGATGAAGAACGTCGGCAGGACCAGTTCGAGCAGGATCAGCGCGATGCCGAAGACCAGCCAGATCCACCATTGCATTTCCATATGGGTAGCGCCTTCCGGGAGGGAGTGCCGAGTTTAAGGTAGCAGTGCGGCACATGGCCACTTCATGGTTTGAGAGAAAAGTCTGAACTTACTGTAGGCCACCCCTGTGGGAGCGGGCGTGCCCGCGAAAAATACGACTCGGTGCATGGCACCGGCTTCGCCGGTGTTCGCGGGCGCGCCCGCTCCCACAGGGGGGCTGCAGTGTGCTTGCGACATTTGTTATTGCAGGTCGAGTGCCGTAGCCAGGTCGGCTGGCGAGTCGAATGCCCGGTCCACATCCGGCAAAGCCGGTCGCTTCAGGATCAGCACAGGTATCCCCAGCTCCCGCGCCACTTCCAGCTTCGGTTCGGTCGCCACGCTGCCGCTGTTCTTGCTGATCAGTACATCGATCTTGCGGCGCTGGAACAACGCCCGCTCATCCTCGATATGGAACGGCCCGCGCGCGCCAATCACTTCGCAGCGATCATTGCCAGGGCACGTCTCCAGCGCACGCAAGGTCCAGAACTGCTCCGGCGGTATCTCGTCCAGATGTTGCAGCGGCTCGCGCCCCAGCGTGAACAATGGCCTGCGAAACGGCTTGAGTGCCTCGATCAACCCCGCCCAGTCCTCGACCTCGCGCCAGTCGTCCCCCGTTTGCGCCTGCCAGGCCGGGCGGCGCAAGGCCCAGCACGGGATACCGGCCATGCGTGCGGCGTTGGCCGCATTGCGGCTGATCTGTGCGGCATAGGGATGGGTAGCATCGATCAGCAACGTGATGCCTGCCTCGTGCAGGTAGCTGGCCAGCCCTTCGGCGCCGCCAAAGCCGCCGACCCGAACCTGGCATTGCAGGTCCTGCGGCACCCGGCCGATGCCCGCCAGGCTGTAGACGTGCTGCGGCCCCAGGCGGCGAGCGATGGCCAGGGCTTCAGTGACGCCGCCCAGCAGCAGGATGCGCCCGTTCATTGCACACCCGCCCGGCCGACGATGCCACCCTGGCGGTCGATGGCGAACATCTCCACCTGCACCTGCGCTGGTACCACGCTGCGGGCGAAGGCCAAGGCGTGGCCGCACACCGCGTCACCCAAGGGGATGCCGGCTGCATGGGCCAGTGCCAGGGCCTGCTGGCTGGTGTTGGCAGTAATGATCGATGCCTGCAGCGCCTCGTCGGCGCCGATGTCCGCTGCCCAGCCGGCCAGTTGCGGCAGGTCGATGCTGGAGTGGCGGCTATGCAGGTCCATGTGCCCGGCAGCCAGTTTGCTGATCTTGCCGAAACCGCCGCACAGGGTCAGGCGTGGCACCGGTACTTTGCGCAGGTGCTTGAGCACCGCACCGACGAAGTCGCCCATTTCGATCAGGGCTATTTCCGGCAGGCCATAGACGCGGCGCATGGTGTCCTCGCTGGCGTTGCCGGTGCATGCGGCGATATGCGTGTAGCCGTTGGTGTGGGCGACGTCGATGCCCTGGTGGATCGAGGCAATGTAGGCCGCGCAGGAAAACGGCCGCACGATGCCGCTGGTGCCGAGGATCGACAGACCGCCGAGAATGCCCAGGCGCGGGTTCATGGTCTTCAGGGCCAGTTGCTCGCCGCCCTGCACATTGACCGTGACCTCGAAGCCGCCGGGGTAGCTGCATTCGTCCGCCAGGCGTTGCAGGTGTTCGCTGATCATGCGCCGTGGCACCGGGTTGATGGCCGGCTCACCCACCGCCAGCACCAGCCCCGGGCGGGTCACGGTGCCGACGCCGGTGCCGGCGACAAAACGGATGCCCGGTTCGGCCAGCAGGCGCACCTGGCTATAGAGCAGGGCGCCATGGGTCACGTCCGGGTCGTCGCCGGCGTCCTTGAGCGTGCCCGCTTCGGCACCTTGGCTGGTGAGGCGGCAGAACTCCAGGCGCATTTGCACCACCTTGCCCTTGGGCAGGGTGATGCTGACGGCGTCGTTGCTCTCGCCTCCCAGCAGCAAGCGCGCTGCCGCCAGGCTGGTGGCAGTGGCGCAGCTGCCGGTGGTCAGGCCGCTGCGCAGGGGGGCGGGCTGTTCGCGGGTTTCTTCACGCATCGGCGGGTTTCACCACGTCCAGCAAGGTGATCGGCAGTGCCTGGCGCCAAGTGTCGAACGCGCCCAATGGCTGGGCATGGGCGACATGGATGCGGGTCAGCTCGCCGCCATGGCGTTCACGGAAATGCGCCAGGGCCAGTTCGCTTTGCAGGGTCACCGCATTGGCTACCAGCCGGCCGCCGGGGCGCAGGTTTGCCCAGCACAGGTCGAGCACACCTTCGCGGGTGACGCCGCCACCGATGAAGATCGCATCCGGTTGCTCCAGGCCCTCCAGCGCTGCCGGTGCCTTGCCGCAGACCAGTTGCAGGCCGGGGACACCCAACGCATCGCGGTTGTGTTCGATGAAGCCCTGGCGGCCTTCGTCGGCCTCGATGGCCAAGGCGCGGCAGGCCGGGTGGGCGCGCATCCATTCGATGCCGATCGAGCCGCAGCCGGCACCCACGTCCCACAGCAACTCGCCGGGCTGTGGTGCCAGGCGGGCCAGGGTGATGGCGCGGACATCGCGTTTGGTCAGCTGGCCGTCATGCCGGAAGGCGCTGTCCGGCAACCCGGCCAGCCGGTGCAGGCGCGGCGCCTCGGGCGTGGCCAGGCACTCGATGGCTACCAGGTTCAGCGCGGCGACGTCGCTGTGCGGCCAGTCCTGGGCGGTGCCGGCCAACTCGCGTTCGTCCACGCCACCCAAGTGTTCGAAGACCCGCAGGCGGCTTGGCCCGAAGCCCCGCTCGCGCAGCTGCGTGGCAATTGCTGCCGGGCTGTCGCCGTCGTTGCTCAGCACCAGCAGGCGCACGCCGCTGTGCAGGTGGGCATTGAGCGCTGCCAGGGGCCGAGCGACCAGCGATACCACTTGCACGTCCTGCAGCGGCCAGCCCAGGCGGGCGGCGGCCAGGGCGCAGGAGGAGGGCATCGACAGCACGCGTATTTCAGCGGCGGGCAGTTGGCGCGCCAGGCTGGCGCCGACGCCGTAGAACATCGGGTCGCCGCTGGCCAGCACGCATACCGGCTGGCCGCGCAGGGCCAGTACCGAGGCCAGCGAGAACGGGCTTGGCCAGACCAGCCGTTCGCCGGCCACGCAGCGTGGCAGCAAGGCCAGCTGGCGCGGGCTGCCGAAGATCCGCGCAGCGCCCAGCAGCGCGCGCCGGGCCTGCTTGCCCAGGCCGCTGAAGCCGTCTTCGCCGATACCTACTACTGTCAGCCAGGGTGCCATGTATTTCATTCCGCCATTTTTTGGGGCCGCTGCGCGCCCCTTCGCGGGCTCGCCCGCTCCTACAGGTACAGCGCAGCCGTTGAGGGCAGCGGTGATCCTGTGGGAGCGGGCGGGCCCGCGAAGAAGGCGACGCGGTCCTGAATTTCTACTCGATCGTCGATGATGCTCGACCACCGGCTTTTCATGCCGCCGGACAAAGCAGGCATAATACCGCGCCTTCTACACTCAAGCGCATTTTCACAGATTGCCGGACGCCCCTTTGACCCAGGCCCATGCCTCCCATGTATCGCCCCGTCCCTCGGCCTGCCCGGGGTTGTGGCGCATCGTCAGTGCCCGTGATGGCGGCATCTGCCGCATCAAGCTGCCGGGCGGCCTGCTGCTGGCCGACCAGGCCGACGCAGTGGCGGCGGCTGCCGAGCGTTTCGCCGGTGGCGTGATCGAGGCCACCAACCGCGGCAACCTGCAGATTCGCGGCATCGGCAGCGAGCATCGCGGCCTGGTCGAGACACTGCTCGCTGCCGGCCTGGGCCCACGTGATGCCGCCGGTGACGATGTGCGCAACCTGATGCTCAGCCCGCTGGCCGGGCATGACCCGGCGATGCTGCTGGACGCTCGGCCGCTGGCCGGGCAGATCCTCGACCTGCTGGAAGGCACCCCGCGTTTTCACCAGTTGTCGGCCAAGTTCGCCGTGCAGCTGGATGCCGGCGAAAACCTGGCCATGCTCGAACACCCCCATGACCTGTGGCTGTCGGCCCTGCGCCTGGAGCAGCAGAACTGGCTGGCGTTCGGCCTGGCGGGTTGCCCGGCAGACGGCCAGGTGCTCAGCGCGGTGCCGGCGGAACAAGGCCTGGCACTGGTGCGTGCGGTGCTGGAGCGCTTCCTCGACCTGGCCACCCCGGCACAGTCGCGCATGCGCCAGTTGCTCGAGGTGTGTTCGGCAACCGATTTCATCGACGGGCTCGGCCTGGCCCTCCGCCGCGATGCCGCCGTGCTCGCATGGCGGCGTGCACCCCGCAACGTCTCGTGGCTGGGCGTTCTGCCCCAGGCGCAGGGCGTCGCCTTGGGCGTTGCCCCCCCGCAGGGGCGCCTGACCCCGGCCATGCTGCGTGGCGCTGCGCGCGTTGCCCGTGAACATGGCGATGGCAGCCTGCGCCTGAGCCCCTGGCAAAGCCTGGTGCTGACCAACCTGCAAGCCCAACACATCGATCACGCCCAGGCCGGGTTGTCCGCACTGGGCCTGCTATGCCACGACCATGAGCCACTGGCCCGCATAAGCGCCTGTACCGGCGCCAGTGGCTGTGCCAAGGCCCTGGGCGAGACCAAGGCCGACGCCGTCACCCTGGCCGCACTGCTCGGCCCTGGCGTGCCCGGCAGCGTGCACTTGTCCGGTTGCCCCCGATCCTGCGCCGTGGCCCATGTTGCCCCGGCCACCCTGCTGGCCCGCGCGCCGGGCCGTTACGACCTGTACCTGCGTGATGCGCGCCTGCCGGGCTTCGGCGCCCTGCGCGCCACCGACCTTACCTTGAATGAAGCAGGCGCCATGCTCGACCTGCCGACGGAGCACCTTGATGATTGACTACATCCGCGATGGTCAGGAGATCTATCGCAATTCCTTCCGGATCATCCGCGAGGAAGCCCGACTCGAGCGGATCCCCGCAGACCTCGAAAAGCTCGCCGTGCGCGTGATCCACGCCTGTGGCATGGTCGACGCCATCGATGGTCTGCAGTTCTCCGAAGGCGCCGGCCGGGCAGGGCGCGAGGCGTTGCTGAACGGCGCGCCGATCCTGTGCGATGCGCACATGGTCGCCGAAGGCATTACCCGCGCCCGCCTGCCCGCCGACAACAAGGTCATCTGCACCCTGCGCGACCCGAGCGTACCGGGCCTGGCGAAAGACGCCGGCAACACCCGTTCCGCCGTGGCCCTGGAACTGTGGCGACCGCACCTGGAAGGCAGTGTGGTGGTGATCGGCAACGCGCCCACCGCACTGTTCTACCTGCTGGAAATGCTCGACGCCGGCGCCCCGAAACCAGCACTGATCCTCGGCTTCCCGGTCGGCTTCGTCGGTGCCGCCGAGTCCAAGGCGATGCTCGCCGCCGACAGCCGTGGCGTGCCGTTCGTGATCATGCAGGGCCGCCTGGGCGGCAGCGCGATGGCCGCCGCCGCGGTCAACGCCCTCGCCACGGAGGTGGAATGATGGCGCCGCGTGGACGTCTGCTGGGCCTGGGCGTGGGCCCTGGCGACCCTGAACTGATTACCCTCAAGGCCCTGCGCCTGCTGCGTGAAGCGCCCGTGGTCGGCTACTTCGTGGCCAAGGGCAAGCGCGGCAACGCCTTCGGCATCATCGAGGCGCACCTGCAGCCCGAGCAGACCTTGCTGCCGCTGGTCTACCCGGTAACCACCGAAGCGCTGCCAGCGCCGCTGTCCTATGAACAGGTGATCAGCGACTTCTACGACGAGGCCAGCGTGCAGGTGGCCGAGCACCTGGATGCCGGCCGCGACGTGGCGGTGATCTGTGAAGGCGACCCGTTCTTCTATGGTTCCTACATGTACCTGCACGACCGCCTGGCGCAGCGCTACGAGGCCGAAGTGATCCCCGGCGTCTGCTCGATGCTCGGTGGCGCCTCGGTACTGGGCGCGCCGCTGGTGTACCGCAACCAGAGCCTGTCGGTGCTGTCTGGCGTGTTGCCGGCCGAAGAGCTCAAGCGTCGCCTGGCCGACGCCGACGCGGCGGTGATCATGAAGCTTGGCCGCAACTTCCCCAAGGTGCGCGAAGTGCTGGCCGAACTGGGCCTGGACGGGCGCGCGCTGTATGTTGAGCGGGCGACCATGGCCAACCAGAAGATCGTGCCGCTGGACCAGGTCGACCCACAGTCGTCGCCGTACTTCTCGCTGATCATCGTGCCGGGTGAAAAATGGCAGGGCTGAACATGCACCAGGCACCGGCGATCGTCATCCTTGGCCAGGGCAGCCTGGCCACGGCGCAGCGTATCCAGCAGTGTTATCCACAAGCATCGATCCATGGCCTGGAAGGCCGGGTCGAGGGTGCCGACCTTTGCTACACCGCGTTCGGCGATACCCTGCGTGGGCTGTACCAGCAGAACACACCGATCATCGCCCTGTGCGCCGCGGGTATCGTCATCCGCAGCCTGGCCAGCCTGCTCAGCGAGAAAGGTGTCGAGCCACCGGTACTGGCCGTGGCCGAAGACGGCAGTGCCGTAGTGCCGTTGCTCGGGGGCCTTGGCGGTGTGAACGTGATGGCGCGTGAAATCGCTGAAGCACTGGGCGTTGCTGCGGCCATCACCACCAGCGGCGAGCTGCGTTTCGGCACCTGTCTGCTGAACCCGCCACAGGGCTATGCGCTGGCGGATATCGAGCAAGGCAAGCGCTTTGTCTCCGACCTGCTGGCTGGCGAGGCGGTGCGCATCGAAGGTGACGCGCCATGGCTGCAACAGGCGCAGTTGCCTGCCAGCGAGGCGGCTCGGCGTACCATCCATGTGGGGCACCAGGCCCGCCCGGCCAGCCGCGACGAGCTGCTGATCCACCCGCGCTCGGTGGTAGTGGGTGTTGCTGGCGGTAGCCTGGCCAGTATCCGGGCGGCATTGCAGCAGGCCGGCATCGCCGAGCCTGCAGTGGCCTGCCTGCTCGCCGACGAGCAAGCCATGGCCGACAACGCCCTGCACGAGGCCGCGCAGGCCCTGGGGGTTGCCTTGCGCTTTGCTGCCAGGGCGCATGATCTGGCCGGGATGGTTGCTGCGGCATTGCCTGCTGCGCAGCTGATCGACGTGGCAGATGTGGTCATCGCGGTGTCGCCTGCCCCGGTCGAGGTGGCGCAGATCGGTCGTCGTCGGGGTCGCCTGGCGGTCATCGGCCTGGGGCCGGGTGCAGCCGAGCTGATGGTGCCGGCGGTCAAGGCCGAGCTGGCGCGGGCCGAGGATGTGCTCGGTTACGAAACCTACGTGCGCATGGCCGGCCCGTTCCGTGACGACCAGGTGCTGCACTGCACCGACAACCGTGAAGAGATGCAGCGTGCCCGGCATGCCTTCGAACTGGCAGCCCAGGGCCGTTCGGTTGTGGTGGTGTCGTCGGGCGACCCGGGTGTGTTCGCCATGGCAGCTGCGGTACTTGAAGCGCTGCACGAGTCCACTGAGCCGGCCTGGCACCGGGTGGATCTCGAGATCCTGCCGGGGGTGTCAGCCTCGCTCGCGACCGCCGCCCAGGCGGGCGCGCCGCTGGGGCATGACTTCTGCGTGATGTCGCTGTCGGACAACCTCAAGCCGTGGTCGATCATTGAAAAGCGCCTGGACCTGGCGGCCCAGGCCGACCTGGTGCTGGCGTTCTACAACCCGATTTCCAAGGCAAGGCCGCACCAGCTCGGGGTAGCGCTGGAGGTCGTGCGTCGGCACCGCGAGGGGAACACGCCTGTAGTCCTTGGCCGTGACATCGGTAGGCCGGGGCAGACGCTGAAGGTCGTCACATTGGCCGAGCTGCTGCCGGAAATGGTCGACATGCGCACCATGGTGCTGGTGGGTTCATCTACAACCTGCGTGTTTCCTCGCCTCTCGGGTGGGGTGTGGGCCTACACGCCGCGTTGGTACCCGTCGGCCGACTAGTTGCACCGGAAACCCTTCAGCGCGCTGCATCCTGGGCGCGCTGGCTAAGGTGGTCGCCCCTGACTCGGGGCGCAACCATCTAGGAGTTTCCACATGTCCACAGAAACACAAGTCACTGCAACCGACACAGCCATCCTGGTCGAAGGCAACCTGCTGGCCTGCGGCGCAGGCATGTCTTCGCAAAGCCGTCATGACGTAAAGAACGCCTTCCACTTTGCCACCTTGGTGGCTGACAAGTCCTTCGATGCCGAAAAACAGAGCAGGGAGTGGTACGACCGGTTCATCGATGTCATGCGTGATCTTGGTTTTACCATCCCTCGTCGCACCTTCGAGCTGGAAACCTCTGCCGAGCTGTCTGTCACCGTAGGCGCTGTCGCTGTACGGGCGATTGGTGCGGTCGGTAATGCGGTGCTGGGTGGTACCAAGTTGGGTGTGCTGGCCAAGGCGGCCTTCGACAAACTCACCACCGTCGAAAATGACCTCAAGGTGGTCGATCACAAGCGCAAGAACAAGGTCAGGGGCATGGTCGGGATGGCCGCCTGCGTCGAAACCGAAAACAACGATGTGGTCATGGTGGTGAGCTGCATCCAGGCCTCTGCCCCACAACTGGATGATGACATCCTGGGTATCCAGTGGAAGCTGGAAAAGACCGAGTACTACGCCGGCATGGCTGTGCTCACCCTCAACACTTTCGTCTACGACAAGGTCCGCGAAACCGTGGAAAACAAACTCGGCGTGCGCAGCGTCAAGAACGTTCTCCAGTACGACTTCTGATTGCAGGGCGGCGTTGTTGCAACGCCGCCCTGTTCGGCACTTTGTGACGAGGCAACGCAATGGACAGAACAGCTGAACAACTGATGTTGATTGGCGGGACGGCATTACTGTATCGCGCGGACGCTGGCCAGATTCAACGCCAGGCTGCCTTCGACTCCATCCTTTACGCCCAGTTGGTGGCCAACAGGAATGCGGGGTCACGCTTTGACAACTATGAAGCCTGGTATGACGCCTATCGCGAGGCATACCGGCAACTGGGCTGGATCAAGCTGGCCAGTACGCATGACCTGAAACAGTTAGGGCAACCCGCGCGCAGCGCGCAGATACAGCCACTCGAGGCGTGGCTGAAGATGCGCTCGATCCGTCATGAGGCCGTGCTGGCTGCAGTAAGAAACGGCCTGGGCCGATCGATCGAAGGTTTTCGCCACCAGCTGAAGTTCTGCACGCTGGGTTCGCAGCTGGTGATTGAGCTTGGCTTGCTCAGGCCGGGCCCGGCCCTCGACCTTTGCAGTATTACCCTGCAATTCGACAAGCCGATCGCCGGCATTTCTCAGGACATGCTGCTGGTCGAAAAGGCGCTGGAGGGCGAAGCCGGGTTCAATGGCGTTTCCTTGCAGCTGGATAACGGGCGTTTCCAACACCAGCGAGATGAACTGCAGGCATTGATGAAAACCAAGG
This sequence comes from Pseudomonas sp. B14(2017), assembly GCF_002113255.1. Classification (NCBI taxonomy): domain Bacteria; kingdom Pseudomonadati; phylum Pseudomonadota; class Gammaproteobacteria; order Pseudomonadales; family Pseudomonadaceae; genus Pseudomonas; species Pseudomonas sp. B14(2017). Next base: position 329,870 of record NZ_NEJY01000002.1, read on the forward strand.
ATGCACAGGGGGAGTATCGGTTCGACCTCAATTCGGCGATGGTCAGGGCGCCAGGTAGCCTTTGATACCGGTAAAGATGATTTGTGCAGCCAGGGCGCAGACGAACAGCCCCATCAGCCGGCTGACGATCTGCAGGCCCTGGTCGCCGAGGATGCGCTCGATACGGTGTGACAGGTACAGCACCAGGCCGACGGTAAAGCTGGCCAGGGCGATGCTGATGATGGCCAACAGCTTGTCGTCCCAGTGCGGGTGGCCGACGCCCATTACCAGCAGTGCACCGATGGTGCCGGGGCCGACGGTCAGCGGGATGGTCAGCGGCACGATGGTGACATCCTGCTGCACGTTGTCGGCCTGTACCGCGGACTTGCCTTGGGCCATGCCCAGTGCCGAGATGAACAGCACGCTGCCGGCGCCGATGCGGAAGGCGTCGGCGGTGATGCCGAAGATGCCGAAAATCGCCCGCCCGAACAGGTACAGCAAAACACTGGCGATCAGCGCGGCGATGGCCACCTTCCAGGCCAGCTGCTTGCGCTCCTTGCTGGAGTGGCCGCGGGTCAGGCTGATGAAGCACGACAGCACGAAGAACGGGCTGTAGAGCACGAGCATTTTCAGGTAGACGCTGAACAACTCATGGAGCATGGGGAAGCCCCTGGCAGGAAAGGTGAGGGGAAGTGTATCAGTAGGATCGTGGTTGTCTTCACTGGCCTAATCGCCGGCAAGCCAGCTCCCACAGGTACTGTGCATATCTTGAGATCGGTGCGGTCGGTGTGGGAGCCGGCTTGCCGGCGATTAGGCCAGCACAGGCAGTACAGATCAGGAAGCAGGCGCCGGATCCATCTTGGCTCCCACAGGTACTGTGCATATCTTGAGATCGGTGCGGTCGGTGTGGGAGCTGGCTCGCCGGCGATGAGGCCAGCACAGGCAGTACAGATCTGGAAGCAGGCGCCGGATCCACCTTGGCTCCCACAGGTACTTTGCATATCTTGAGATCGGTGCGGTCGGTGTGGGAGCCGGCTTGTTCTGGTCAAGTTTTTCCGGACACCGGTTACGGTGATCAAGCCGCCTGCTGCTCCATAGCTATTGGTGACAGGTAGTCGTTGTGGCTGTGGAGCCTGATTCGGTTGTATCGCATGAAGAAGCTGGTCATATCCTGCTTGGCTTCTTCAATTTCCTTGTAGCCCTTGGGCGGCACCCATTCT
>NZ_NEJY01000020.1:0-157918 GCF_002113255.1 Pseudomonas sp. B14(2017)
GCCCCCCGCCCCCACCAACCCCGATCGAACAAACTATCCTTCTGATAGGTCAACCTTTAGGCGCGTCATCGCCGGCCCGTTAGCGCCGGATGACAGACCCGAAGACGATCCCGGAGGGATGCTGATCGTGCACATCGCCGACATCACCATGTTCTACGCCCCCGCCAGTGGCGGCGTACGTACCTATCTTGATGCCAAACACCACCGCCTCGACGCCATCCAGGGCGTCCGCCACAGCTTGCTGATACCCGGTGCCAGTGCCCAACACGCCGATGGCATCTACCAGGTGCCCGCACCGCCGCTGCCGTTCGGCAATGGCTACCGCTTCCCGGTGCGCCTGGCCCCCTGGTGCAATGTGCTGCGCAGGCTCAAGCCCGACCTGATCGAAGTCGGCGACCCCTACCTGACCGCCTGGGCTGCGCTGGAAGCGCGGCGCAAGCTCGATGTGCCGGTGATCGGCTTCTACCATTCGGATCTGCCGCTGCTGGTCAGCAACCGCATGGGTAACTGGTTCACCCCCAATGTAGAGGCCTATGTCAGCAAGCTGTACGGCAATTTCGACCGGGTCCTGGCCCCCAGCCAGGTCATGGCCGACAAGTTGCGCCGCCTGGGGGTGCGCGATGTGCACGTGCAGCGCCTGGGCGTCGACCTGGCCACCTTCCACCCCAGCCAGCGCGACCCGCAGCTGCGTGCCGAACTGGGCATTGCCGACACCAGTCGCCTGCTGATCTACGCCGGCCGTGGCTCGCGGGAAAAGAACCTGCCGGTGCTGCTCGAGTGCATGCAGCACCTGGGCCACCCCTACCACTTGCTGCTGGTGGGTTCGAACATGCCGGCCAACGTGCCGCAGAACGTCAGTGTGATCGATCACTTCTGCCCGGCTCCGGAAGTCGCCCGGCTGATGGCCAGCGCCGACCTGCTGGTGCACGCCGGCGACCAGGAAACCTTCGGCCTGGTCATTCTCGAAGCGATGGCCAGCGCCACGCCGGTGGTGGCCGTGCGCGCCGGTGCTTTCGGCGAAATCGTCAACGAACAGTGCGGGCGCCTGTGCCGCCCCAACGATAGCAAGGCCATGGCGACGGCCGTGCAGGAGGCGTTCGAGGCCGGCGTGCGCAAGCTCGGGGCTCAGGCCCGTCGCCATGCCGAGCAGCAGTATTCGTGGGACCACGTGGTCGCCGGCCTGCTGCAGCACTACCAGGCCGTGCTTGGCCACCAGCCGCAGGTCCGTGCCCATGGCTGAGCCACTGCCGCCAGCGCGCAGCCTGATGCTGGTGCTGCACGATGTTGCGCCCGAGACCTGGCCCGACTATCAACCCTTCGTCCAGGCCGTCGACGCCATCGGCGGCATCCCCATGACCTGGCTGGTGGTGCCGGACTTTCACCACCGCAACCCGCTGCAGCGCTCGCCCACCTTCTGCCGCTTGCTCGAACGGCGCCTGGCCCAGGGCGACGAGCTTGCCCTGCACGGCTTCTACCATGCCGACAACGGCCCGCCACCACGCACGCCCGGCGAATACTTCATGCGCCGCATCTATACCCACGAAGGCGAGTTCTACGCCCTGGACCAGCAGCAGGCCCTGCAACGTCTGGAGCACGGCCTGGCCCTGTTCGCCCAGCAGGGCTGGCCGGTGGCCGGCTTCGTCGCGCCTGCCTGGCTGATGAGCGAAGGCACCCGCCAGGCACTGCGCCGCCTGCCGCTGCGCTACACCAGCACGCCACAGCACTTGTACCGTTTACCAGACTTCACCGCGTTCAAGGCCCCGGGGCTGGTCTGGAGTGCCCGCAGCGCCTGGCGTCGCGGCCTGTCACGGGTGCTGTGCGACTGGCAATGCCGGCGCTGGCACGACGCCCAGACCCTGCGCCTGGGCCTGCACCCGGTGGACATGCGCCATCGCGCCTCCCGCGACTATTGGCTGAACACCTTGAACACGCTACTGGCACAGGGCCGCGAGCCCCTGACCAAGTCCACCTGGCTCGACCGCCAGGCCAACGCATGAACCGCCTGGCCTGGCTGGCCCTGGCACTGCTCGGTGCCGTGCTGGTGCCGGCCCTGCTCGGTGGCAGCGAGTTGCTGCCGAGGCTGCAGCGCTTCGCACCCAGCCTGATGTTGACCCTGCTGGGCATGATCTTGCTGTGCTGGGTCATCAACGCCATCCGCTTGCGCCTGTTGCTCGGCCAGCAAGGAGCAAGGCTTGGGCGCCTGCGCAGCCTGGGTGTGGTGATGGCCACCGAGTTCGCCATCTGTACCACCCCCGGCGGCAGCGGCGGCCCCTTGACCCTGATGGCCCTGCTGGCACGCGACCGGATCGGCCCGGCGCGCAGCGGCGCGGTGTTTGCCATGGACCAGCTGAACGACCTGGTGTTCTTTTTCTGCGCGATGCTGGCGATTGCCGGCTATGCACTGTTCCACAGCCTGGGCCGCAGCCAGGAAAGCATGTTGCTGGGCAGCGCGTTGCTGCTGTGCACGGCACTGGCCGGGGTGATCGGCCTGCTGCGCTACCGGCGCACGGTGATGCGCGTGAACGGCAGGTTGCTGCGCCGCCTGGGCATGAGCCGCCAGCGCAAGTGGCGCTGGGCGCGCAAGCTGCTGCGCTTCATCGACGCACTGGCGCAGACCTGGCGCCTGCCCAAGCGCACGCTGACCCTGGTGTTCACCCTGACCTGCGCCCACTGGGGCCTGCGCTACAGCGTGTTGTATCTGGTATTGAGGGGGTTGGGGGTAGACCTGGCGTGGATTCCCAGCTTTTTGGTGCAGATGCTCTCGCTCAGTGCCGGCCAGTTCAGCCTGCTGCCTGGCGGTGCCGGTGCCGCCGAGCTGACTTCGGCCAGCTTGCTGACGCCACTGGTGGGCAGTTCGACCGCGGCTGCGGCGATCCTGATATGGCGGGCGGTCACTTACTACTTTTATCTGCTGGCGGGTGGGCCGGTGTTTGTGTGCCTGCTGGCGCGCCCGCTGCTGGAGCGCTGGCGGCGTCAGGCGGGTTGAGCTGCTGCCAGAGTTCGGCGGCGCCGGGGAAATCGGTGCCATCGGTGTCGGCCAGGGCTTCGGGGTCGTAGCGGGCCAGGCAGCCTTCACCGAGGGTGGGTGGGGGTGAAGCGGTGGGGTTGTTACGGGTCTTCGCCATTGCATATCCCTCAAGATTGCCGGGGGCGCTTTGCGCCCCTTTCGCCGGCAAGCCAGCTCCCACACCGACCGCATCGACCTCAAGCCAGGTGCAAACCTGTGAGAGCTGGCTTGCCGGCGATGGGCTGCAAAGCAGCCCCAAGGCCATCAATCAAAAACTACAGTCTTGTTGCCATGCACCAGCACCCGGTCTTCCAGGTGATAACGCAGGCCACGGGCCAGCACCATCTTCTCCACATCACGGCCAAAGCGGACCATGTCGTCGATGCTGTCGGCATGGCTGACACGCACCACGTCCTGCTCGATGATCGGGCCGGCGTCCAGCTCTTCGGTGACGTAGTGGCAGGTCGCGCCGATCAGCTTCACACCACGCAGGGCGGCCTGGTGATACGGCTTGGCGCCGACGAACGACGGCAGGAAGCTGTGGTGGATGTTGATCACCTTTTCAGCATAGTCCTGGCACAGTTGCGGCGGCAGGATCTGCATGTAGCGGGCCAGCACCACCACATCGGCGGCATGCTCCTGCACCAGGCGCGACACTTCGGCAAAGGCCGGGGCCTTGTCCTTGGGGTCGACCGGTACATGGAAGAACGGAATACCGTGCCACTCGACCATGCTGCGCAGGTCGTTGTGGTTGGAGATCACGCAAGGGATCTCGCAGTCCAGTTCATCGGTGTGCCAGCGGTGCAGCAGGTCGGCCAGGCAGTGCGACTCGCGGCTGGCCATCAGCACCACGCGCTTTTTCTGCGCCGAGTCGGTAATGCGCCAGGTCATGGAGAACTCTTCGGCGATCGGCGCAAACGCCTCGCGGAAGGCTTCGATACCGAATGGCAGCGATTCGGCGCGGATTTCATGGCGCATGAAGAACCAACCGCTCTGCTCATCGGAGTGGTGGCTGGCTTCGTTGATCCAGCCATTGTACAAGGCCAGGAAATTACTGACTTTCGCCACGATGCCAACACGGTCGGGGCAGGCGATCACCAGACGATAGGTGCGCATGAATGAGACTCCAGAACTTCGCAAAGGCGCTCATTCTAGCGGCCCGCCAGGAAAAACGCAGTATTGATCGCAGCGGCCGTCGCCTGTGTTCCTGACGAGATGCACTGCCGGCATTCTCTGACAGACATGACGAAATGCAGGGTTAATTGTAAATTTTTGTTCACGTAGAGAAATGGTTGTCACAGCTTAGTTAACAGTTAATTGCCCAACAATATGTTTACTTGCGAGTATTGCCTGTCTATTATTGCCCCACACATTTCTGAACACGCATTAAGGAACACTCCATGTCCCTGATCAACGAGTACCGCGCTACCGAAGAAGCCATCAAGGAACTTCAGGCCCGCCTGGCCAACCTGTCGCAGGATGACAAGCTGAAGAAAGAACTGGAGTTCGAAGGCAAACTGCGCACACTGATGGGCGAGTACTCCAAGTCGCTGCGCGACGTGATTGCCCTGCTCGACCCAGAGTCGAAACTGAGCAAGGCACCTCGTGGTGCGGTCAAGACTACCGCCACCAAGCGTGCACGCAAGGTCAAGCAATACAAGAACCCGCACAACAATGAAGTGATCGAAACCAAAGGCGGCAACCACAAGACCCTGAAAGAATGGAAAGCCAAGTGGGGTGGCGATGTGGTTGAAAGCTGGGCGACCCTGCTGGACTGATTGTCCGCACACGCCTGCTGCTTATCGCAACAAGAACGCCGGCATATTGCCGGCGTTTTTGTTTGTCCGCGTTTTGTGTCGGCGCTCAGCCAATTGCAAACTGTGCCTGCAATTGCCGGGCATGTACCTGCCACGCGTCCAGCACGCGCCGCCCCGCCTCGTCGGCGCCCTCCCAGGCCTGCTGCCGCGCCTGTTCGAAGTCGCCCAGCGTATTCGGCGCGCCCCAATGCGGGTCGCTCAGGCGCTGCTGGCAGAAGCTGAACCAGCGTTGCCGCTCTTCGCCGGTCAGGGTCTCGGGGAAGTTGCGCGCCCGATAGCGGAACAACAGTTCAGGCAGGCGCGGGTCATCGAACATCCACTGCCCACGGCCCAACTGCGCCGGTTCCAGTGCACGAACTTGCTCACATAAGCGGCGGTCACGGTCCCCCAGAAAACCGTCATACAACTGTTGTTCCGGGTCTTCACTCGGGGCGAAGTCTTCCTTGCCATAGATGTTTTCCAGCTTGTCTTGCCATTGCGCCTGCTGCTTGGCCAATTCTTCGCCGCGCAATTGTAACAACGTCAAGTCCAGACCCAACCGTTGTTGATCAGCCGGGCGCAATACCGAAAGTGGCGCCAGTACCGGGCAGCGATTGATCTGCACCAATTTGAGCGGCACGGGTAATTCGCCTTCGGCCAGTTCTTCATGGCGGGTATACAAACGCTGGCGTAGAACTTCAGCACTTTCCCGTAGTAACGGTAGGGTTTCCTGATGCAGGTCGCACACAATCAGTGCATTGCGATTACGCGGGTGCCAGGCCAGTGGCAATACGACACCAAGGTAATTGCGTGCCGCCGAGAAGCGTCCGGATATATGCACCAGTGGCTGCAACAAACGGATCTGCTCCATCACTTTATGCTTGCTGCGCAACTGGAACAGCCAGTCATACAACTTGGGCTGTTTTTGCCGGATCAGGCGGGCCAGGGCGATGGTTGCCCGCACGTCGGAAAGCGCTTCGTGGGCATGCCCATGGTCGATGCCATTGGCCTTGCTCAGCAGCTCCAGGCGCAGGCTGGTGCGCCCGTCCTGCTGCGGCCACTCGATGCCGTCCGGGCGCAATGCATAGGCCGTGCGTACGATGTCGATCAGGTCCCAGCGGCTGTTGCCACCCTGCCACTCTCGGGCATAAGGGTCGAAAAAGTTGCGGTACAGGCTGTAGCGGGTCACTTCGTCGTCGAAGCGCAGGGTGTTGTAGCCGGCGCCACAGGTACCAGGGTGCGCCAGTTGTGCGTGCACCCGGGTCATGAACTCGGCTTCGCACAAGCCCTGCTCGGCCAGCAGTTGCGGGGTGATGCCGGTCACCAGGCAGGCGGCCGGGTGCGGCAGGATATCGTCGGAGGGCCGGCAATAAAGGCTGATCGGCTCGTCGATTTCGTTGAGGTCGAAGTCGGTGCGCACGCCGGCCACCTGCAGCGGCCGGTCGCAGCGCGGGTTGATGCCGGTGGTTTCGTAGTCGTGCCAGAAAATGCTGGAGGTCACGGGGTCGTCCTGTATCGAGGTCGACCCGATTCTAGCGCGATTCTGGCGCGACTCCAGCGAGCCTGGGCCCGAGGCTCAGGCAGAGGCGTTGGCGGGGCGGAAACTGAAATAGTCGCGCAACGAGCGGACGAATTCGTCGTACTCGCGGGGCGCCTGCAGCAGCATGAAGCCCGAATCGTAGTGCCCGGGCGTCTGGTCTTCACGGCACCACAGGCAGCTGGCGGTAAGGTTGACGAACTGATGCCCGCCACCAACCAGCGGCAGGCGTAATTGCAGATCGTAGTCGGGCCCGACCAGCACAGGTAGCTGGCTTATCAGCATCAGCCCGTCTTCGGAGGCGTTGCCCAGCTGGCCGATGGCCTGGCCGGTAATGCGGTTGAACACCTTGAGAACACAAGGCAGCTGATGGCGTTCGATGTGGCGCTTGTTGAACATGATCGCAAGTGCAGTCCGTATCCGATGCCAGGAATACGTGGAACTGGCGGTTGTTGTAACAGCTGAGTTACAGATTAGCGCAGCACGCGCGGCAAATCCCGTGAAATAAATCACACCTTGGTGTTAACGCCAAGGTGCGGCGCTCACCGGGTTTGCCACGGCGGCTTCGGCGCCGCGCAAATGGCCGAGTTTCTCCAGGGTCTGCAGGCGAGCCTGGGCGCGATAGGCGTATTCATTGCCCGGGTACTGCTGAATCAGGTACTGGTAGGTCTGCGCCGCATCCACGTACAAGGCCTGGCGCTCCAGGCACTGGCCGCGCAGCAGCGACACCTCGGGGTGGATGAACGGTCGCGCACGGCTGGTGCGGTCGACCTGCGACAGCTCGAGCATGACCCGTGCGCAATCACCACGGTCGTAGGCGCGGTAGGCATTGTTCAGGTGGTGGTCCATGGACCAGCGGGTGCAGCCGACGGCGCTGGCCGCCAGGGCTAAAACGATCAGGGCTCGCATGGGGGTCTCCTTTGATGCCAGTGTATCGGCCTTTGCCGGCAAATCTTCACACCCTTTTGCAAGGATACCCTGCCCGTTCAAATGCCACCCTGCCTTGGTCGCAGGTAGTGCAACGGAACAATGACTACAGCGAGATTCAGGAGTAGCCTTTCGCTGCGCTTCACTATAGGAGTCTGTGCATGAGCATCCGCCGTACCAAAATCGTCGCCACCCTTGGCCCCGCCAGCAACTCGCCGGAAGTGATCGAACAGCTGATCCTCGCCGGCCTGGACGTGGCACGCCTGAACTTCTCCCACGGCACTCCGGACGAGCACAAGGCCCGCGCGCGCCTGATCCGTGACATCGCCGCCAAGAACGGCCGCCATGTTGCACTGCTGGGCGACCTGCAGGGTCCGAAGATCCGCATCGCCAAGTTCGCCAACAAGCGCATCGAATTGAAGATCGGTGACAAGTTCACCTTCTCCACCGCCCACCCGCTGACCGAAGGCAACCAGGACATCGTCGGTATCGACTACCCCGACCTGGTCAAGGACTGCGGCGTTGGTGACGAACTGCTGCTCGACGATGGCCGCGTGGTGATGCGCGTCGAGACCGCCACCGCAGATGCCCTGCACTGCGTGGTGATCATCGGTGGCCCGCTGTCGGACCACAAAGGCATCAACCGTAAAGGTGGCGGCCTGACCGCACCGGCCCTGACCGAGAAAGACAAGGCCGACATCAAGCTGGCCGCGGAAATGGACCTGGACTACCTGGCCGTGTCCTTCCCACGTGACGCCAGCGACATGGAATACGCACGCAAGCTGCGTGACGAAGCTGGCGGCAGCGCCTGGCTGGTGGCCAAGATCGAACGCGCCGAAGCGGTGGCCGACGACGAAACCCTCGACAAGCTGATCCTCGCCTCCGACGCCGTCATGGTCGCCCGTGGCGACCTGGGCGTGGAAATCGGCGACGCCGAGCTGATCGCCATCCAGAAGAAGATCATCCAGCACGCCCGCCGCAACAACAAGGCGGTGATCGTGGCGACCCAGATGATGGAGTCGATGATCCAGAACCCGATGCCGACCCGTGCCGAAGTGTCCGACGTGGCCAACGCCGTGCTGGACAACACCGACGCGGTGATGCTGTCGGCCGAGAGTGCCGCCGGTGCCTACCCGATCGAAGCCGTCCAGGCCATGGCCCGCATCTGCCTGGGTGCCGAAAAGCACCCGACCAGCCAGAAGTCCAGCCACCGCCTGCACACCACCTTCGAGCGCTGCGACGAGAGCATCGCGCTGGCGGCCATGTACACCGCCAACCACTTCCCGGGCGTGAAGGCGATCATCGCCCTGACCGAGAGTGGCTACACCCCGTTGATCATGTCGCGCCTGCGTTCGCACGTGCCGATCTTCGCCTTGTCGCCGCACCGCGCTACCCAGGCCCGTGCCAACATGTTCCGCGGCGTGTACCCGATCGCCTTCGACCCGGCCTCGCTGCCGGCCGACAAGGTGAGCCAGGCAGCGGTCGACGAACTGCTCAAGCGTGGCCTGGTGGAGCAAGGTGACTGGGTAATCCTGACCAAGGGTGACAGCTACCACACCATCGGTGGCACCAATGGCATGAAGATCCTGCATGTCGGTGATCCGCTGGTCGGTTGATCTGCTTCAGAGGGGGCCGCTCTGCGGCCCAATCGCCGGCAAGCCAGCTCCCACAGGTACCGCGCAGGCCCAGGTCTGATGCAATCCTGTGGGAGCTGGCTTGCCGGCGATGAGGCCAGCCCAGGCTACACAAATGCCTCAGGCATGCTCGACAAACACATCGGCAAACACCTGCCCCCGCGGCACCCCGGCAATGAACAGCCGCCGGGCAAACCGCTCGACACTCCCCGGCGCCCCGCACACCAGCGCCACCGTCTGCCGCGATGATGGCCGCAACCCGGCCAACGCTTCATCCAGTTGCTCTGCCAGTACCAACTCGACATTCACATCCGCCATCTCCCGCAACGGCTCGGCCAGATAATGCCCAACGCCCTCGCGCGCCACATGCATGACCCTGATTTCCCCTTGGTGCCCCTGCCGCAGAGCCTCGCGCAAGATGCCCCACAACGGCGCCAGCCCGGTCCCCGCCGCCAGCAACCACAGCGGCCGCTGCTGCCAGTCCGGGTCGTAATGCAAGGCCCCACCCCTTAGCTCGCCCAGGCGCAGCACATCACCCAGCTGCAAGCCACGGGCCTTGTCACAAAAGGCGCCGGGGCGCTGGCAGTCGATATGAAACTCGAGAAAATCATCTTCGCCCGGCAGGCTGGCCAAGGAGTAAGGCCGCGCCACCGCGCCATTCCACAGCACCACATGCTGCCCCGCCTGGTAACGCATTGCCCGTTCGGGCCGCAGCCGCACGCGCAGCACATCGCCGAACCAGTCCAGGGCACAGACCTGCGCAGGCACGCCATCCTGCTGCGGGTCGAACAGCGCCACGCGCAGGTCCTCGACTACCCGGCACTGGCAGGCCAGGCGCCAGCCCTGGGCATGCTTGTCCTGCGCCAGGGCCTCGGGCATGGCATCCAGCGGTTGCCCGCCCAGGCAGTGCACCAGGCAGGCATGGCAACTGCCGGCGCGGCAACTGTAGGGCACGTTCAGCCCGGCCTCGTTCAAGGCATCGAGCAGGTTGCTGCCGGTCGGCACCGCCCAGCGGCGCTCGCCCACGCAAAGTTCGGGCATTTTCAGCTATCTCTTCCAGCTCTTGAGTTTCTGGGGCCGCTTTGCGGCCCTTCGCCGGCAAGCCAGCTCCCACAGTTAATGTGCAGGCTTCAGGCCTGGTGCAATCCTGTGGGAGCTGGCTTGCCGGCGAAGGGGCTGCAGGGCAGCCCCCTCCAAGCATCCTATCTCTACAACAAGTCAGCAAGAACAATGCCTGCCACCTGCCGACCATGGTCCAGACCGGCCGCAGGTGTGCCCGGCACGGATGCGCGCTATACTGCCGCGCCTTTTTCCGTCGGCCTGACCTGCCGGCGCCTTGCAAGGCGCTTCGACACGCTGGTCGGCACCGTCGAGCGCCGTAATGAATGTTCCCGTCTTTAAGAGGAGCGCGCTGCATGACCGTGATCAAGCAAGACGACCTGATTCAGAGCGTCGCCGACGCCCTGCAATTCATTTCGTACTACCACCCCGTCGATTTCATCCAGGCCATGCACGAGGCCTATCTGCGTGAAGAGTCGCCTGCTGCGCGCGATTCCATCGCCCAGATCCTGATCAACTCGCGCATGTGCGCCACCGGCCACCGCCCGATCTGCCAGGACACCGGTATCGTCACCGTGTTCGTGCGCGTGGGCATGGACGTGCGCTGGGACGGCGCCACCCTGAGCGTCGACGACATGATCAACGAAGGTGTGCGTCGCGCCTACAACCTGCCTGAAAACGTCCTGCGCGCTTCGATCCTGGCCGACCCGGCCGGTGCCCGCAAGAACACCAAGGACAACACCCCGGCAGTGATCCACTACTCCATCGTCCCCGGCGACAAGGTCGAGGTCGATGTCGCAGCCAAGGGCGGCGGCTCGGAGAACAAGTCGAAGATGGCCATGCTCAACCCGTCCGACTCGATCGTCGACTGGGTACTGAAGACCGTCCCGACCATGGGCGCTGGCTGGTGCCCGCCTGGCATGCTCGGCATTGGCATCGGCGGTACCGCCGAGAAGGCCGCCGTGATGGCCAAGGAAGTGTTGATGGAGTCCATCGACATCCACGAACTGAAAGCCCGTGGCCCGCAGAACCGCCTGGAAGAAATCCGCCTGGAGCTGTTCGAGAAGGTCAACCAGCTGGGCATTGGCGCCCAGGGCCTGGGTGGCCTGACCACCGTGCTCGACGTCAAGATCATGGACTACCCGACTCACGCCGCTTCGCTGCCGGTGTGCATGATCCCCAACTGCGCCGCCACCCGCCACGCCCACTTCGTGCTCGATGGCTCCGGCCCGGCCGAGCTGGAAGCGCCGTCACTGGACGCCTACCCGGAAATCGTCTGGGAAGCCGGCCCGAGCGCCCGTCGCGTCAACCTCGACGCCATCACCCCGGAAGAGGTCGCCAGCTGGAAGCCGGGCGAAACCATCCTGCTCAACGGCAAGATGCTGACCGGCCGCGATGCCGCGCACAAGCGCATGGTCGAAATGCTCAACCGTGGCGAAGAGCTGCCGGTGGACCTGAAAGGCCGCTTCATCTACTACGTTGGCCCGGTCGACCCGGTCGGTGACGAAGTGGTAGGCCCAGCCGGCCCGACCACCGCCACCCGCATGGACAAGTTCACCCGCCAGATCCTCGAGCAGACCGGCCTGCTGGGCATGATCGGCAAGTCCGAGCGCGGCCCTGCCGCCATCGAAGCGATCAAGGACAACAAGGCCGTGTACCTGATGGCCGTCGGCGGCGCTGCCTACCTGGTGGCCCAGGCCATCCGCAAGTCGAAGGTCCTGGCCTTCGCCGAGCTGGGCATGGAAGCGATCTACGAGTTCGAGGTCAAGGACATGCCGGTGACCGTCGCCGTGGACAGCAACGGTGAGTCGGTACACATCACTGGCCCTGCCCTGTGGCAGAGCAAGATTGCCCAGAGCCTGGCAGTCGAAGTGAAGTAAGCCTGATGTAACGGCGGCGGCCTCTTCGCGGGCTTGCCCGCTCCCACAGGTACAGCGCAAGCCCGAGGGCTACGCGTTACCTGTGGGAGCGGGCAAGCCCGCGAAGAGGCCGCCGCTGTTTTCACAGGACTCTGTCAAACTGCTCCGGCCAATCCCTGCGGGTAAACACCTGCCCTTCCCGCCTCACCCGCCGTACTTCCTCAAGGTCCACCTCACAGACCAGCCACTGACTAGTGGCAGGGCTCGATTCTTCACTCAAGGCCACCACCCCATCCCCCGGCATCCCATGATCCGGCGGCACGAACAGTCCTGCCCGGCCGATATTCTCGTCCAGCGCCGGCGACCAGGGCGCCAGCCCGACCGTAGGGCTCTGCAACACCGCAATCTGGTTCTCCAGCGCCCGCGCCTGGGCACCGATACGCACCCGGTGGTAACCCGCCTCGGTGTCGGTACAGCTCGGGGCGAGGATCAGGTCGGCACCACCCTCGGCCAGGCGCCGCGCCAGCATCGGGAATTCGTTGTCGTAGCAGATCAGGATGCCCAGGCGCCCCAGTTCGGTGTCGAACACCTGCAACCCCTGGCCCGCCGCGATGTCCCATTGCTCCCGTTCGAAACGGGTCATCATCAGCTTGTCCTGGTAACCCAGCACGCCCTTGGGGCCGAACAGCCAGGCACGGTTACGGTAGCGCCCATCGCTGTCCAGCACCGGTACGCTACCCGGTTGAAGGTAGATACCCCAACGCCTGGCAATGCCTTCGCACAGTGCCTTCCAGGGCTCGATCAGCGGCTGGATACCGGCGATGGAGGCCTTCAGGTCACCCCGCTGCTCGGCACTCAGCTGCCCGCTGAGCACCAGCCCGGCGTACTCCGGCAACAGCAGCAGGCGGGCCCCCGCCTCCACCGCTTCGGCACACAGGCCTTGCAGGTGGTCGGCGTAGGCCTCCCAGGTTTCATGCAGCTCGATGGCGTACTGGCAGGCCGCCAGGCGGATCATATCGGCAGTTCCTTGAGCCAGAACGACATCAGCTTGTCGGAGCTTTCCTGCTCGTCCAAGTCGCGCCAGGCGTAGCTGGTGCGCAGCGACGGGTCGTGCAGGAAGCCGCGGTTTCGCCAGAAGCCATGCAATGGCTTGTAGTCCGCTGGCCGCCGTGGATGCACGCCTGGCCGCTCGACCGCACAGAACGCGCAGTAGTCGAACTCGGCCAGCTTGTGGGCGTAGGACTCGCGCTCGATGAAAAAGCGCACCCCCAGGCCCTGGCCACGGTACTCGGGCAGTACCACCGATTCACCAAAGTAGTACACGCTGGCCGGGTCGCGCCCCTGGGCCAGGAACGGCTGCTGGAACTCGGGGGCGACATCCACCAGCGGCAGGCCGGTGGAGGCGCCAACGACCTTGCCGTCGTCCAGTGCCAGCACCACCAGGCTGCGCCCGGAGCGGGCATAGGTGGCCAGGTAGTCGGCCTCGTACTCCGGGGTGCCGTCGTAAAGGTAGGGAAACTCGCGGAACACGGTAAGGCGCAGGCGAGCGAGGTCATCGATGTAAGGCGCGATAGCGGCGCCGTGCAACAGGCGTATTTCCATGCTTGGCGGTCGTTTTGTCGATGTGGATGACGCGCTCGGCTAAGCCGGGCTTGAGGGGAAACCCTATCATCCGGAGCAACGACCCGCCTTTTCCCTCCACGACAGGTATTGTTCCATGACCGCTACCGAACTGGTAAATGCTTACTACGCCGCCTTCAATGCGGGCGACATGCCGGCCTTTCTCGCCCTGCTCAGCGAGGATGTGATCCACGACATCAACCAGGGCGAGCGGCAGATGGGCAAGGCCCGGTTTGCAGCGTTCATGGACAAGATGAACCGCTGCTACCGCGAGCGCCTGGCCGATATCGTGGTGATGCAGAACGCCGACGGCAGCCGCGCGGCGGCGGAGTTCACCGTGCATGGGGAATATCTGGCCGATGACGAAGGGTTGCCGGCGGCCAACGGGCAGACCTATGTACTGCCGGCGGGGGCGTTCTTCTATATCCATTGCGGGAAGATTGCCCGGGTGACCAACTACTACAACCTCAATGACTGGGTTGAGCAGGTGGGTTAAGCCTGGTTGACTGTGCTGCCTGTACTGGCCTCATCGCCGGCAAGCCAGCTCCCACAAGTACTCCACAGGTCTTGAAACCTTCGCTAAACCTGTGGGAGCTGGCTTGCCGGCGATAAGGCCCTGTCAGGCAATACGGGTACCAAGCACCTTGAGGAATGCCGCCAACCACGCCGGATGCGCCGGCCATGCCGGTGCCGTCACCAGGTTGCCCTCCACATGCGCCTGGTCCACCGCGATATCGATGAATGTCCCGCCCGCCAAGCGCACTTCCGGGGCGCACGCCGGGTACGCACTGCATTCGCGCCCTTCCAGCACGCCGGCCGCCGCCAGCAACTGGGCACCATGGCATACCGCCGCGATCGGCTTGCCGGCCTGGTCGAACGCCCGCACCAGCTCCAGCACCCGCTCATCCAGGCGCAGGTACTCCGGTGCACGTCCACCCGGGATCAGCAACGCGTCGTAACCCTCGGCACGCACCCGCACGAAATCGTAGTTCAGGGCAAAGTTGTGCCCCGGCTTTTCGCTGTAGGTCTGTTCGCCCTCGAAATCATGAATCGCGGTACGCACAGTCTGCCCCGCGACCTTTTCCGGGCATACCGCATGCACCGTGTGCCCGACCATGCTCAGCGCCTGGAACGGCACCATGACTTCGTAATCTTCGACGTAGTCGCCGACCAACATGAGAATTTTCTTCGCCGTCATCGCACCCACTCCTTCGATTGCCTTGAGACAGTCACTGCACGATAGCCGGTCTCAGTCGCGACGGTCGAGCAAGTTGACCACCAACCGGTCCAGCCACCCCCACAACCGCTGCTTCACCCGGCGCCACAGCGGCCGGGCATTCCAGTGGCCCAGGTCGACCACCTCGCTCAAGGCGAAATCACGCTCGAAACTGGCCTGCACGGCAGCCGTCAGCGGCGGGTCGAGTGCCTCGATATTGGCCTCGAGGTTGAAGCGCAGGTTCCAGTGATCGAAGTTGCATGAGCCGATACTGACCCAGTCGTCGATCAGCACCATCTTCAGGTGCAGGAAACACGGCTGGTACTCATAGATGCGCACCCCGGCGCGCAGCAGACGTGGGTAATAGCGGTGGCCGGCGTAACGTACCGAGGGGTGATCGGTGCGCGGCCCGGTCAGCAGCAGCCGCACATCGACCCCCTTGCCGGCAGCCCGGCGCAGCGACCGGCGCACGCTCCAGGTCGGCAGGAAGTAAGGCGTGGCCAGCCAAACTCGCTGCTTGCCACTGTTGATCGCCCGCACCAGCGAATGCAGGATGTCCTGGTGCTGGCGGGCGTCGGCATAGGCCACCCGGCCCATGCCCTGCCCCTGCGCAGGCACCTTGGGCAGGCGCGGCAGGCCAAAGCCCTCGGCGGGGCGCCAGGCGGTGCGACGGTTGTTGGCGTGCCACTGGCGGTCGAACAGCAACTGCCAGTCGCTTACCACCGGCCCCTGCATCTGCACCATCACCTCGTGCCATTCACTGGTCGCCTCGCCCGGTGTCCAGAACTCGTCGGTGACGCCCGTGCCGCCCACCACTGCCCAGCGCTCGTCCACCAGCAGCAACTTGCGGTGATCGCGGTACAGGTTGCGCAGGCCACGCTTCCAGCGCAAGCGGTTGTACCAGCGCAAGTACACACCTGCGTCCAGCAGGCGCTGACGCAACTGGCTGTTGAAAGCCAGCGAGCCATAGTCGTCGAACAGGCAGCGCACCCGCACGCCACGTCGGGCAGCCTGCTCCAGCGCTTCGACCACCGCATCCGCGCAGTCACCGGCCTCGACCAGGTACAGCTCCAGGTCGACCTGGAACTCGGCGCGCATGATCGCCAGGAGCATGCGCGGAAAAAACTCGGGGCCGTCGATCAGCAGTTCGAACTGATTGCCATCCCGCCAGGGAAAGACCGGCCCCGGCATGTCAGCGGGCGGTGAAGATCAGCACCGCGCTAACCGGCACCGACGGGTTGATGGACTTGAGCCCGGCGAGCTTGCGCAGGCGTTGCAGCCCCAGCAACAGGCCGAAATCCTCGGCGCGCAGCACCAGGGGCTCAAGGGTCACCACCTGGAAGCGTCGCTCGTCCAGGCGGGTGGCCAGCAGCAGGGCGTTGTAGCTGTGCGACTGGCCATGCAGGGTCACGGTCAATGGCAGGCGCAGTTCGATCTGGGCACCGTTGGCCAGGTCGTTGATCGGCCGCAGGTCCAGTTGCGCCTGCACCTTGGCTTCGGCAAAGCGTTCGACCTCGAACAGGTCCTCGCGCATGCGTTCATCACGCAGCGGAATACCGCTGCTCACCGAGTCCATCTCGATGCTCAACCCGGCCACACCCTTGCGGTCGACCGTGCCATGCAGCACCAGGAAGCGGTGCACTTCGGCGGTGTTACCGTTCTTGCCGGTAATGAACGAAAGGCTCGAAGACTCGCCATCGAGGTGCCAGTTGGCATGGGCGGGCAGGCAAAAAGCCAGCAACAAGGCGGGCAGCAGGCGGGGCAGCTTGAACATGACAGATCTCGTGAAACCAGGCCGCCAACCTTACCCGCCCGCCTTCACGGCAGCAAGCGGCAGCCCTCGCGCGGGCCTTGCCAGGCGGCCTGATTGCGACGGCCCAGGCCTTCGGCGGTAACCTGCCGCTGTTGGCTGTCTTCCTCCAGCAGGCTCAGCGGCAGCCATTGCTTCACGTAGCCTTGGCAATACGCCGGCTCGAACCCCATGACGAAGCGGCACGAGCAATATTCCTTGGCCGAGTAGGCCGAAAGGATACCGGGGAAGTCCGCCAGGGCCTGGCGCTCGTGCCAGGCCCAGTACACCAGCCCCAGCAACACCACCAGCAGCACCCGCTTCATGCCCCCTCCCCAGCCAGCGCCGCGAGTATCCGCTTGAGCAGTTCGTCGTGCTGGTAGCTGCCGTCGCGGTCATCGGCGTAACGCACGATCACCAGCTTTTGCGCGGGCAGCACGTACAGCGCCTGGCCCCAGTGGCCAAGGGCTGCGTAGGTGTCCGCGGGTGCACTCGGCCAAGGCCGTGCAGCGCCGGCCAGCGGCTGGTTGAGCCACCAGTGGCCACCGGGGTTGGCCTCGCCGGGCAGCGCTTGGGCCGCGGCAAACGGCGTGCGGTTGAAAGCCACCCATGGCTTGGGCAGCAATTGCCGATCCTGCCAGCGCCCGTCGCGTTGCATCAGCAGGCCGATGCGCGCCAGGTCGCGAGCGCTGAGGTACAGGTAGGACGAACCCACGTAGGTACCCGCGCGGTCACGCTCCCATACCGCGCTGTCGATCCCCAACGGGGTGAACAGTGCATGCCAGGGGTAGTCGGCGTACTGACCGGCATCGAGCATGCCGCGCAACGCGGCGGCCAGCAGGTTGCTGTCGCCACTGGAATAGAGAAACCGCTGGCCCGGGCTGGCCACCGCTTCCCGCGCCGCCGTATAGGCCGCCATGTCCTCGCGGCCACGGGTATACAGCATGGCCACCACCGAGGACTTGAGCGGGGCGTACTCGTAGTCTTCCTGCCAGTCCAGGCCGCTGGCCCAATGCAGCAGATCGGCCATGCGCACGCCGGGATGGGCGTGCATGGCCGGGTAGAAGCGGGTGACCGGGTCTTGCAGCTGGAAGCGGCCTTCGCCCTGGGCTACGCCCAATAGCGTGGCGAGTACGCTCTTGCTGATCGACCAGGTCAGGTGGGCGGTGGCGCCGGTGGTGGGGGCGGCGTAGCGTTCGTGGAGGATGCGGCCGTCGCGGATGATCAGCAGGGCGTCGGTGCGGATGCCGCTGCGTTCGGGGGTGGTGTGTGCGGGGAAGGCGTAGGCGTCGACGGGTTGCCAGTCGAGGGGGGTGTTGTCGATTGGCCAGTCGGGTTCAGGCCAGTCTTCGGCCCGGGCACAACCCGCAAGCAATATCAGGATGATCAACAGTACCTTCATCGTGATCGCCATTATTGGGGCCGCTGCGCAGCCCTATCGCGACACAAGGCCGCTCCTACAGGTACAGCGTCAGCCTGAACTTGACGCGTTCCCCTGTAGGAGCGGCCTTGTGTCGCGAAAGGGCCGCAAAGCGGCCCCAGGATTCATCGGATCACACAAACCTATCAGGCATTCATGACAATCCCGCAGCAGCCCAAGCCTTGTTCAGCCGCTTCTCCCGCGCCGCCGCCGCCAGCGCCATCACCCCCTGGTCACGCTGCCAGATCTGCGCCCACTGCGCCGGCCCCGCCGCCAACGCAGCATCGATCTCCCCTCGCAGCGCCTGGAACTGTGCAAACAACCCCCCCAGCAACAAATGGCAGCCAACGCTATCGGCGCACTGCCGGCTACCTTCGGCACACCCGGCCAGCAGCCCAAGCAACTGCAGGCGCAGGGCCTGCGGCCAGGCGCACTCCTGCCCCACGCCATACAGCCAGGCCGTCAACGCCGTAAGCACATACAAGTCCTCCAGCGAACGGAACGGCTTCACATAGGCATCCCAACCATCACCGGCCAGCAACTCGCACGCCGCCTGGTCCAGCACCAGTCGCCCATGGCCCACCTCCGGCATCAGCGGCAGGGTCGGCAGCGCTTCCAGCGTCACACCTGGCTCCCCGGGGTAGACCACCGCCAGGTTCAACTGCGGTGCCGCGCCCGTCGCCTCGCAGCGCGCCGCCACCAGCAGCCATTCCGCCTCCAGGCCGGCAGTGACGAAGTCCTTGCTGCCGGTCAGCCGCAAGCCGTCCAGGCGCGTGCGCATGTCCGCCGGCCGCACGCTGCGCCGCTCGGTGGCGCACAGGGCACCGAGGCTCGGTGGAGCACTGGGCCACAGCACGCGCAAGGCGGCCTGGTAGCCGACCAGGAAGGCCAGGCCCGGGGTGGCCATCGCGCGCCCGCCGCGCACCGCCAGTTCGAACGGGGCAACCGGGCCAAGGCGTTCGAGCAGCGCGGCATAGGTTTCGCCCAGGGTGCCCGCCAGCGCTTGGCGAAGCGGGTCGTTGAGTCGTTGCAACCAGGCCATCGGTCGGCTCCTTGCTGAAGGGCTTTCAGTTGAGGCTAAGGGGTGTCACGCAAGCATCACCAAAGATTCACAGGGGTGACACCCCATCTACCTAGGCTGACTTTGCACAACAAAGCCGACCGGCCGCAACCCTTCATGGCTGGCTTATGGAGACTCGTAATGACTCGGATCGCTCACGCTGGCGACAACAGCACCGAACGCCGTCTGCAAGCCGAACGCCTGGTTGGCGCCGCGGCCCTGCAGGAAGCCCAGGCCCTGCGCTACAAAGTGTTCAGCGCCGAATTCAAGGCCAAGCTCAAAGGAGCCGAGCAAGGCCTGGACATGGACGACTACGACGTGCACTGCCGCCACATTGGCGTACGCGACCTGAGCACTGGCGAGCTGGTTGCCACCACCCGCCTGCTCGACCATCAGGCCGCCAGCAGCCTGGGCCGCTTCTATAGCGAAGAAGAATTCAGCCTGCACGGCCTGTTGCAGCTGCAGGGCCCGATCCTGGAGCTGGGCCGCACCTGCGTAGCCCCCGATTACCGCAACGGCGGCACCATCGCCGTGCTCTGGGGCGAACTGGCCGAAGTGCTCAACGAAGGCCGCTACAGCTACCTGATGGGCTGCGCCAGCATCCCCATGCAGGATGGCGGGGTGCAGGCCCACGCGGTAATGCAGCGCCTGCGTGACCGCTACCTGTGCACCGAGCACCTGCGCGCCGAGCCGAAGAACCCGTTGCCCAACCTGGCCCTGCCAAACAACGTCATTGCCGAAATGCCACCGCTGCTCAAGGCGTACATGCGCCTGGGCGCGAAGATCTGCGGCGAGCCGTGCTGGGACGAAGACTTCCAGGTGGCCGACGTGTTCATCCTGCTCAAGCGCGACGAACTGTGCCCACGCTACGCCCGCCACTTCAAGGCAGCGGTCTGATGCCGAAGCTGCGGGTAATGGCCCGCCTGACTCGACTGCTGCTGGTACTGCTGCTGGGCATGCTGATGGCCAGCGTGATCGCCCTGGGCGAACGCCTGGGGTTCAAGGCGCCCATCGAGCGCCGCCAGCGCTGGACCTGCCTGTTCATGAAGCGCCTGGTCGCGGCCCTGCCCTTCGATGTGCGGGTGGTCGGCGAGCTGCCGCAGCGGCCGATGCTGTGGGTCAGCAACCACGTGTCCTGGACCGATATCCCGCTGCTCGGCATGCTGCTGCCGCTGTCGTTCCTGTCCAAGGCCGAAGTGCGCCACTGGCCGGTGGCCGGCTGGCTGGCGGAAAAGGCCGGCACCCTGTTCATCCGCCGTGGCGGGGGCGACAGCCAGCGCCTGCGTGAACAGATCGCCGGGCAACTGGGCCTTGCCCGGCCGCTGCTGATCTTCCCGGAAGGCACCACCACCAGCGGCCGTACCCTGCGCACCTTCCATGGCCGCCTGCTGGCAGGCGCCATCGACCGTGGCGTGGCGGTGCAGCCGGTCGCCATCCAGTACCTGCGCGATGGCCAGATCGACCCGATTGCACCGTTCATTGGTGACGATGACCTGGTGTCGCACCTGATGCGCCTGTTTGCCCTGCCGCGGGGCGAGGTATGCATTCACCTGCTGCAGCCGATCGGCAGCGTGGGCAAGGAGCGAGCGGTGCTGGCGTTGCAGGCGCAGCAGGCGATTCACCTGGCGTTGTTCGGGGTTGAAGAAGTTGAGCTGGCGCCACGGCGGCAGGCGCGGGCTGCCTGAATTCTTGCACTGCCAGTACCGGCCTCTTCGCGGGCTTGCCCGCTCCCACAGGGACCGCGCATATCTTGAGAACTGCGCCAACCTGTGGGAGCGGGCAGCCCGCGAAGAAGCCAGCGCGGGACTAACTGCCAGACAACCGGCCAGCCGCTGCAAACGCCTGCAACTGTGGATAAAACTCCCTGAAGTCCGCCAGCAATGGCTCATACAGCCGCTCCAGCTCCCCCATCACCCCAACCATCCCCTCCGGCCGCGACAGGCGCCGGGCAATGCCGTTGAACACCTGCTCCAGCGTGGCAAAGTCGCCATACGCCCCCAGCCAGTCATCCGCCGCCATGAACGGCGCAATCCGCGCCAGCCGCCCCGGCAACTCGGGCTCCGCCAGCAACACCCGATAAAAGTCCCCGGTGAACTGCGCCAGCGGCTGCTCGGCGTAATCCCGCCAATGCCGGGCCAGGCAATGGTCGAAAAACACATCCAGAACAATGCCGGCAAAGCGCCGCCGCTCCCGCGGAAAGCGCGCCAGTGCCGCCAGCACCAACGGGTGCTGGTCGGTATAGCTGTCGATATGCCGGTGCAACCGGATGGCCGCCTCCAGCGCAGGCGGGAAGCGCCCTTCCAGCGAGCCTTTGACGAAGTCGCCATACAGGCTGCCAAGCAGTTGTTGCGGCGCCGGGCCGCCAAGGTGCAGGTGTGCGAGGTAGTTCATGAGCGCAGTCTAGCACCGCCGCCCCCTATATCGTTATAACGCGATATAGCGATTCGTGCTCAGCTCAGAACCTCTTCATATTTGTATATCGGGAATCCACGATTTACATTTCGTCCTATCGCGATATACCGCTACAACGAGCCTCAACCCATGCCTCTCGATCTCGACGAAATCATAAAAGCGCTGGCCCACCCGGTCAGGCGAGAAATCCTCAGCTGGCTGAAGGACCCGGCAACGCAATTCCCCGACCAGTACCACAGCACCGAGAACGGTGTGTGTGCCGGGCAGATCGACCAACGCTGCGGCCTGTCGCAGTCGACCGTCTCCGCCCACCTGGCCACCCTGCAGCGCGCCGGGCTGATCAGCAGCCAGAAGATCGGCCAATGGCACTTCTTCAAACGCAACGAAGCCACTATCCAGGCGTTTCTCGAACAACTGCGCCAAGCACTCTGAACAGGCAGGTAACCGTCATGACCACGCTTTTCGATCCGATCACCCTGGGCGACCTGCAACTGCCCAACCGCATCATCATGGCCCCGCTCACCCGCTGCCGGGCCGACGAAGGCCGCGTGCCCAATGCGCTGATGGCCGAGTACTACGTGCAGCGCGCCAGCGCCGGGCTGATCCTCAGCGAGGCGACCTCGGTCAGCGCCATGGGCGTCGGCTACCCGGATACCCCTGGTATCTGGAACGACGAGCAAGTGCGTGGCTGGAACAATGTGACCAAGGCCGTGCATGCCGCTGGCGGGCGCATCTTCCTGCAGCTGTGGCACGTTGGCCGCATCTCCCACCCCAGCTACCTGAACGGCGAGCTGCCGGTAGCCCCCAGCGCGATCCAGCCCAAGGGCCATGTAAGCCTGGTGCGCCCGCTCAGTGACTACCCCACCCCACGCGCGCTGGAAACCGAAGAAATCATCGACATCGTCGAGGCCTACCGCAGCGGTGCCGAGAATGCCAAGGCTGCCGGTTTCGATGGCGTGGAAATCCACGGTGCCAACGGCTATCTGCTCGACCAGTTCCTGCAGAGCAGCACCAACCAGCGCACCGACCGCTACGGCGGCTCGCTGGAAAACCGTGCTCGGCTGCTGCTGGAAGTGACCGATGCGGCCATCGAGGTGTGGGGCGCAAACCGCGTTGGCGTGCACCTGGCGCCGCGTGCCGATGCCCATGACATGGGCGATGCCGATCGTGCCGAAACCTTTACCTACGTGGCCCGTGAGCTGGGCAAGCGTGGTATTGCCTTCATCTGCTCGCGGGAAAAGGAAGCCGATGACAGTATCGGCCCGCTGATCAAAGAGGCGTTCGGTGGCCCGTACATCGTCAATGAGCGGTTTGACAAGGCCAGTGCCAATGCAGCCCTGGCCAATGGCAAGGCCGACGCCGTGGCGTTTGGCGTGCCGTTCATTGCCAACCCTGACCTGCCGGCGCGGCTGGCGGCGGATGCGCCGTTGAACGAGGCGCGGCCGGAGACTTTCTATGGCAAGGGGCCGGTGGGGTACATCGATTATCCGCGGTTGTGATTCAGGGCCATTCGCGGGCACGCCCGCTCCCACAGGGTCAGCACAATCCTCAAGCTTGTCGCTGTACCTGTGGGAGCGGGCGTGCCCGCGAAGAAGGCTCAGGTGATCTCACGGCCGGGCATTGATCTGCTGCTGCAGGTTCTGGATCTGGCTCTGCAAGGTATTCAGGTTGCGGGTCGTCTGCGCCCGGAAGGCGTCGAATTCCTGTACCGAAGCACCACTGGACGCCGCCGCGGCCGGGCGGTTGTCGATCTGGCTCTTGAGCACCAGGATGTCCTGCTCCAGGTCCTGGATGGCCGCGCTCGGGTTACCCTGCTTCTTCAGCGCTGCCACCTCGTTGCCCAGGCTCTTGAGCTGCCCGTCCAGCTTGGCGCCATCAGCCTGCGCGGCCTTCAGCGCAGCAACCTGTTCGTTCAGGCCCTTGAACTGCGTATCCAGCTTGCCACCATCGACCTGCCCCGAGCGCAACGCGGCCAGCTCGCCATTCACCGCCTTCAGCTGCGCCTGCAACTGGGTTTGCAGCTGGGTCACGACCTTCTGCTGTTCACGGGTATCGGCCAGTACCTGCTCCAGGCGCTTGCCCAGGTCGCCGGTCTGCCCGGCCACACCCTTCTGCAACTGGCGCAGCTGCAGCTTCAACGCCTCGCTGTTGGTAGTGGCGCCGGATTCGCTGGCTGCCACCTTGCCGCTGATCGCCTGCAGGCGCCCGGCAGCCTCTTCGCTGATGCGGGCGAAGCTTTCCTGAGTCGCCACCAGTTGCTGCTCCATCAGCGAGATCTGCTGGAAGCTCCACCAGCCAAGGCCCGCCAAGGCGATGAACGCGGCCCCGAGCAATGCCCACAGCGGCGCCGTGCTGGCACCGCGAGCGGCTTTCTGGCGGCTGCGCACCACGTGCGCCGGCATCAGTTCGTCATCGTCATGGGTGCCGGCCCGCAGGCTAGGCACGTCATCGTAGTCATCGTGAGCATGGTTACGCAT
Source organism: Pseudomonas sp. B14(2017) (assembly GCF_002113255.1). NCBI lineage: Bacteria > Pseudomonadati > Pseudomonadota > Gammaproteobacteria > Pseudomonadales > Pseudomonadaceae > Pseudomonas > Pseudomonas sp. B14(2017). The sequence continues at coordinate 23,814 of NZ_NEJY01000020.1, forward strand.
GGATACATTCAACCGCGGTAGTCGCAAAGAGGGCACGAGTATAAACCGCCAGCGCGGCGCGTTGATGTCCATTGTCGGCCCGACGGTTTCACTACCCCGGCGGCTGGTGCTTCCACCAGGCACAGAACTCATCCAGCGCCGTCCACAGGCTGACCTTGGGCTGGTAGTCCAGGTACTGCCGGGCGCGGCTGATATCCAGGGTGAAATCGCGGCTCATCACCTGCATCCCCAGGCGCGACAGGGTCGGTTGCGGGCGCCCCGGCCACAACATGCAGGCCGCCTCGTTCAGCGCGGCCAGGCTGTAGGCCAGGCCGTAGGAGCGGTAGCGGGTAACCTGCGGCAACTGCATCTGGCGCATCACGTAGTTGACCACGTCCCACAGCGGCAGCGGCTGGCCGTTGCTGATGTTATAGGCCTGGCCCAGCGCCCGGTCGTCGGCGAACAGGGCACTGAGCAGCGCTTCGTTGAGGTTGTGCACGCTGGTGAAATCGACTTTGTTCAGGCCGTTGCCGATGATCGCCACACGCCCCTTGCGCTGCATCTGCATCAGCCGCGGGAAAATACTGGCATCGCCGGCGCCGGTGACGAAGCGCGGGCGCAGCGCCAGCACCTCGAGGCCGAACTCCTGGGCACCGAACACTTTCTGCTCGGCCATGTGCTTGGTCTGCCCGTAGTGGTCATGGAAGCGGCGCGGCACCTGCTCTTCCCGGATGTCCAGGCGCGAGCGGCCATTGAAGTAGATCGACGGCGACGACAGGTGTACCAGCCGCCGTACGTGCTCCTTCAAGCAGCCCTCGACCACGTTTTCGGTGACCACCACATTGCCTTGATAGAAGTCCTGGTAGCGCCCCCAGTTGCCCACTGCGCCAGCGCAGTGCACCACCGCCTCGACGCCCTGGCACAGGCGGCGTGCCAGCTCGGCATCACCCAGGTCGCCGGGGATGAACTGGGCGCCGCGCTTGACCAGGTGCTCGACCCCTTCGGCTCGACGGCCGCTGACCCGCACGTCCAGGCCCTGCTCCAGGGCAAAGCGCGCAAAGCGCCCGCCAATGAAGCCACTCGCGCCGGTGACCAGAATTCGCATGTAAGACTCCGTCTTGCCAGATTTCAGATGCAACTGACGCCAGCCGTGGCTACAAGGGCACCAGCCATTGCCGTGCGGTGTGCCGCAGGTGGTCGGTCAGTTGCGCGAGCAGTTGCCCGCCATTGCGCCAATGATGCCAGTACAGCGGCACATCGATGGGGGTATCGCTGCAGATTTCCACCAACTGGCCGCTGGCCAGTTGCTCGCGAGCCTGCAGTTCCGGCACCAGGCCCCAGCCCAGGCCGGCTTCGGTCATGCGCAGGAAGCCTTCGGACGACGGGCACAAGTGGTGCAGGAAGCCATCCTCGATGCCCAGCGATGCCAGGTAGCGGTGTTGCAGGAAGTCGTCCGGGCCGTAAACGATTGCCGGGGTACGGGCCAGGCGGCTGGCAGCGAAGCCCTGCGGAAAATGCCGCGCCATGAACCCGGGGCTGGCCAGCGCCCGGTAGCGCATGGCGCCCAGCGGCAGGCTGCGCGCGCCGGCCACCGGCCGCTCGCTACCACACAGGCAGGCCGCCACTTCGCCCGCTCGCATGCGTTTCAGGCCCACTTCCTGGTCTTCCACCACCAGGTCGGTCAGCACGTTCTGCTGTGCGCAGAAGTTGCCCACTGCGCCGGCCCACCAGGTAGCCAGGCTGTCGGCGTTGAGGGCGATGCGCAGGCGCTCCGGCATGCCCTCCTCGTCCAGCGCCGGCACCTGGCGCTGCAGGTCGCGTTCGAGCAGGCGCACCTGCTGCACATGGTTGAGCAACTGGCGGCCGACTTCGGTCGGGCTTGGCGGTGTGGCACGCACCAGCACCGGCTGGCCGACCCGCGCCTCGAGCAGCTTGATGCGCTGGGAGATGGCCGACTGCGACAAGCCCAGCACCTGCGCCGCGCGTTCGAAACCGCCCTGCTCGATCACCGCGGCAAGGGCGGCCAGCAGCTTGTAGTCGAACATCGATTTTCCTAATGACGGATCAGCTCTATTTGTTTTTCTTATACAACGTGGTTCATCACAATGACCAGCATCTTTTGGACTCTTTGGAGAGCACGCCATGTGGCAAAGCTATCTCAACGGCATGCTCGTGGCCTTCGGCCTGATCATGGCCATCGGTGCACAGAACGCCTTCGTCCTCGCCCAGAGCTTGCGCCGCGAGCATCATTTGCCGGTGGCGGCACTGTGCATCGTCTGTGACGCCATCCTGGTGGCGGCCGGAGTGTTCGGCCTGGCCACCGTGCTGGCGCACAACCCGACGTTGCTGGCGGTCGCCCGCTGGGGCGGTGCGGTGTTCCTGATCTGGTACGGCGCCAAGGCTTTGCGCAGCGCCTGCTCCAGGCAGAGCCTGCAACACCAGCAAGGCCAGGGTGCGCGCTCACGCCGCGCGGTACTGCTCAGCGCCCTGGCGGTGACCCTGCTGAACCCGCACGTGTACCTCGACACGGTGCTGCTGATCGGCTCGCTGGGCGCCCAGCAGGCTGCGCCTGGCGCCTACGTGGCCGGCGCTGCCAGCGCCTCGCTGCTGTGGTTCTCGACCCTGGCGATCGGTGCCGCCTGGCTGGCACCGTGGCTGGCCCGGCCGGCGACCTGGCGCATGCTCGACCTGATGGTGGCGGTGATGATGTTCGCGGTGGCGGCGCAGTTGATCTTCAACTGACCTCAAGGGCCCTATCGCCGGCAAGCCAGCTCCCACAGGGATATCACCAGGCCTGAGGTCGGTGATATCCCTGTGGGAGCTGGCTTGCCGGTGATGAGGCCCTTGCAGGCAATAGCTGACGCCACTGGTCGGCACGCCCCAACCGCTCTGGAACCTCTATTCCCTATCTTTGTTGCGTGGTTATGCGCCGGGCCCGGTGCTATGATCCAGCCCTTGCGTCGCAAAGAGTACAAACTCGCCGACGCTCATCGGGCCGCCCGTGATCGGCCTTGCGCAAACCGCAAACAGACCTGAATCAGGAGATCCACCATGGCTTTTGAATTGCCGCCGCTGCCGTACGCCCACGATGCCCTGCAGCCGCACATCTCCAAGGAAACCCTGGAGTATCACCACGACAAGCACCACAACACCTATGTCGTGAACCTGAACAACCTGGTCCCAGGCACCGAATTCGAAGGCAAGACCCTGGAAGAGATCGTCAAGAGCTCTTCGGGCGGCATCTTCAACAACGCCGCTCAAGTCTGGAACCACACCTTCTACTGGAACTGCCTGGCACCAAACGCCGGTGGCCAGCCGACCGGTGCCCTGGCTGACGCCATCAACGCCGCTTTCGGTTCCTTCGACAAGTTCAAGGAAGAGTTCACCAAGACTTCGGTTGGCACCTTCGGTTCCGGCTGGGGCTGGCTGGTGAAGAAGGCTGACGGTTCCCTGGCCCTGGCCAGCACCATCGGCGCCGGCTGCCCGCTGACCAGCGGCGACACCCCGCTGCTGACCTGCGACGTCTGGGAACACGCCTACTACATCGACTACCGCAACCTGCGTCCGAAGTACGTCGAGGCGTTCTGGAACCTGGTCAACTGGGCCTTCGTTGCCGAACAGTTCGAAGGCAAGACCTTCAAGGCCTGAGTCATTCAGCCCTGAACGAAAAACCCGGCCCGGTGCCGGGTTTTTTTATGCCTGTACCGGCCTCTTCGCGGGTGAACCCGCTCCCACAGGTACGGCGCAGCTTGTGGACTTGATGCTATCCCTGTGGGAGCGGGTTTACCCGCGAAAAAGCCAGCACGGTTTTGCTTGCTCAGCCCGCATAGCACGCTAACATCAAACCTCTGGAAGATTGTTACAGCGCATTCAAGTTGCGGGGTCAGGCAACCGATACACTATTGATGGTCGGCCGATAGTGTATCGTCATCGTTGATGGCAAAATGATGCCATGCGCATGGATTAAGGAAACCCCATTGAAGCTGGAATTGCGGAACAGCTTGTCGGTCAAGTTGCTCAGGGTCGTGCTGCTGTCGGCGCTAGCGGTCGGTGTCGTGCTCAGCTGTGCGCAAATCGTCTACGACACCTACAAGACCCGCCAGGCCGTGAACAACGATGCCCAGCGCATCCTCGACATGTTCCGCGACCCCTCGACCCAGGCGGTATACAGCCTCGACCGCGAAATGGGCATGCAGGTGATGGAAGGCCTGTTCCAGGACGAATCGGTACGCATGGCCTCCATCGGCCACCCCAACGAAACCATGCTGGCGGAAAAGTCCCGCCCGCTGCAGGACATGTCCATGCGCTGGCTGACCGACCTGATCCTCGGCCAGGAACGTACCTACACCACGCAACTGGTCGGCCGCGGCCCCTACAGCGAATACTACGGCGACCTGAGCATCACCCTGGACACCTCGTCCTACGGCGAAGACTTCCTGATCAACGCCGTGATCATCTTCATCTCCGGTGTGCTGCGGGCCCTGGCCATGGGCCTGGTGCTGTACCTGGTCTACCACTGGCTGCTGACCAAACCGCTGTCGAAGATCATCGAGCACCTCACCCAGATCAACCCCGACCGCCCAAGCCAGCACCAGCTGCCGCTGCTCAAGGGCCACGAGAAGAACGAGCTGGGCCTGTGGGTAAATACCGCCAACCAGTTGCTGGCCTCGATCGAGCGCAACACCCATCTGCGCCACGAGGCGGAAAACAGCCTGCAACGCATGGCCCAGTACGACTTCCTCACCGGCCTGCCCAACCGCCAGCAGTTGCAGCAGCAACTGGACAAGATCCTCGTCGACGGCGGCCGCCTGCAACACCGCGTGGCGGTACTGTGCGTAGGCCTGGACGACTTCAAGGGCATCAACGAGCAGTTCAGCTACCAGGTCGGCGACCAGTTGCTGCTGGCCTTGGCCGACCGCCTGCGCGCCCACAGTGGCCGCCTGGGCGCCCTGGCACGCCTGGGTGGTGACCAGTTCGCCCTGGTGCAGGCCAATATCGAGCAGCCCTACGAGGCGGCCGAACTGGCGCAGAGTATCCTCGACGACCTGGAAGTGCCGTTCGACCTCGACCACCACCAGCAGATCCGCCTGCGCGCCACCATCGGCATCACCCTGTTCCCGGAAGACGGCGACAGCACCGAGAAGCTGCTGCAGAAAGCCGAACAGACCATGACCCTGGCCAAGGCCCGTTCGCGCAACCGCTACCAGTTCTACATCGCCAGCGTCGACAGCGAGATGCGCCGCCGTCGCGAGCTGGAAAAGGACCTGCGCGAAGCCCTGCCGCGCAACCAGCTGTACCTGGTGTACCAGCCACAGATCAGCTACCGCGACCACCGCGTGGTCGGTGTCGAGGCTTTGCTGCGCTGGCAGCACCCGGAGCTGGGCATGGTGCCGCCAGACCAATTCATCCCCCTGGCCGAACAGAACGGCAGCATCATCAGCATCGGCGAATGGGTGCTCGACCAGGCCTGCCGGCAATTGCGCGAATGGCACGACATGGGCTTCAGCGAGCTGCGCATGGCGGTCAACCTGTCCACCGTGCAGCTGCACCACAACGAACTGCCGCGGGTGGTCAACAACCTGCTGCAGGCCTATCGCCTGCCGCCGCGCAGCCTGGAACTGGAAGTCACCGAGACCGGCCTGATGGAAGACATCAGCACCGCCGCCCAGCACCTGCTGAGCCTGCGCCGATCCGGAGCACTGATTGCCATCGACGACTTCGGCACCGGCTACTCGTCGCTCAGCTACCTGAAATCGCTGCCGCTGGACAAGATCAAGATCGACAAGAGCTTCGTCCAGGACCTGCTGGACGACGATGACGACGCCACCATCGTTCGCGCCATCATCCAGCTGGGCAAGAGCCTGGGGATGCAGGTGATCGCCGAAGGCGTGGAAACCGCCGAACAGGAAACCTACATCGTCGCCCAGGGCTGCCACGAGGGCCAGGGCTACCACTACAGCAAGCCGCTGTCGGCCCGTGAGCTGACCAACTTCCTCAAGCAGGCGCAGCGAAACCAGGTTTCGATGTTCTGAGCCGCCTGCCCGGTTACAGGCCGTGACCGGCATTTACACGAATTGCATGCCTGCCCCCTTTACAGCAAATGCAAATCTTTCGCATGATGTTGCGGTTTCGCGTGCCACGGCGCACGGTCCACCCCTTGGTCTAACCACACGACGCAGGAAAACCAATAATGATTCGAATGCCTCTGGCCTCCGCCAGTCTGCTGGCCATTGCCATCGCTCTCGCCGGTTGCGGTGAAGGCAAGGACGACAAGGCCGCCGCGCCGCAAGCCCAGGCACCTGCTGCCGCCAGCACCACCGCTGCGGCGCCCGGGGCTGTCGACGAAGCCGCCGGCAAAGCCGTGGTCAAGCATTACGCCGAGCTGGTCTACGCCGTGTACAGCGACTCGCTGAGCACCGCCAAGACCCTGCAGACCGCAGTCGACGCGTTCCTGGCCAAGCCCAACGACGAAACCCTTAAGGCAGCCAAAGAAGCCTGGGTCGCCTCGCGCGTACCGTACCTGCAGAGCGAAGCCTTCCGCTTCGGCAACACTATCATCGACGACTGGGAAGGCCAGGTGAACGCCTGGCCGCTGGACGAAGGCCTGATCGACTACGTCGACAAGAGCTATGAGCACGCCCTGGGCAACCCGGCGGCCAACGCCAACATCATCGCCAACACCGAGATTCAGGTGGGCGAAGAGAAGATCGACGTCAAGGACATCACCCCCGAGAAGCTGGCCAGCCTGAACGAACTGGGCGGCTCCGAGGCCAACGTCGCCACCGGCTACCACGCCATCGAGTTCCTGCTCTGGGGCCAGGACCTGAACGGCACCGGCCCGGGCGCGGGCAACCGTCCGGCGTCGGACTACCTGGAAGGCAAGGGCGCCACCGGCGGCCACAACGACCGCCGCCGTGCCTACCTGAAAGCGGTCACCGACCTGCTGGTCAAGGACCTCGAAGAGATGGTCGGCAACTGGGCACCGAACGTCGCCGACAACTACCGCGCCAAGCTGGAAGCCGAGTCGGTCAACGACGGCCTGCGCAAGATGCTGTTCGGCATGGGCAGCCTGTCGCTGGGCGAACTGGCTGGCGAACGCATGAAGGTTTCGCTGGAAGCCAACTCGCCGGAAGACGAGCATGACTGCTTCAGCGACAACACTCACTACTCGCACTTCTACGACGCCAAGGGCATCCGCAACGTCTACCTGGGCGAGTACACCCGCCCGGACGGCAGCAAGGTGACCGGCCCGAGCCTGTCGTCGCTGGTGGCCAAGGTAGACCCGGCCGCCGACGCCACCCTCAAGGCCGACCTGGAAGCCACCGAAGCCAAGATCCAGGTAATCGTCGACCACGCCCTCAAGGGCGAGCACTACGACCAGCTGATCGCTGCCGACAACGCAGCCGGCAACCAGATCGTGCGTGACGCCATCGCCTCCCTGGTCAAGCAGACCGGTGCGATCGAGCAGGCCGCGGGCAAGCTGGGCATTGCCAACCTGAACCCGGATACCGCGGATCACGAGTTCTGATCCTGCTGTAGCGGTTCTGAAAGAGGCGGCCTTCGGGTCGCCTTTTTTGCTTCCGGCCCTATCGCCGGCAAGCCAGCTCCCACAGGGCTCAAGGGCTGTGAAGTACCTGTGGGAGCTGGCTTGCCGGCGATAGGGCCCGACCAGGCAACCACAGACCATGGCCAACTGACACCGATTTCATCCAGCAATTGCAAATTGCTCTTATTCAAACTCCCTCACCCTGCTAAGCTTGCACGCCGGTTTTTCGCTCACGCCCAGGATTCTCGATGTCCTTGTCGCTGTCCCGACTCTCCCCCCTGCTGCTGGCCTTTGCCCTCGCCGCCTGTGACGACGCCCCGCGTTTCACCCAGGCCGAGCCCGGCGAAGCGTTGTCGGGCGGCAAAGCCACCGTGCAGCGCACTGACCGCAATGCCTATTCCCTGCCCTCGGCCAACCTCTCGCCCGAGCGGCGCCTGGACTTCGCCGTAGGCAACAGCTTCTTCCGCAACCCCTGGGTGATCGCCCCGTCCACCACCACCGCCCGTGACGGCCTGGGCCCGCTGTTCAACACCAATGCCTGCCAGAACTGCCACGTGCGCGACGGCCGCGGCCACCCGCCAGAGCCGGGCGACAGCAACGCCGTATCGATGCTGGTACGCCTGTCGATCCCCGACCAGCCCTACCTGGCCAAGGTGGTCGAACGCCTCGGCGTGGTGCCGGAGCCAGTCTATGGCACCCAGCTGCAGGACATGGCCATCCCCGGCGTGACGCCGGAAGGCAAGGTGCGGGTGAGCTACACCAGCGAAACGGTGTCGTTCGAGGACGGCCACCAGGTCGAGCTGCGCAAGCCGGCCCTGCAGATCACCCAACTCGGCTATGGCGTGATGCACCCCGACACGCGCTTTTCGGCGCGGGTGGCTCCGCCGATGATCGGCCTGGGCCTGCTCGAAGCCATCCCCGAAGCCGACCTGCTGGCCAACGAAGACCCGGATGACCACAACCGCGACGGCATCCGCGGCCGGGCCAACCGGGTGTGGGACGACGCCCAGGGCAAGACCGTGGTCGGCCGCTTCGGCTGGAAGGCCGGGCAGCCCAACGTCAACCAGCAGAACGTGCACGCCTTTGCCGGCGACATGGGCCTGACCACCACCCTGCAGCCCAACGACGACTGTACCCCGGCGCAGGCCGACTGCCTGGCCGCGCCCAACGGCGACGGCGCCAATGGCGAGAAGGAAGTCAGCGACAACATCCTGCGCCTGGTCACTTTCTACACCCGCAACCTGGCCGTGCCGGCCCGCCGCGACGTGGGCTCGCCACAGGTGCTGGCGGGCAAGAACCTGTTCTATCAGGCTGGCTGCCAGGGCTGCCATACACCGCAGTTCACCACCGCCGCCAATGCCGCCGAGCCGGAGCTGGCCAACCAGCTGATCCGTCCCTACAGCGACCTGCTGCTGCATGACATGGGCCCGGGCCTGGCCGACGAGCGCACCGAATTTGCCGCCAACGGCCAGGACTGGCGCACCCCGCCACTGTGGGGCATCGGCCTGAGCGAAACGGTCAGTGGCCACAGCCAGTTCCTGCACGACGGCCGCGCCCGCAACCTGCTCGAAGCCGTGCTCTGGCACGGTGGCGAGGCCGAGGCGGCACGCAATTTCGTACTCACTTTCAATGCCGAGCAGCGTGCCGCGTTGCTGGCTTTCCTGAACTCACTTTAAAAAGCGCAAAGGAGCCGGGCATGTTCCGACCCAAACTGTTGTTCACCAGCCTCGCCGCACTCGCCCTCGGCGCCTGCTCGCCGCAGGACCCGCAAGCCGTGACCTCCGCTGCCATCGCCAAGCAGGTGATCCTGCCCACCTACAGCCGCTGGGTCGAAGCCGACCGCACGCTGGCCGCCAGCGCCCTGGCCTACTGCGAAGGCAAGGAAACCCTGGACAAGGCCCGTGCCGACTTCCTCAACGCGCAAAAGGCCTGGGCCGAACTGCAACCGCTGCTGGTCGGCCCGCTGGCCGAAGGCAACCGCGCCTGGCAGGTACAGTTCTGGCCCGACAAGAAGAACCTGGTCGGCCGCCAGGTCGAGCAACTGGTCAACGCCGACCAGCCGGTCGATGCCGCGGCCCTGGGCAAGGCCAGCGTGGTGGTACGTGGCCTGTCGGCCTACGAGTACATCCTGTTCGACAGCAAGCCGGACATCGCCACAGCCGAGCAGAAAGCCCGCTACTGCCCGTTGCTGGTGGCCATTGGTGAACACCAGAAGGCCCTGGCCGAAGAGATCCTCAAGGGCTGGAACAGCACCGACGGCATGCTCTCGCAGATGACCAAGTTCCCCAACCAGCGCTACGCCGACTCCCACGAGGCCATCGCCGACCTGTTGCGCGCTCAGGTCACCGCCCTGGACAGCCTGAAGAAAAAGCTCGGTGCGCCGATGGGCCGCCAGAGCAAGGGTATCCCGCAGCCACTGCAGGCCGAAGCCTGGCGCAGCCACAGCTCGCTCAAGAGCCTGGAGGCCAGCCTCAAGGCCGCCGAAGCGGTCTGGGTCGGGGTCGACAACCAAGGCCTGCGCGGCTTGCTGTCCAGCGATCAGAAAGCCCTGGCGGACAAGATCGATGCCGCCTACGCTGCCTCGCTCAAACTGCTGGCCGCCAACCAGAAGACCCTGGGCGAGCTGCTGGCCGACGACGCCGGCCAGCAAACCCTGAACCAGATCTACGACAGCCTCAACGCCGTCCACCGCCTGCACGAAGGCGAGCTGGCCAAGGCGTTGAACATCCAGCTGGGCTTCAATGCCAACGACGGTGACTGATCATGCTGCGACGCCAGGCCCTCAAACTCGGTAGCGTATTGCTCAGCGCCCTCACCCTGGGCGGCTGGAGCCTGTTCCGCAACAAAGGCAGCGAGCCCCTGCTGCTGTCGGCGCGTGACGACGGCGACGGCAAGCACTATGCGGTCGGGTTCCGCCTGGACGGCACCCAGGTGTTCAGCACCCAGGTCGCCCAACGTTGCCATGCCATCATCCATCACCCGGACCTGCCGATCGCCCTGTTCGTCGCCCGCCGTCCCGGCACCGAAAGCTACCTGGTCGACCTGCGCGACGGGCGCCTGCTGCAGACCGTCACCTCGCAGCCGAACCGGCACTTCTACGGCCACGCGGTCATCCACAAAGGTGGCGAATGGCTGTATGCCACCGAGAACGACACCACCGACCCGGGGCGTGGCGTACTCGGTGTGTACCGCTTCGAAGGCGAGCGCCTGGTGCACAGCGGGGAGATTCCGACCCACGGCATCGGCCCGCACGAAGTGGCCTGGCTACCGGACGGCGAAACGCTGATCGTGGCCAACGGCGGTATCCGCACCGAAGCCGAAAGCCGGGTGGAGATGAACCTCGACGCCATGGAACCGAGCCTGGTGCTGATGCAGCGCGACGGTACCCTGCTGAGCAAGGAAACCCTGGCCCAGCAGATGAACAGCGTGCGCCACCTGGCGGTAGGCAGCGATGGCACCATCGCCGCCTGCCAACAGTTCATGGGTGATGCCGATGAAACCGCAGAGCTGCTGGCGATCAAGCGCCCGGGCGAGCCGTTCAAGGCCTTCCCGGTGCCGGAGCGGCAGTTGCAGGCCATGGCCCAGTACACCGCCAGCGTGGCTATCCACAGCGAGCTGCGGCTGGTGGCGCTGACCGCGCCACGGGCCAACCGCCTGTTCGTCTGGGACCTGGACAGCGGCGCGGTGCGGCTGGATGCGCCAATGCCCGATTGCGCGGGGGTGGGCGCGGTACAGGACGGCTTTGTCGTCACCTCCGGGCAGGGCCGTTGCCGGTTCTATGATTGCCGCAAGGCCGAGCTGGTCGGGCAACCGATGAACCTGCCGTCCGGTTTCTGGGACAACCACCTGCATCTCGTCTGATTTTCGGGTTGGCTGTACTGGCCCCTTCGCGGCTAAAGCCGCTCCCACAGGAATAGCGCAACCCGCTGACTGCGCGGTCCCTGTGGGAGCGGCTTCAGCCGCGAAGGGGCCGGCCCAGGCATTCCACTCCCCTTCCCCCAAAAAACAGTCAATACTTCCCCCATCCACACGTGGGCAGGATCGCCCGTTGTCGTGTCTAAGCGAATAACAACCGCATCCAAGGAACCGGACTATGCTGCGCCGCCGCATGCTCATCATGTTGGCCGTGGTTCTGCTGATCGTGCTGGCCCTGGGGGGCTACAAAGCCTTTTCGATCTACCAGCAGATCCAGATGTTCACTGCCCCCAAGCCGCCTATCACCGTGGCGGCCGCCTTGGCCGAACAGCGCCCGTGGCAAGAGCGCCTGCCCGCCGTCGGCAGCCTCAAGGCGCTACAGGGCGTGGAGCTGAGCCTGGAGGTGGAAGGTATCGTCAAGGCCCTGCACTTCGACTCGGGCCAGCAGGTCAAGGCCGGGCAACTGTTGCTGCAACTCAACGACGACCAGGAAACCGCCCTGCTCGGCACCGCCCAGGCCGACCTGGGCCTGGCCAAGGTAGATTTCGGCCGTGGCAGCCAGCTGGTCGGCGACTCGGCCATCTCCCGCGGCGAGTTCGACCGCCTCACCGCCCAGTACCGGCGCAACCAGGCGGTGGTCGACCAGCTCAAGGCATCGAAGACCAAGAAGAGCATCAGCGCCCCGTTCAGCGGCACCATCGGCATTCGCCAGGTGGACGTCGGCGACTACCTGGCCGCCGGCACGGTGATCGCCACCCTGCAGGACACATCCAGCCTCTACGTCGACTTCAACGTACCGGAACAGGCCCTGCCGCAGCTCAGCCTGGGCCAGCAGGTGCTGGTGCAGGTGGCCGCCTACCCGGGCCAGACCTTCCCAGCCAGCCTCAGCGCCATCAATCCCAAGGTCGAGGAAACCACGCGCAACCTGCTGGTGCGCGCGACCATGGCCAACCCGGACGGCAAGCTGCTGCCGGGCATGTTCGCCAGCCTGCTGATCCTGCTACCCAACCCGCAGCCACAAGTGGTAGTGCCGGAAAGCGCCATCACCTACACCCTGTATGGCAACTCGGTATACGTCGCCACGCCGAAAAAGGACAAGGACGGCAAGCCGGAAAACGACGACAAGGGCCAGCCGCAGCTCACCGCCGAGCAGCGCACGGTGCAGACCGGCGAGCGCCGTGACGGCGTGGTGGTGGTCAGCAAGGGCCTGCAGGCCGGGGAACAGGTGGTCACCGCCGGCCAGCTGAAGCTCACCCCCGGCGCCGCGATCCGCATCGGCCAGGACAAAGCCCTCAAGCCCGCACAGGGCGCGCCGGGCAAGGACTGACAGGAGGCTGGCATGGCGTTCACCGACCCGTTCATCCGCCGCCCGGTGCTGGCCAGCGTGGTCAGCCTGCTGATCCTGCTGCTGGGCTTCCAGGCCTGGAACAAGCTGCAGATCCGCCAGTACCCGCAAATGGAAAATGCCCTGATCACGGTGACCACCGCCTACCCCGGCGCCAACGCCGAGACCATCCAGGGCTATATCACCCAGCCGCTGCAGCAAAGCCTGGCCAGCGCCGAAGGCATCGACTACATGACCTCGGTGAGCCGGCAGAACTTCTCGATCATTTCCATCTACGCCCGCATCGGCGCCGACAGCGACCGGTTGTTCACCGAACTGCTGGCCAAGGCCAACGAAGTGCGCAACAAGCTGCCCCAGGACTCGGAAGACCCGGTACTGAGCAAGGAAGCCGCCGATGCCTCGGCGCTGATGTACATCAGTTTCTACAGCAAGGAGATGAGCAACCCGCAAATCACCGACTACCTGTCACGGGTGATCCAGCCCAAGCTGGCGACCCTGCCGGGCATGGCCGAAGCGGAAATCCTCGGCAACCAGGTGTTCGCCATGCGCATCTGGATCGACCCGGTGAAACTGGCAGGCTATGGCCTGTCGGCCACCGACGTGACCAATGCCGTGCGCCGCTACAACTTCCTTTCCGCGGCCGGCGAGGTGAAGGGCGAATACGTGGTCACCAGCATCAACGCCAGCACCGAGCTGAAGTCGGCCGAGGCGTTCGCCGCCCTGCCGGTCAAGACCAGTGGCGACAGCCGCGTGCTGCTGGGCGATGTGGCACGGGTCGAGATGGGGGCGGAAAACTACGACACGGTCAGCTCGTTCGACGGCACCCCATCGGTGTACATCGGCATCAAGGCCACACCGGCCGCCAACCCGCTGGACGTCATCAAGGAAGTGCGGCGCATCATGCCCGAGCTGGAAAGCCAGCTACCCTCGGCGCTGAAGGTATCGATCGCCTACGACGCCACGCTGTTCATCCAGGCCTCCATCGACGAAGTGATCAAGACCCTCGGCGAAGCGGTACTGATCGTCATCGTGGTGGTGTTCCTGTTCCTCGGTGCCCTACGTTCGGTGCTGATCCCGGTGGTAACCATTCCGCTGTCGATGATCGGCGTGCTGTTCTTCATGCAGATGATGGGCTACTCGCTCAACCTGCTGACCCTGCTGGCCATGGTGCTGGCCATCGGCCTGGTGGTGGACGATGCGATTGTCGTGGTGGAGAACATCCACCGGCACATGGAAGAAGGCAAGTCGCCGTTCGACGCCGCCCTCGAGGGCGCCCGCGAAATCGCCATGCCGGTGGTGTCGATGACCATCACCCTGGCGGCGGTGTATGCACCGATCGGCTTCCTTACCGGGCTGACCGGCGCGCTGTTCAAGGAGTTTGCCCTGACCCTGGCCGGTGCGGTGATCATCTCCGGCATAGTTGCCCTCACCCTGTCACCGATGATGTGCGCGCTGCTGCTGCGCCAGGAACAGAACCCCAGCGGCCTGGCCCACCGCCTGGACGTGCTGTTCGAACGCCTGAAGGTGCGCTACCAGCGCCTGCTGCACACCACCCTCGACAGCCGGCCTGTCGTGCTGGTGTTTGCCGTGATCATCCTGTGCCTGATTCCGGTACTGCTGAAGTTCACCCAGAACGAACTGGCGCCCAACGAGGACCAGGGGGTGATCTTCATGATGAGCAGCTCGCCGCAGCCGGCCAACCTTGATTACCTCAACGCCTATACCGACGAATTCACCCCGCTGTTCAAGGCTTTCCCCGAGTACTACTCGTCGTTCCAGATCAACGGTTTCAATGGCGTGCAGACCGGCATCGGCGGCTTTCTGCTCAAGCCCTGGAACGAGCGCGAGCGCACGCAGATGGAGCTGCTGCCGCTGGTGCAGAGCAAGCTCGAGGAAATCAGCGGCCTGCAGATCTTCGGCTTCAACCTGCCGTCGCTGCCCGGCACCGGCGAGGGCCTGCCATTCCAGTTCGTCATCAACAGCGCTGGCGACTACCCGGCACTGCTGGATGTGGCCCAGCGCATCAAGGCCCGCGCCCAGGAATCCGGCAAGTTCGCCTTCCTCGACATCGACCTGGCCTTCGACAAGCCCGAGGTGGTGGTGGATATCGACCGGGCCAAGGCGGCGCAGATGGGGGTGTCGATGGACACCTTGGGCAGCACCCTGGCGACCTTGCTGGGCGAGGCGGAAATCAACCGCTTCACCCTCGAAGGCCGCAGCTACAAGGTGATTGCCCAGGTCGAGCGGCCGTACCGCGACAACCCCGGCTGGCTGAACAACTACTACGTGAAGAACGACCAGGGCCAACTGCTGCCACTATCCACCCTCATCACCCTCACCGACCGCGCCCGCCCGCGCCAGCTCAACCAGTTCCAGCAGCTGAACTCGGCGATCATCCAGGGCGTGCCCATGGTCAGTCTGGGCGAGGCGCTGCAGACCGTGCAGGGCATCGCCCGCGAAGAGGCTCCGGAAGGCTTCGCCTTCGACTATGCCGGCGTGGCGCGCCAGTACGTGCAGGAAGGCAGCGCGCTGTGGGTGACCTTCGGCCTGGCGTTGGCAATCATCTTCCTGGTGCTGGCGGCGCAGTTCGAAAGCTTCCGCGACCCGCTGGTGATTCTGGTGACGGTGCCGTTGTCGATCTGTGGCGCGCTGTTGCCGCTGTTCCTGGGCGTATCGAGCATGAACATCTACACCCAGGTCGGGCTGGTGACGCTGATCGGGCTGATCAGCAAGCACGGCATCCTCATTGTCGAGTTTGCCAACCAGTTGCGTGAGGAGCGCGGCCTGAGCGTGCGCGAGGCGATCGAGGAAGCCGCGGCGATTCGCCTGCGGCCGGTGCTGATGACCACGGCGGCGATGGTGTTCGGCATGGTGCCGCTGATCCTGGCGACCGGGGCGGGGGCGGTCAGCCGCTTCGACATCGGTACGGTGATTGCCACCGGGATGTCGATCGGCACGCTGTTTACCCTGTTCGTGTTGCCTTGTATCTACACCCTGCTGGCGCACAAGGCGGTTGCCAGGGAAACATCGGTTGCCTGAACCGGCCTCTTCGCGGGCTCGCCCGCTCCCACAGGTGCGGCACCAGTTTCAGGACCGGTGCCATACCTGTGGGAGCGGGCAAGCCCGCGAAGAGGCCGGCAAGGCAGATGCAAAAATGCCAGAGGCCCCGCAATCGCGAGGCCTCTGGCATTTCCATCTACACCGGGTTCAACCGAACGGCCGCAACCCCTGGCGCATGCCGAACAGGAACAGCAACAGGTCCTGATCCGGCGCGGCCTCGGCCTGTTGCTGCGGTTTCACATCCCGCGGCAACGCGCACTGGTCGGCCAGTTCGGCCTTGCTGAACACTGTCGGCCTCGGCTCTTCCCACGCAGCCACCGCCGCGGTGGTCACCGCCAGGCCAGCTACCAGGAACAAAGCTCGAGCTATTTCTAGTTTCATTACCCTAACCCTTTGACAGCGCTGCCAAACGCCATCTGGTAAAAGTAGAGCAGTGTTTGCCATTCCGCGTCATTGATCGACGAATGGCGACGCAGCTGGCGCAGGTCATTGCCCGCCGCGCGCTGGCAGCTGATGCGCCGCCGGCATTTTTCCAGGTCCAGCAGGGCGACCTCGACCCGGGCCTGCTCGCCCTCGCCAATCACCTTGATGAACACGTGCTTGCCATACAGGCAGCCGTGCTGCCAGTGCCCCAGGTGCATGCGCGCCAGGTTGTCCGCCAGGTCCTTGAGCATGCGCTCATGCACCACCTGCGGGTAACGCTCGCGGGCACCTTCGGCATGCCAGGTGTCGAGTTCGACGAAGCCGTCGAGTGCTTCGCTCACCAGCAGCGCACGCCACTGCTGGTCGGCACCACGCTCGGCGCCACAGAAGACGATGCGCGGTACACGTACGCCCAGTTGCTCGAAGCTGTTCAACGCATCGAGTTCACGCAATACCGTCGGCCGGCCGAAAGGGTGCAGCAGGCTACGGTAGATATGCCCGACCTGGCGCTTGGCATACAGCAACTTGCCATTGCCATCGTCGAGGCGTTGCACACCACTCTCGCCACCACGGCGCTGGTTAGGCTCCTCGACCCACTCGCCCTGCTGGCGCCAGTAAAAATCGAACCGCGACTCCCCTCTCTGGGCTACAGCCATCAAACACTACCCCTTACGCAATACATATACCCGCCACATGGCATAGAACGGCAGGAAGTCGAGGCGTTCCTGGATTCTGAAGCCGGCGGCTCGGAATTCTTCTTCGACCGTGTCGGCCGGTAACACAAAACGGTTCTGGTAATTGTCCTGGTCGCCCTTTCTGGCGCTGCGACGCTGTTCCAGTTTTTTCCGGCGCCAGGCCTTGAAGTTACCATCCACCCACAATGACAGGATCACACTATCACGGCTAACCCGTTGAAATTCCGAAAGAATGGTCTTTCTGTGCGCCGCTTCGCCAATGTGGTGGAACAGGCGCATGCAGAAAATGCTGTCCACCGAGTTGTCCGGCAAGTCGATGGCAAACGCCGAAGTCTGCAAAGGGCGTACCCGTGCAACCACCTCTGGCGCTTGCGCGGTACAGGCTGTCTCGATCATCGCTTCGGAGTTGTCGGCGCCGATGATCACCCGGTTGGGCTTTTCTGCCAGCAATGGCCAGAAGCGGCCGGCACCGCATGGCAGGTCGAGGACTAGCCCAGGCTCACCAGCCAATGCCAAGGCGCGACGCGCCAGCTGCTCATCACGCTTGTGGGAAAGGCGTCGCGCCAGGCCATCCTGGTGCTTGAGAAAGTACTCGCGCGCATGTTCTTTGTCGTACTTCTCGGAAAATTCAAGCTTGATGGGGCTACGCATTGGGCATCTCCTGACTCCATTCCGCCCACATTAGGTAAGCAAGCGTAGGAATCAGGTCATGCCGATGTGAAAAATATGTTGAGCGCCGAAGGACCTGTTACAACAGATTACTCGACCAAAGCCTCCGGGTCGCCCTTGGCCGCGGTATTGCTCAGGTCCACCATGAAACGGCAGCCGTGCGGCAAGGTCGAGGTCAGGGTGACATGCCAGCCCTGGTCGTCGCAGATCCGCTGTACCAACGACAGGCCCAGGCCCAGGCCCTCGCCGCGCCGCTCGTCGCCGCGCACGAACGGCCGGAACATCGCCTCGCGCTGCTCCTCCGGGATACCTACACCGCTATCCTCCACGCTGAAGCCGTTGGCTTCCAGGCTCAGGCGGATGTAGCCGCTGTCGGTGTAGTGCGCGGCATTGCGCAGCAGGTTGCCCATCACCGATTGCAGGAAGGTGGCGTTGTACAGCACCGGGCTGGCACTGACGCGACCATCGAAATACAGGGCCAGGCCCTTTTGCTCGATGGTGTCGCGCCAGACCCCGACCAGTTCGTCCGCCACTTCCCGCAGGGTGGCCCGCGAAGCCACGGCGCCCTCGTCGCGCTGTGCCCGGGCCAGCATCAGGAAGGTCTTGACCAGTTCGCGCATTTCTTCCGTGGCCCGCGCCACGCGCTCCACCTGGCTGCGCGAGCGGGCGTCCAGCGTCGGGTTTTCCATCAGCAGTTCGCACGAGGTGGCCAGCACCATCAAGGGCGTGCGCAGTTCATGGCTGACATCGCTGGTGAACAACCGTTCGCGGGTCAGCGCATCGCGCAGGCGGCCCAGGGTATCGTCGAAGGCTACCGCCAGCTGGCCGACTTCGTCCGCGGCATAGTCCGGCGCCAGCGGCGGGGCCAGGCCCAGCAACTGATCACGGTGGCGTACCTGGCGCGCCAGGCGGATCACCGGCGCCATCACTCGGCGCGCCACCAGCCAGCCGAGGATGGCCGCCAGCACCAGGCTGAGCAGGAAGCCCACCACCACCACCGCGAACAGCACGCGCTCGCGTTCCTCGAAGTCGCTCTGGTCCTGCAGCAGCACATAGCGGCGGCCATCGACGATCTCGACCATGGCGTGGTACGACAGCTGATCGCGGAATACCTCGTGGAAGCCGCGGTCGAGGTGGCGCAGGTCCTTGGGCAGCTCGAAGTCGTCACGCCCGCCGCTGAAGTAGAACAGCTGGTCGGGGCGTGGCCGGTGGCTCCAGTCGCTGACGCTGTCCATGCGCAGCAGGCGTTGCAGGTCACCGCCCAGCACCGAGGAAATCAGCCGCTCTTCGACCAGGTGCACGGTGCCGACGATGCCGAAGGCGAAGGCCCCGGCCACCAGCGCGCTCATCAGGGCAAAGGCGATGATGATGCGCTGGGCAAGGCTTTGCTTAAACTCCATCACGGCCCTCGGCGAGGCGATAGCCGACGCCATGGACGGTATGCAGCAACGGTTTTTCGAACGGCTTGTCGATCACCTGGCGCAGCTGGTGCACATGGCTGCGCAGGCTGTCGCTGTCAGGGCAGTCATCGCCCCACAGGGCTTCTTCCAGCACTTCGCGACGCAATACGTGCGGGCTCTTCTGCATCAGCACCGCCAGCAGCTTGAGGCCGACCGGGTTGAGCTTGAGCAAGCGGCCCTGGCGGGTGACTTCGAGGGTGTCGAGGTCATAGCTGAGGTCGGCCACCTGCAAGGTGCGGCGCCCGCCGCCTTGGGCCCGGCGCAGCACCGCTTCGATGCGGGCGGCCAGCTCCGACAGGGCGAAGGGCTTGAGCAGGTAATCGTCGGCACCGGAGCGGAAGCCTTGCAGGCGGTCGTCCAGTTGGTCGCGGGCGGTGAGCATGATCACCGGCGTATCGCGGCGGGCGTCTTCGCGCAGGCGCTTGCACAGGGTGTAGC
Organism: Pseudomonas sp. B14(2017); assembly: GCF_002113255.1. NCBI lineage: Bacteria > Pseudomonadati > Pseudomonadota > Gammaproteobacteria > Pseudomonadales > Pseudomonadaceae > Pseudomonas > Pseudomonas sp. B14(2017). The sequence continues at coordinate 43,344 of NZ_NEJY01000020.1, forward strand.
CGTCGATGCCCGGCAACATGATGTCAAGCACGATCAGGTCGTAGTGCTCGGTGGCAGCCAGGTGCAGGCCGGACAGGCCATCCTGGGCGCAGTCGACGGTGTAGCCCTTCATGCCCAGGTAATCGGCCAGGTTGGCCAGGATATCGCGGTTGTCTTCAACCAAAAGAATGCGCATCGGTTTCTCCTGTGCGGCGCTTCTCGCTGTGGTGCGCGGCAGGCGCAGCTTAAGGCCTATGCCTGCAGGGTGCCAGCCCCAGGGAAAATTCAGCGCACTTGACGGTTTTTTCACTGATCCTTCACGGACACAGGATAGCGGGCGGCCGACAATGCCCGTTCTTTTTCGCGCCCTGGAGCCGTCATGCAGCAACCAACCCGCCCTCGCCCGATCAATTTCTGGCTGTACCTTGGGCTACCCCTGGCGACCGCGCTTGGCTTGATCCTGCTGGAACTGACCTCGGTCGACATGGACATTGCCAACCTGTTCTTCGACCCTGCTGCCGGGCAATTCATCGGCCGCCACAGCTATTTGCTGGAGAACATCCTGCATGACCGGGTCAAGCAGGGGGTGATCCTGCTGGGGGTGATGTCACTGGTGACCTTTGCTGCCAGCTTCTTCTGGAAGCGCCTGTTCGGCTGGCGCCGTGAGCTGGGCTGCCTGGTGCTGGCACTGGGCCTGTCCACGGCGTTTGTCACACCGCTGAAGAAAGTGACCCAGGTGCAATGCCCGTGGAGCCTGACCCAGTTTGGCGGGAAGGAAACCTACAGCAAGCTGCTGGAGCCGCGGCCGGCGACCGACAAGCCCGGGCTGTGCTGGCCGGGCGGGCATGCCGCCACCGGGTTCTGCCTGTTCGGGCTGTTCTTCATGTTGCGTGATCGCAAGCCGAGGCTGGCGCGGGTCGCGTTGGCGGTGGCCTTAGTGGCCGGGTCGGTGCTTTCGCTGGGGAGGATGATGCAAGGGGCGCACTTCCTTTCGCACAACGTGTGGACGGCGGTGTTCTGCTGGTTGATCGGCTTGGGGTCGTATTACCTGGTTCTGTATCGTCGGGGAATGGCTGAGGTGCCTGCTGCCGAGCGTAGCGTCGCCTGAACCAGGGGCCGCTTTGCGGCCCTTTCGCCGGCAAGCCAGCTCCCACAGGTACAGCGCAAGTCCCAGTGTTGGCGCAATCCTGTAGGAGCGGCCTTGTGTCGCGATGGGCTGCAAAGCAGCCCCAATGGCCCTCACAGGAAAACAAAAAAGCCCCGACTCTCGCGAACCGGGGCTTTCTGATGGTGCAGGGGGTAAGACTGGCTTACGGCATGCCAGCATGCCTTCAGCATCGCCTGAACCAAGGGCCGCTTTGCGGCCCTTTCGCCGGCAAGCCAGCTCCCACAGGTACAGCGCAAGTCCCAGTGTTGGCACAATCCTGTGGGAGCTGGCTTGTGCGCGATGGGCTGCGCAGCAGCCCCGATGGCCCTCACTGGCAAACGAAAAAGCCCCGACTCTCGCGAACCGGGGCTTTCTGATGGTGCAGGGGGTAAGACTGGCTTACGGCATGCCAGCATGCCTTCAGCATCGCCTGAACCAAGGGCCGCTTTGCGGCCCTTTCGCCGGCAAGCCAGCTCCCACAGGTACAGCGCAAGTCCCAGTGTTGGCACAATCCTGTGGGAGCGGCCTTGTGTCGCGATGGGCTGCAAAGCAGCCCCAAAGGCCCCAACAGGAAAGCAAAAAAGCCCCGGTTCTCGCGAACCAGGGCTTTTCATGGTGCAGGGGGTAAGGCTGGCTTACATCATGCCGCCCATGCCACCCATGCCGCCCATGTCAGGCATGCCAGCAGCTGGCTTGTCTTCCGGCAGGTCGGCAACCATGGCTTCGGTGGTGATCATCAGACCGCCGATCGAAGCAGCAGCTTGCAGCGCCGAACGGGTGACCTTGGCTGGGTCCAGAATGCCCATCTCGATCATGTCGCCGTATTCGCCGGTAGCAGCGTTGTAACCGAAGTTACCCGAACCTTGCTTGACCTTGTCAGCGACAACGCTTGGCTCGTCGCCGGCGTTGGCAGTGATCTGGCGCAGCGGCGCTTCAACGGCGCGACGCAGCAGGGCGATACCGACGTTCTGGTCTTCGTTGTCGCCTTTGAGGTCGGCAATGGCAGCCAGGGAGCGAACCAGGGCCACACCACCGCCAGGCACCACGCCTTCTTCAACGGCTGCACGGGTAGCGTGCAGGGCGTCTTCAACGCGGGCTTTCTTCTCTTTCATTTCAACTTCGGTGCCAGCACCGACCTTGATCACGGCAACACCGCCAGCCAGCTTGGCCAGACGCTCTTGCAGCTTCTCACGGTCGTAGTCCGAGGAAGTCTCTTCGATCTGGGCACGGATCTGCTTGACGCGTGCTTCGATCTCGGTGTCGGCGCCAGCGCCGTCGATGATGGTGGTGTTTTCCTTGGACAGGATGACGCGCTTGGCGTTACCCAGGTGCTCCAGGGTAGCGGTTTCCAGGGACAGGCCGATTTCTTCGGAGATGACCTGGCCGCCAGTCAGGACGGCGATGTCCTGCAGCATGGCCTTGCGGCGGTCGCCGAAGCCCGGAGCCTTGACCGCAGCAACCTTGACGATGCCGCGCATGTTGTTGACTACCAGGGTAGCCAGGGCTTCGCCTTCAACGTCTTCGGCAACGATCAGCAGTGGGCGGCCGGCCTTGGCAACGGCTTCCAGAACTGGCAGCAGCTCACGGATGTTGGAGATCTTCTTGTCGACCAGCAGCAGCAGCGGGCCTTCCAGCTCGGCAACCATGGTGTCCGGCTTGTTGACGAAGTACGGCGACAGGTAGCCACGGTCGAACTGCATGCCTTCCACGACCGACAGTTCGTTTTCCAGGCCCGAGCCTTCTTCAACGGTGATCACGCCTTCTTTACCGACTTTTTCCATGGCTTCGGCAATGATTTCACCGATGGAGTTGTCGGAGTTGGCGGAGATGGTACCTACCTGGGCGATGGCCTTGGAGTCGGCGCATGGCTTGGACAGGTTCTTCAGCTCGGCGACGACGGCAGCGGTGGCCTTGTCGATGCCGCGCTTCAGGTCCATCGGGTTCATGCCGGCAGCGACGGCTTTCAGGCCTTCGTTGACGATGGCCTGAGCCAGGACGGTAGCGGTGGTGGTGCCGTCACCGGCAGCGTCGTTGGCCTTGGAAGCAACTTCCTTGACCAGCTGGGCGCCCATGTTCTCGAAGGCGTCTTTCAGCTCGATTTCTTTGGCGACGGAAACGCCGTCCTTGGTGATGGTCGGCGCGCCGAAGCTCTTGGCCAGCACCACGTTACGGCCTTTCGGGCCCAGGGTCGCTTTTACCGCGTCAGCCAGAACGTTGACACCAACCAGCATTTTCTTACGAGCGGAGTCGCCGAATTTTACGTCTTTAGCAGCCATGATCGTTTAATCCTTGGAATTCTTTGGAGTAACGGGAAGTCGGGGAAATCAGCCTTCGATAACGGCGAGGATTTCGTTCTCGGCCATGACCAGCAGGTCTTCGCCATCGACTTTCACGGTGTTGCTGCCCGAGTAAGGGCCGAAAACCACTTTGTCACCCACTTTCACGGCCAGCGCGCGAACTTCGCCGTTGTCCAGGATGCGACCGGTGCCGACGGCGACGACTTCGCCGCGGTTTGGTTTTTCAGCGGCCGAACCCGGCAGGACGATACCGCCAGCGGTTTTCGATTCTTCTTCGCTGCGACGGATAACGACGCGGTCATGCAGAGGACGAAGCTTCATTGTCGATCTCTCCCAAATAGTGGTTTTCATCGGCCGGTGTCGACACCGGCGGTTTGATGCAGTCCGGCGTTGCCGGGGGTGATCCGCAATGGGCGAAGCACCTGTGTAATGTCTGGTGTCGCCACCAGAAACCTTGCGGTGACCACATACATGAGGCCGCCATATTCAATTACAAGGCTTGTTTCAGAAAATTTTTCATTAGCGCCTTGGCCCCGCAAAAAGCTGGGGCCGCTGCGCGCCCCTTTCGCGACACAAGGCCGCTCCCACAGGAGGTGTGCATTCCCTGTGGGAGCGGCCTTGTGTCGCGAAAGGGCCGCGAAGCGGCCCCCGGCTATTACTTGTCGCGGCGCTCGTACTCGCCTTCGATCACATTCGGCCGATGCCCGCCATCCTGCGGCCGGGCCTGGAACGGGTCGTCCTGGAAGGCGCGCTGGCGCATGGCCTGGGCCTCGGCACGCTCGCGCATCTTGCGCGCGGCCAGGTGACGGGTGAATGGCAGCAGGCACAGCAGGCCCAGCACGTCGCTGATGAAACCTGGCAGCAACAGCAGGCCACCACCAACGGCCAGCATCATGCCCTGGAACATGTCCTCGGCGGGCAGTTCGCCACGCTGCAGGCTTTCACGGGCGCGCAGTGCGGTGGCCAGCCCGGCCACGCGCATCACCAGCACACCCAGGGCGGAGCCGGCGATGATCAGCAGCAGCGCCGGGAAAAAACCGATGGCGGCACTGACCTTCACGAAGACGAACAGCTCCAGCACGGGAAACAGTAGAAACAACAGTAGAAAAGCACGCATCAAAGCATTCCTCGTCGGAAGAGACCCTTCCTGTAAGACCAACAAATGGATGCGGGCGCTCGGCTTTTCAACCCTCGACTTCCGTCGCAACCGGCCACTGGTCGGCGCGTGCCAGCAAAACCAGGGCTTCGCGGACTTGTGTCGGCGTGTTGCAAGTACTTGGGAAAGGCAACCAGTGCACCGCCTGGCCGATACGCAGGTGCATGCCTTCGCTGTCTACCCCGACCATCTGCGCTGGCGCATGGCTTGGCAGCTCGGTCAGTTGCACATAGTGGGCGATGGCGTTGGCGTGGTCGTTGTTCATGTGCTCGACCATGCTCGCCTCGGCTTTACCGGCGAACGGGTTGGCCAGGGTTACCTGGTCAAGCCAGTGGATCGCGCCGAAGCCGCCGATGTAGCGGTGGCGCACCGGCTGCAGCACCCAGAAGTCGAAGTCGTGGGCCTTGTGGTAGTTGGCCGCGTCCGGGAAATAACGGTAGTAGCGCTCGGCGGCGGCCTCGATGGCGGCCTCCTCCACCAGCTTGTGCGCCTCGGCCATCACCGTCAGGCGCCCCACGGCCTGCACGTCCTCGGCTTCGCGTTCGCCCACCAGCAGCGAGCACTTGGGGTCTTTCTGCAGGTTGTGGGTGTGCTGGGCGATGCGGCTGATGAGGATCAGCGGGTTGCCCTGAGCGTCCAGGCAGTACGGCACGACCGAGCCGAAGGGGTAGCCGGGCATCGACTTGGAATGGGTCGAGAGCACGCCGCGGTATTCCTTGAGCAGCAGCTCCCGGGCGGGGCGGATGGCATTGGTACTCACTTGGGGGCGGCTCCTGATATCGGGCTGGATGGGACAAGATAAGCATTATCAGATCCAGTGCCAATGGGGCTGCTACGCAGCCCTATCGCCGGCAAGCCAGCTCCCACACTGACCGCGCAATGCCAAGGCCTGTGCAGACCTGTGGGAGCTGGCTTGCCGGCGAAAGGGGCGCAACGCGCCCCCGGCGGTTTACCAGGTAACGCCGAAGCCTGCGGTATAGCGGGTCTTGTCCAGGTCACTGTCCCGCGTACCGGTGATGACGTCCTTCTCCGCCTTGAGGTTGAGCGAGGCCCACTCGGTGACCTTGTAGCGCAGGCCAATCTCGGCATCCAGCGCGTAGTCGGCCACGCCACCCAGCGGCTTGGCGAACTCGCCGTTGGTGAACAGCTGCACGTTCTTGCCAATCAGGTAGCGGGTGTAGTCCCACTTCACCGCCGCGGAATAGAAGTTGTCCTTGGCGCCATCCTGGTATTCGAAGTCGGTACGGTTGATCAGCGAACCCAGCGAGAATGCGCCCAGTTCGTCGTCCCAGAACTGGTAACCCGGGCCGGTACCCACGGTGCGCTGGCGGGCGAGGTCTTCGATGCGGTCGCGCTTGTACTCCACGCGCCCCTGCCAGAACCACTTCTCGGTGAGGAAGCGGTCCAGGGCGTACTCGGCACTCCAGTTGTCGGTGGTGGTGACGTCGTCCTTGGTCTCGCGGTTGTATTCGCCTTCGGCGTTGTGCCGCCAGCGGCCATGGCGGGCGCTGGTCTTGAAGCCGATGTCGTAGTCGTCGGTGTCGTTCTCGGCGCGCTTGTAGTCCAGCGCCACGTCGACGTTGCCCTTCCACACGAAGTCCTCGACCAGTGGCTTGGGCTTCATGATCTGCTCGATGCTGGCCAGCTCCACGGTCTTTGGCGCCTCGCCATTGGCCAAGGTCACCTTGCCGGGCTCGGCGGCCTTCAGCGACTTGGCGCGCTCACCGCTGTAGGCGTCCTGCTTGACCAGCATCTCCTGGTCGCTCTCCAGGGTCTGGACTTCTTTCCAGTCCAGGGCGATGGAACCGCCATAGGGGGTTTCCAGCAGCAGCTTGCCGCCGTCGAAGACTTTGATCTTGCCGCTGAGCCGGTCGCCGTTCTTCATCCACACGGTGTCGGCGAACACCGGGGAGGCGCACAGGGAAACAGCAAGCAGGCACAACAAGGATCTAGAATACATAAGCGGGCTATGATTTGCGGACTACGGGTTCGATTTGGCGAAAAAAGCCGGGCATTATCCAGATAACCACGACCAGAGCAAGGAAAGACCGGGAGCATGCCGTTGAGTTCAACTCTCATTTGCCAGACCGCCGGTCCGGTTTCATCTGCAGCCCAGTGGGGGCCTGATGTCTGACGGATATGAGCACGCCCTCGACTCCGCCGAGGGCCGACGAACGGCGCTGTATTCGGTACTCGGCCAAGTGCCGGCCGGCAAGGTGGTCAGCTATGGCCAGTTGGCCGAGCTGGCGGGGCTTGGGCGGGCGGCACGCTGGGTCGGGCGTACCCTCGGGCAACTGCCCGCGGACACTCGCCTGCCCTGGCACCGGGTGCTTGGCGCAGGTGGCCGGCTGAGCCTGGCACTGGGTACCCCGTCTGGGGATGAACAACGGGCGCGACTGCGTGCGGAGGGTGTGAATGTAACCAACAATCGTGTGGATATGACGCGCCATGGCTGGCGCCCGATGGAGCACAGCGGTTAGAGTGCGCGCTTTGTTTTCGCAAACTTGAGGCAGATGTTGGCCCATGCCCCGTAAAACCTGGCGCGCTGCGCTTGCTGCCTATGCCAGCCCGTCAACCTTGGTACTTTTGCTGCTCGGCTTCGCTGCCGGTCTGCCTTACATGCTGGTGTTCTCCACCCTTTCGGTGTGGTTGCGCGAAGCCGGCGTGGCCCGCGAGACCATTGGCTACGCCAGCCTGATCGGCCTGGCCTACGCCTTCAAGTGGGTGTGGTCGCCGCTGCTCGACCAATGGCGCCTGCCACTGCTCGGCAGCCTGGGGCGTCGGCGTTCGTGGCTGCTGCTGTCGCAGGCGCTGGTGGTGGTCGGGCTGGTCGGCATGAGCCTGTGCGATCCGCAACAGCACCTGTCATGGCTGATCGCCCTGGCGGTGCTGGTGGCCTTCGCCTCCGCTACCCAGGACATCGCCGTCGATGCCTACCGCCTGGAAATCGCCGACGACCAGCGCCAGGCTGCGCTCGCTGCCAGCTACATGGCCGGCTACCGCGTGGCGGCCCTGCTGGCCACGGCTGGTGCACTGTTCTTCGCCGAGTGGTTCGGCTCCACCGGCTTCAGCTACCTGCACAAGGCCTGGGCCGGCACCTACGTCATGTTCGCAGTAATGATGCTGCCCGCCGTGTTCACCACCCTGATCATGCGCGAACCGCCCGTACCCATGCGTACCCAGCTGTCGGCAGCGCGCTATGGGCTGGTGCACCAGCTGGCCTCGGTGTTCGTACTGATCATCCTGCTGGTTTCGGTACCGGCCAGCTTCACCCAGATGTTCAATACCGGCTGGTCCAGCGTCATCTCCGGTGATGCCACGCCACTGGACCTGCTGCTGGAAGATCGCGCCTTCCTGCGCCTGATCCTCTACGTGCTGTTGACCTGGGCGTGCCTGTCGAGCCTGGGTCGTCGCGGCCTGGCCCCGGTGCTGACCCCGGTCAACGACTTCATCGCCCGCTACCGCTGGCAGGCCCTGCTGCTGCTCGGCCTGATCGCCACCTATCGCATGTCGGACACGGTGATGGGCGTGATGGCCAACGTGTTCTACATCGACATGGGCTTCACCAAGGACCAGATCGCCAGCGTCAGCAAGATCTTCGGCCTGATCATGACCCTGGTCGGCGCCGGGGTTGGTGGCCTGCTGATCGTGCGCTTCGGCATCATGCCGATCCTGTTCATCGGCGGTGTGGCCTCGGCGGGCACCAACATCCTGTTCCTGATGCTGGCCGACATGGGCCCGAACCTGCAGATGCTGGTGGTGACCATCTCGCTGGACAACTTCAGCTCCGGCATGGCCACCTCGGCCTTCGTCGCCTACCTGTCGAGCCTGACCAACCTGAAGTTCTCGGCTACCCAGTACGCGTTGCTCAGTTCGATCATGCTGCTGTTGCCAAGGCTGATCGGGGGTTATTCGGGGGTGATGGTGGAGAAGTTCGGTTACCACGACTTCTTCCTGATCACTGCCCTGCTGGGCGTGCCGACCTTGATCCTGATTGCCCTGCAGTGGCGCCAGGAGGCCGGGCCGGGCAAACCGGTGGCAGAGGAAGGTTCGGCGGCCGAGCGGCCCTGACAGATTTGTATTGCCTGTACTGGCCTCTTCGCGGGTAAACCCGCTCCCACAGGTACAACACTGCCCTCGAGAGCTGTGCAGTCCCTGTGGGAGCGGGTTTACCCGCGAAGAGGCCGGTACAGGCTATAAAGTTTACTGAGCAACAGCCCCCTCACCAGGCCGCCCACCCACCACAAACCACAGCGGCCACAGCGCCAAGGCCCCCGCCACACCCGCCGCCAGGGCAAAGTGCAGCAAGCTGGCCCCGGCGCCAATCAACGCCAGCACCGTCCCACCCAACCCCAGCAAGGCGATGGTGATCATCCCCAGCATGGCCGAGACCAGGCCCTTGCTCTGCTCGCTGGCGAACAGCGTCATGCGATACAGCACCGCGTTGGCCACGCCCAACCCCAATGCGTACAGCGACATGCCCGCCACCACGCTGGTCACGCTCGGCCAGTACCAGGTCGCCAGCACCATCAGGCACAGGCCGGCCAGGTATGGCCACAACGCACCCCGCACCAGCGCCGGCAGCGGATAGCGGTCGGCGATGCGGTTGATGATCAGGTTGCCCAGGATCAGCCCGCCAAACACCGGCAACTGCCACAAGGCGTACTCCATGGTACTCAGCCCCTCGTCGTGGATCAGCAGCACCGGCGACAGGCCGATCCAGCCAATCAGCGGCAGACCGACCAGGCCCAGGGCCGCGCTACCAGCGACAAAGCGGCGGTTGGCCAGCAACTGGCCGTAACCGGCCAGCAGCGGCAGCAGGTGGATCGGCGTGAATGCCAGGCGCGAGCCATCACGGCGTTCCACGCCAAGGGTTTCCGGCATCAGCCGGTGCAGCAGCAGCCAGGCCAGAACCGCGCCGATGGCAAAGGCCACGAACAGCCAGCGCCAGTCCAGCCACTGCAGCAGCAAGGTGCCCACCAGCGGCCCGAGCAGTGGCGAGAGCAAGGCGATGTTGGCCAGCAGGGCCATCATGCGCACGGCGTCCGCTTCGCTGAAGGCTTCGTTCAGGGCCGGGTAGCTGACCGTGACCACAAAGCCCAGGCCGATGCCCTGCAGCAGGCGCAGCAAGTTGAACAGGCCGATGTCGTGGACCCAGAAGGTGGCCAGGCAGGCCAGGCCGAAGAACGCGCAGCCAATCAGCAGCAACGGGCGCCGGCCATAACGGTCGGCCAGCGGGCCGATCAGCCATTGCAGCACCACGCCACCCAGCAGGTACAGGTTGAGGGCGTGGGGAATGTATTCGGGGCTGGCGTTCAGGTCGCCGACCACCACCGGCATGGCCGGCATGACGGCGTCGCTGGCCAGGTAGGTGAGCAGCTCGAACAGCGCCAGGGTCAGGCCGAACAGCAAGGCGCGCAGGGGGGTGATGTACAGCAGTGGTTTCATGATGGCGTATCGGGTGTGGCAGGTGGGGTCAGGCTATATGCCAGAAATGGCGGGGTATTGCTGTGAACAAGTGTAAAAAGCCGGGGCCGCTTCGCGCCCCATCGCCGGCAAGCCGGCTCCCACAGGTACGACACAGGCCTGAAGACTGTGAGAACCCTGTGGGAGCTGGCTTGCCGGCGATGGGGCGCGAAGCGGCCCCGGCTTCAACGCGGTATTACTGCGCTGCAGTCTCCTGCACCACGCGAATCACCCGCTGCGGGAACGGAATGTCGATCCCTTCAGCCTTCAATCGGTCGCGCGCATGCTCGTTGAGCATGAACATCACATCCCAGTAATCGGCAGTCTTGGTCCACAAGCGCAACGACACGGTGATCGAGCTGTCGCCCAGGGTCGCGACCACCGCCTGCGGCGCCGGGTCGGGCAGTACACGCGGGTCCTGCGCCAGCTCCAGCAACACGTTGCGGGCCTTCTGCAGGTCGGCGTCGTAGTCCACGCCCACATCGAACACCACCTTGCGCGTCGGCTGGCGGTTGGTGTTGGTGATGATGCCGTTGGACAGGCTGCCGTTGGGCATGATCACGGTCTTGTTGTCACCGGTGCGCAGCACGGTGTGGAAGATCTGGATGCTGTCGACGGTGCCAGCCACGCCTTGCGCCTCGATCCAGTCACCGATGCGGAACGGGCGGAACATCAGGATCAGCACACCGCCGGCGAAGTTCGCCAGGCTGCCCTGCAAGGCCAGGCCGATGGCCAGGCCCGCGGCACCGATGGCGGCAACGAACGAGGTGGTCTCGATACCGATCATCGATGCCACGCTGACGAACAGCAGCACCTTCAGCACGATATTCGACAGGGTGCTGATGAAGCCCTGCAGCGCCAGGTCGGCGTTGCGCAGGCCAACCAGCCTGCCCAGGCGGGCGCTGACCTTGTTGATGATCCACCAGCCGACCGCCAGGGTCAGCAGCGCCAGCAGCACACGGCTGCCGTATTCCATGATCAAGGGAATCCAGGTCTGGGATTGGCGGACCAGCTGATCGACTTCAGCGTTCAAATCCATATTCATCTCCTGATGCCGAGCGGCAAGTACACGGTAGAACAGGCCGCGCGCGATTGCGCAGCCCCGGCCCCCATGGACATCATTTCGCCATCGGGGTTCCGGGTGGTGCCCACATCAGTCGCGGAAGTTGTTGAACTGCAACGGCATGTCGAATTCCTTGGTACGCAGCAGGGCAATGGCTTCCTGCAGGTCGTCACGCTTTTTACCGGTAACGCGTACCTGTTCGCCCTGGATGGCGGCCTGCACTTTCAGCTTGCCATCCTTGATGGTGGCGACGATCTTCTTCGCCAGGTCCTTGTCGATGCCTTCGCGGAACTTGGCTTCCTGTTTCTTTTCCTTGCCCGAGGCGTACGGGTCCTTGGTTTCCAGGCACTTCACGTCGATCTTGCGCTTGACCAGCGCCAGGCGCAGGATTTCCAGCATCGCTTCGAGCTGGAACTCTTCCTCGGCGGTGAGCATCACGGTCTGCTCTTTGTCCTTGAACTCGAAGGTACCCTTGCCCTTGAGGTCGTAGCGGCGGTCCAGGTCCTTGATGGCGTTGTCGACCGCGTTCTGCACTTCGTGCTTGTCCAGTTCCGATACCACGTCGAACGAAGGCATGGTTGTTCTCCCAAAATAAAAGCGCGCTCAGGCTGAAGATGGAGCGCGCTGGGTTTGACGGTTAAAATGCGGGCTCATTATAACGGGTTGCGAAACGCATATGAGCAGCACCTGGCATATTCTCGGCGCCGGTAGCCTGGGCAGCCTGTGGGCTTGCCGCCTGGCGCGCGCGGGCAAGGCAGTACGCCTGATCCTGCGTGACGGGCAACGGCTGCAGGCCTACCAGCAGGCCGGCGGCCTTACCCTGGCCGAACAGGACCAGCCCCGCCACTACGCCATCCCCGCCGAAACCGCGCAGGCACACGGCCCGATCCACCGTCTGCTGGTGGCCTGCAAGGCCTACGACGCTGCCCCGGCCATTGCCGGCGTGGCAGCGCGCCTGGCCGAGGGCGCCGAGGTGGTGCTGCTGCAGAACGGTCTGGGCAGCCAGGACGAAGTCGCCGACCTGGTGCCCCACGCGCGCTGCATCTTCGCCTCCAGTACCGAAGGGGCGTTCCGCGAGGGTGACTGGCAGGTACGCTTTGCCGGCCACGGCTTCAACTGGCTGGGCGACCCACGCAACCCGACGATCCCGATCTGGTTCGATGACCTGCACGAGGCCGGCATCCCCGCCGAGTGGACGGTGGATATCCTCACCCGCCTGTGGCGCAAGCTGGCGCTCAATTGCGCCATCAACCCGCTGACCGTGCTGCACGACTGCCAGAACGGCGGGCTGCTGGGGCACCTGGGCGAAGTGGACGCCCTGTGCGTCGAGCTGGCCCAGCTGCTGCGCCGTTGTGGCCAGCCAGAAGCGGCAGACGGGCTGAACGAAGAAGTACAGCGGGTGATCCTTGCCACCGCAGCCAACTACTCTTCCATGTACCAGGATGTACGCGCTGGCCGGCGCACCGAGGTGCACTACCTGCTTGGCCACGCCTGCCGCGCCGCTGGCCGTCATGGCTTGCAGCTGCCACAGCTGGAACGCCTGCTGCAGCACCTGGTCGATAACCTGCGCGTGCGTGGTTTGCCCTGCGACTGACGCGGCCCTTTCAACCGGATATGGACATTGCCTAGCCCATGACCTTGCGCCAACGCCTGGAAAACCTCCCGGTCGGGCAGAAGCTGCTGGCGGCCCTGCTGGTGTTGCTGGTGACCATCCTGCTGGTGGCCAACCTCACCTTCATCAGCGCCGCCTACTGGATCACCCAGGAAAGCATGGCGCCACAGGCGCTGCACACCATCGGCCGGCTGGTGGCCAACCCGCAGCTGGCGGCCCGCGCCGGCGACAGCCCGGACACCGCCAGCGCCCTGCTCAAGGAACTGGACAGCTACACGCCGTTGCGCGCCGCCGCCGTCTACGGTGGCGATGGCCGCATACTGGCGCAACTGCAGCACGGCGAGCCGCTGGCGTTGCCCAGGCGTTTTCGCGACATCGACGGCTGGCGCCTGATGGAGTTTCGCAGCACCCAGCTGATCCGCATGCCACGTGACGCCAACCCGCCCGCGCATCTGCTGCTGGTGGCCAGCAGCGAACTGCCCACGGCTTTCTACACCGGCACCCTCAGCGCCAGCCTGGGCATCCTGGTGTTCAGCATCCTGCTGTGGATCGTCATCGCCCGGCAGATCAAACGCCTGATCACCCAGCCGATCAACCAGCTCGAAGAGCTCAGCCGTCAGGTCACCCGCGAAGAAAGCTATGCCCTGCGTGCGCATCGCGGCAACGACGACGAAATCGGCAGCCTGGCCGAAGCGTTCAACACCATGCTTTCGCGCATCGAGGCCCGCGAACAGCAGCTCAAGCGCACCCGCGACGAGTTCCAGGAGGCCTATGACCAGGCCCAGGGCCTGGCCGAGGAAACCCGCCATACCAACCGCAAGCTGGAGCTGGAAGTCCAGGTGCGCAGCAAGATCGAGAAGAAACTCACCGGCTTCCAGAATTACCTCAACAGCATCATCGACTCGATGCCTTCGGCGCTGATCGCCCTCGACGAACAGCTCTACGTGACCCAGTGGAATCACGAAGCCACGGTGCTTTCCGGCACGCCACTGGACGAAGCGCTGAACCAGCCGATCTTCATCGCCTTCGAACCGCTCAAACCGTTCCTGCCACAGCTGAAGGAAACCGTGGAAAAGCATCGGGTGGCGAAGATCGAGCGGGTCACCTGGCCCAAAGGCGACGACCTGCGCCACTACGCCCTGACCTTCTACCCGCTGACCGGTGGCGGCGGCCGTGGCGTGGTCATCCGTATCGACGACATCACCCAGCGCCTGTCGCTTGAGGAAATGATGGTGCAATCGGAGAAGATGCTTTCGGTCGGTGGCCTGGCCGCCGGCATGGCCCACGAGATCAACAACCCGCTAGGCGCGATCCTGCATAACGTGCAGAACATCCGCCGGCGCCTGTCACCCGAGTTGCCGCGCAACCAGGAGCAGGCCGAGGAACTGGGCATCGACCTGCCCACGGTCAACCGTTACCTGGAGAGTCGCGAAGTGCCGCTATTGCTCGACGGCATCCAGCAGGCCGGAGCGCGGGCGGCGAAGATCGTCACCCACATGCTCAGTTTCAGCCGCCGCAGCAACCGCCAGTTGGCGCCGTGCGACCTGCCGGCGCTGATCGATCAGGCGGTGGAGATTGCCGGCAACGACTTCGACCTGGCCATCGGCTTCGACTTCAAGGGCCAGGCCATCGTGCGCCAGTTCGACCCCGAACTGGGGCAGGTGCCGTGCACCGCCAACGAATTGGAGCAGGTGCTGCTCAACCTGCTGAAAAACGCCGCCCAGGCCATCCACCAGCGGCCGCAGCCGAGCGAGCCCGGGCGCATCACCCTGCGCACCCGCTTGAGCCCGCCATGGGCGGAAATCCAGGTCGAGGACAACGGCGTCGGCATGCCCGAGGGGGTGCGCAAACGCACCTTCGAGCCGTTCTTCACCACCAAGGAAATCGGCCAGGGCACCGGGCTGGGCCTGTCGGTCTCGTACTTCATCATCACCAACAACCACAAGGGGCAGATGGAAGTGCAATCCACGCCCGGCCAGGGTACCTGCTTCACCCTGCGCCTGCCCCTCGGCCAGCCGGCAGCGGTGGCGCCGGCCAAAACGGAGAAATGACATGGGCTACCGCCTGTCGAAGATCTACACCCGCACCGGCGACAAAGGCGAAACCGGCCTGGGCGACGGGCGTCGGGTGCCCAAGGACCACCCACGGATCGAAGCGATTGGCGAGGTGGACAGCCTGAACAGCCAACTGGGTTTGCTGCTGGCGGGGCTGGCCGAACAAGGGTTGGATGAAGTGAGCGCAGTATTGGCGCCGTGTCAGCACCGCCTGTTCGACTTGGGCGGTGAGCTGGCGATGCCCAGTTATCAGGCGTTGAACCTGGCGGAAGTGGAACGCCTGGAAGCAGCGATCGATGTGTGGAATGAAGAGCTGGGGCCGTTGAAGAACTTCATCTTGCCCAGTGGCTCGGCGCTGGTGGCACAGGCGCATGTGTGCCGGAGCCTGGCGCGCAGTGCGGAGCGGCGGTGCCAGCAGTTGAATGCGCTGGAGCCGTTGGCGGGGGTTGGGTTGGCGTATATCAACCGGCTTTCGGATCTGCTGTTTGTGGCGGCGCGGATCATTGGGCGGCGGCAGGGGGTGGCTGAGGTTTTGTGGCAACCTGCTGAAAAGCCGCTGGGCTGATATTTTTGGGGCTGCTGCGCAGCCCATCGCCGGCAAGCCAGCTCCCACAGAGCCCGGTCTGTGCTGCCTCTGTGGGAGCTGGCTTGCCGGCGATGGGCCGCAAAGCGGCCCCAATTACAGGCGACTCAGATCTCAGGCCAGAACGCCCGGATCCCGGCCACACCCTGTGCCCCCGCTTCCCAGGCCTGCTCGCGCTCACCCGGGCCTACCCCACCCAGCAGGTAGACCGGCTTGTTGAACCCGGCAATCAACCGCTGTGCCTCGTCCCACCCCAGCGGCACCGCCTCAGGGTGTGTCAGGGTTGCCTGCACCGGCGACAAGGTGACGAAGTCCACGCCCATCTGCTCCGCCAGCGCCAGCTCTTCGGCACTGTGGCAGGACGCCGCCAGCCAGCGCTCCTTGGGGAACGGCCGGCCGTTGGCGGCATACTTGCGCAGTTGTGCAGCCGTCAGGTGCCAACCCGCGGCTGGGAAGTCACCCAGCCACTCCAGCGGCCCCTTGAGCATCAACTGCGCCTTGCCCGCGCACAGGCCGACCGCATCCACCGCCACATCGCGGTACTTGGGGTCGTACATGTCCGGGGCACGCAACTGGATCAGGCGAATGCCGCTGGCCACCGCCTTCTGGATGCCCTTGAGCATCTGCGGCACTTCCAGGCCATCGGGGGTGATCAGGTACTGGTCCGGCAGGCGCGCGGCTGCAACGATCGGTTTATTGGCCTCGGGGAATTCGTACTGGGGCAAATCACGTGGGGCAACCCATTCCAGCGGCTGGCCCTCGGCGCCATGCGGCTCGCCGGTGAACGCCTCGACCTCGCGCACGTCCAGCAGCACCTGCTTGTCCGGGTAGTCGTGGCTGACCTTGATCAGCGCACGCGAACGGCTTACCTCGATGCCCAGCTCCTCGCGCAGCTCGCGGGCCAGCGCCGCCTCGACGCCCTCACCCTCTTCCACCTTGCCGCCCGGGAATTCCCACAGGCCGCCCTGGTGCTGGGTATCGGCACGCCGTGCGATCAGAATGCGGCCGTCAGTACCACGAATGACAGCGGCTACAACATGAATCCGTTTCACCCTTCACGCTCCGCCAGGCCAGCCTGCTGCCAGGCCTGGAAGGCCGGCCAATGGTAAATGGTTTCGATATAGGCCGCCGCCTCCGCAGGCACTTCCACGCGGTAGGTGCGCAGGCGTACGGCCACCGGGGCGAAGAAGGCATCGGCCAGGCTTGGCTTGCCGAACAGGAACGGGCCGCTGTCCTTGGCCACCAGGCGGCATTCGGACCACAGTGCAACGATACGGTCGATATCGATTTGAACCTCCAGCGGCACGCTGTCCAGCGCCTGGTCGCGCGACAGGTCGAACGGCATGGCACCGCGCAGGGCGAAGAAGCCGCTGTGCATCTGCGCGCAGGCCGAACGGGCCTGGGCCCGAGCCGCCACGTCGGCAGGCCACAGCTGGGCGTCGGGGTGGCGTTCGTTGAGGTATTCGGCAATGGCCAGCGAGTCGGCGATGACACCGTGCTCGGTCTTGAGCAGCGGTACCTTGCCGGTGGCAGAGAAGGCGAGGATGCGCTGACGGGTGTCAGGCTGGTTGAGTTTGATCAGTGTTTCTTCGTAAGGCACGCCAGCCAGCTCGAGGGCCAGGGCGCCACGCAGCGACCAGGAGGAATACAGCTTGTCGCCGATGATCAGGTGATAGCTCATGGTTCGGCTCCATCGTTTGGGAATTTTGGGGCTGCTTTGCAGCCCTTTCGCGACACAAGGCCGCTCCCACATGGGGCGGTGTACGCAGGTCCTTGTGGGAGCGGCCTTGTGTCGCGATGGGCCGCAACGCGGCCCCAATTACATCAGGTACGGTACTCGGCGTTGATCTTCACGTACTCGTGGGACAGGTCGGTGGTCCAGATGGTTTCGCTGCACTGGCCACGGCCCAACTCGATGCGGATGGTGATCTCTTCCTGGGCCATTACCTTGGCGCCCTGGTCTTCGGTGTAGCTCGGGCTGCGGCCGCCTTTGCTGGCAATGCACACGCTGTCCAGGTACACATCGATCAGGCTCACATCCAGCTCCGGTACGCCGGCACGGCCAACGGCGGCGAGGATACGGCCCCAGTTGGGGTCGGAAGCGAACAGCGCGGTCTTGATCAGTGGCGAGTGGGCCACGGCGTAGCCGACGTCCAGGCACTCCTGGTGGTTGCCACCGCCGTTGACCTGCACGGTAACGAACTTGGTGGCGCCTTCGCCGTCACGGACGATGGCCTGGGCCACTTCCATGCACACTTCGAACACCGCCTTCTTCAGCGCTTCGAACAATGCGCCGTTGGCTTCGGTGACTTCCGGCAGGTTGGCCTTGCCGGTGGCGATCAGCATGCAGCAGTCGTTGGTCGAGGTGTCGCCATCGATGGTGATGCGGTTGAACGACTTGTTGGCGCCGTCCAGCATCAGGTCCTTGAGTACCGCTGGGGCAACCTTGGCGTCGGTGGCGATGTAGCCGAGCATGGTAGCCATGTTCGGGCGAATCATGCCTGCACCCTTGCTGATGCCGGTGACGGTAACGGTCACGCCATCGTGCTGGAACTGGCGGCTGGCACCCTTGGGCAGGGTGTCGGTGGTCATGATGCCGGTGGCGGCTTCGGCCCAGTGGTTTTCCGACAGGTTGTCGAGGGCGGCCTGCAGCGCGCCTTCGATCTTCTCGACCGGCAGCGGCTCGCCGATTACGCCGGTGGAGAACGGCAGTACCGACTCGGCCGGTACGCCAGCCAGTTCGGCCAGCTTGGCGCAGGTGCGCTCGGCGGCGGCCAGGCCTGGCGCGCCGGTGCCGGCGTTGGCGTTACCGGTGTTGGTCAGCAGGTAGCGCACGGTGCCCTGCACACGCTGCTTGGACAGGATCACCGGCGCTGCGCAGAAGGCGTTGAGGGTGAACACGCCAGCCACGCTGGAGCCTTCGGCGCAGCGCATGACCACCACATCCTTGCGCCCCGGGCGCTTGATGCCGGCAGAAGCGATGCCGAGTTCAAAACCCGGAACCGGGTGCAGGGTGGGCAAAGGACCAAGACCAACAGCCATTAGAGCGCTCCTAGAAAATACGGTTGATATCGAAAAACGGGGCCGCTTCGCGCCCCATCGCGACACAAGGCCGCTCCCACATAGGACGGCGCAGCGTTGCGGCTGTGCGCCATCCCTGTGGGAGCGGCCTTGTGTCGCGATAGGGCCGCACCGCGGCCCCAATTCAGGTCAGATCACTCGATCTGCCCGTGGCAATGCTTGAACTTCTTGCCCGAACCACACCAGCACGGCTCGTTGCGGCCCAGCTTCTGCTCGTTGCGCACCGGTGCCGAGGCGACGGCCACTTCGGCGCCCTCCTCGTTCAGTTGCTCGCTTTCCAGGCCCGGGGCAGCGGCATGCTGGAACTGCATGCGGCTGGCCAGTTCCTCGGCCTCGCGGCGCAGGCGGGCTTCCTCTTCGACCGGGTCTTCGCGGCGTACCTGAACGTGCGACAGCACACGGATGGTGTCGCGCTTGATCGACTCGAGCAGCTCCTGGAACAGGCTGAAGGATTCGCGCTTGTACTCCTGCTTCGGGTTCTTCTGCGCATAACCACGCAGGTGGATACCGTGACGCAGGTGGTCCATGGTCGACAGGTGGTCTTTCCACAGGTCATCCAGCACGCGCAGCAGGATCTGCTTCTCGAAGGTACGCAGGGCTTCGATACCGGCCTGGTCTTCCTTCTCGGTGTACGCGGTGGTGATTTCGTTCAGCAGCTTCTCGCGCAGGGTCTCTTCGTAGAGGTGATCGTCCTCGTCGAGCCACTGCTGGATCGGCAGCTTCATGGCGAAATCGCTGGCAAGCGAAGCTTCCAGACCGGCCACGTCCCACTGCTCTGGCAGCGATTGCGGCGGAATGTGCTGGCTGATGGTAGCGTCCAGTACTTCCTTGCGGAATTCGACGATGGTGTCGCCAATGTTCTCGGCGGCCAGCAGGCTGTTGCGCATGTGGTAGATCACCTTGCGCTGCTCGTTGGCCACGTCGTCGTATTCCAGCAACTGCTTGCGGATGTCGAAGTTGCGGCCTTCGACCTTGCGCTGGGCCTTCTCGATGGCGTTGGTGACCATGCGGTGCTCGATGGCCTCGCCGGACTGCATGCCCAGCGCCTTCATGAAGTTCTTCACCCGGTCAGAGGCGAAGATACGCATCAGGCTGTCTTCCAGCGACAGGTAGAAGCGGCTGGAGCCCGGGTCGCCCTGACGGCCGGAACGGCCACGCAGCTGGTTGTCGATACGGCGCGATTCGTGGCGCTCGGAAGCGATCACGTGCAGGCCACCCGTCTCGATCACCTGCTGGTGACGCTTCTGCCAGTCGGCCTTGATCTGGGCGATCTGCTCGGCGGTCGGGTTTTCCAGGGCAGCCACTTCGGCTTCCCAGTTACCGCCCAGCAGGATGTCGGTACCACGGCCGGCCATGTTGGTGGCGATGGTCAGGGCACCTGGCGCACCGGCTTGCGCAATGATCTCGGCTTCCTTCTCGTGGTACTTGGCGTTGAGCACCTTGTGGTCGATACCTTCCTTCTTCAGGAGGTTGGACATGTGCTCGGAGGTTTCGATGGTCGCAGTACCCACCAGCACCGGGCGGCCCTGCTTCATGCTTTCCTTGATGTCGGCGATGATCGCGGCGTATTTCTCGTCGGCGGTCAGGTACACCAGGTCGTTGAAGTCTTTACGCGCCAACGGCTTGTTCGGCGGAATGACCATCACGTTGAGCCCGTAGATCGACTGGAACTCGAACGCTTCGGTGTCGGCGGTACCGGTCATGCCGGACAGCTTGGTGTAGAGGCGGAAGTAGTTCTGGAAGGTGGTCGAAGCCAGGGTCTGGCTCTCGGCCTGGATGTTCAGGTTCTCTTTGGCTTCGATGGCCTGGTGCAGGCCTTCGGACAGACGACGGCCCGGCATGGTACGGCCGGTGTGCTCGTCGATCAGCAGGACCTGGCCGTCCTGGACGATGTATTCGATGTTGCGGTGGAACAGCTTGTGCGCGCGCAGGCCGGCGTAGACGTGGGTCAGCAGGCTCAGGTTATGCGCCGAGTACAGGCTCTCGCCCTCGGCCAGCAGGCCGGACTGGGTGAGCATCTCTTCGATGAACTGGTGACCGGCTTCGTTCAGCTCGACCTGACGGCTCTTCTCGTCGATGGTGAAGTGGCCTTCCTGGGTGACCTGGCCTTCGACCTCTTCGATGTGCTGGGTAAGGCGCGGGATCAGACGGTTGATCTCGATGTACAGCTTGGAGCTGTCCTCGGCCTGACCGGAGATGATCAGCGGGGTACGCGCTTCGTCGATGAGGATGGAGTCGACTTCGTCGATCACGGCGAAGTTCAGTTCACGCTGGAACTTCTCGTCCTGGCTGAACGCCATGTTGTCGCGCAGGTAGTCGAAACCGAATTCGTTGTTGGTGCCGTAGGTGATGTCGGACGCGTAGGCGGCGCGCTTTTCTTCCGGCGGCTGGAAGGCCGAGACGATGCCGACCGACAGGCCGAGGAACTCGTACAGCGGGCGCATCCAGTTGGCGTCGCGGCGGGCCAGGTAGTCGTTGACGGTGACCACGTGCACGCCCTTGCCAGACAATGCGTTGAGGTACACGGCCAGGGTACCGACCAAGGTCTTGCCTTCACCGGTACGCATTTCTGCGATCATGCCCTCGTGCAGGGTCATGCCACCGATCAGCTGCACGTCGAAGTGGCGCATGCCCATCACGCGCTTGCCGGCCTCACGGGCCACGGCGAAGGCTTCAGGCAGCAACTGGTCCAGTGTCTCGCCTTTGGCCAGGCGCTCCTTGAACTCTGCGGTCTTGCCCCGCAGTTGCTCGTCGGAGAGGGCCACCATCTTCTCTTCGAGAGCATTGACGATGTTCACCGTCTTGAGCATGCGTTTGACTTCACGCTCGTTCTTGCTTCCAAAAAGTTTCTTTAACAAAGGCGCAAACATATCGGCAGGATCTTCCACACGTAGGGATGGAGGGCGGCCCCATGAGTCGCCCGTGCAGCCCTGAGGCCGCATGCGAACGAGCATTCTACCCGGAAACGATGGTGAGGAAAGTGGTGGATTTCCACGATGCTTTTACAGCGTTTTGGCGGGGGCTTGTTTTAGATAGGGGCATTTTCCCTGAGTTCAAGGTTCGGGAAGATGAAACGTATCGAGAATGAGTCTTGTCCTTGGTTGCCTGCACGGGCCTCTTCGCGGGCTTGCCCGCTCCCACAGGTATTTCGCAACACTTGAGACCTGTGGTGATCCTGTGGGAGCGGGCAAGCCCGCGAAGAGGCCAGTGCAGGCTACAAGAGGTGTTAAACTGCCGATCTTGTAACCTCATGCACATACCCATGGCCTACAAACCCTCCCCCGCCCAGCCGCCCTCGGCCCTGCTCCGCCAGGTCCGCCCGCTGCGCCTGCTGCTGAACCAGGCCGAACGCCTGGAGCACCTGCAGCGCCTGCTGGAAAGCCAGCTGCAACCAGCCGCCCGCGAGCACTGCCATGTGGCGTCGTGGCGCGATGGCACATTGTTGCTGGTGGTAACCGACGGCCACTGGGCAACCCGCCTGCGCTATCAGCAGAAACGCCTGATGTCGGCATTACAGGCCATGGAGGCGTTCGCCAACCTCAGGCGCATCCAGTACAAGGTCCAGCCCCCGCTGGTGCCAGCCAAGCGTGGTGGCCATGCTGCAGAACTGTCCAATAACGCAGCCGAGAGCCTGCGCGATACCGCCGAGGGCATCACTGACCCCAAGCTGCGCGCAGCACTGGAAAGGCTGGCAGCTCACGCCCAGGACAAGCGCTGACACCTTCGGGACTGCTGCGCAGTCCATTCGCGGGCACGCCCGCTCCCACAGGGTGCCCACTGCCTCTGGAGCGGCGCAGGACCTGTGGGAGCGGGCGTGCCCGCGAATGGCCGGACCTGCCGGGCAAAATGCGTCAGCCATAAAAAAGGCCACCCGAAGGTGGCCTTAATGAACTAGAGAGTGTTCGAACTTACACGGCCGCAACAGGGCGCATGTACGAGATCGGTGCCGTGCTGGCATCTTCGAAGGTGACCACTTCCCAGGCATCGGTTTCGGCAATCAGCTTGCGCAACAGCTGGTTGTTCAGCGCGTGGCCGGACTTGTAGCCCTTGAACTCGCCGATCAGGCTGTTGCCCAGCAGATAAAGGTCGCCAATGGCGTCGAGGATCTTGTGCTTGACGAATTCGTCATCGGAACGAAGGCCGTCTTCGTTGAGCACACCGGTCTCGTCGACCACGATGGCGTTCTCGACACTGCCACCCAGCGCAAGGTTGTGCTTGCGCAGGTACTCGATGTCACGCATGAAACCGAAGGTACGGGCGCGGCTGACTTCCTTCACGAACGAGGTGCTGGAGAAGTCGACGACCGCACTCTGGGTCTGGCCCTTGAGGACCGGATGATCGAAGTCGATCTCGAAGCTCACCTTGAAACCGTCGAAAGGCAGGAAAGTGGCGCGCTTGTCGCCCTCTTCCACGGTTACCTCACGCAGGATGCGGATGAACTTCTTGGCTGCGTCCTGTTCTTCCAGGCCGGCAGACTGAATCAGAAATACAAAGGGTCCGGCGCTGCCATCCATGATCGGCACTTCCGAGGCGGAGAGCTCGACGTAGGCGTTATCGATGCCCAGGCCCGCCATGGCGGAGAGCAGGTGCTCGACCGTATCGACCTTGACGTCACCGTTGACCAGCGTCGTCGACATGGTTGTCTCGCCGACGTTGGCCGCGCGCGCCGGGATTTCGACCACAGGGTCGAGGTCGGCGCGGCGGAAGACGATGCCGGTGTCAACAGGTGCAGGCTTGAGGGTCAGGTAAACCTTCTCCCCGGAGTGCAGACCGACACCTGTGGCACGGATGGTATTCTTCAGGGTGCGTTGTTTAATCATGGCATTGGCCGCTTCAGCGCAAATTGCGAACAGGTATCAACAAAGGCTGGGGATGATAACAGACCCAACCTTTGATGAATACCAATCACCTTTATACCCCTGATAAATTCCATTAATCAGCCTGACGACGCAGGAATGCCGGGATATCGAGGTAGTCCAGGTCATCCTGAGGGTTCAGTTTAGCGGCTGCAGCAGCACCTGCATGGGCCTGGTTGCGCATTACGGTCGGGCGCTCCAGGTCACGGTAGTTGACCGCAGGCTGCTCCTGGCGAACCGGAGCCGGGTTGGAAGCCTCATATGCCTGCTGGGCAGTCTGCAGGGTGTTGTCGACCACCTTCACAGGCTTCTCGATGCGCGCGCCCAGGCCGGTGGCCACTACGGTCACGTGCAGCTCGTCACGCATGTCCGGGTCGATCACGGTGCCGACCTTGACCATGGCGTGGTCGGAGGCGAAGGCTTCGATGATGCTACCCACGTCGGAGTACTCGCCCAGCGACAGGTCAGGGCCTGCGGTGATGTTCACCAGGATGCCGCGGGCGCCCTGCAGGTTGACGTCTTCCAGCAGCGGGTTGCGGATCGCTGCCTCGGTGGCTTCACGCGCACGGTTCGGGCCGCTGGCGCAGCCAGTACCCATCATGGCCATGCCCATTTCACCCATCACGGTACGCACGTCGGCGAAGTCGACGTTGATCATGCCCGGGCGCTTGATGATATCGGAGATACCGCGCACGGCACCGGCCAGTACGTCGTCGGCCTTGGCGAAGGCGGACAGCAGGCTGGCATCCTTGCCCAGGATGGTCAGCAGCTTCTCGTTGGGGATGGTGATCAACGAGTCGACGCTTTCGGCCAGCATGCGGATGCCTTCATCGGCGATCTGCATGCGCTTGCGGCCTTCGAACGGGAACGGACGGGTCACCACGGCAACGGTGAGAATGCCCATTTCCTTGGCCACTTCGGCGATGATCGGCGCTGCACCGGTACCGGTACCGCCGCCCATGCCAGTGGTGATGAACACCATGTTGGTGCCCTGCAGCACTTCAGCGATGCGCTCACGGTCTTCCAGCGCGGCCTGGCGGCCGACTTCCGGATTGGCACCGGCACCCAGGCCCTTGGTCACGCCAGTGCCCAATTGCAGGATGGTGCGCGCGCCGATGTTCTTCAGCGCCTGAGCATCGGTGTTGGCGCAGATGAATTCCACGCCTTCGATGCTGCTCTTGACCATGTGGTTGACGGCGTTGCCGCCACCACCGCCAACACCGATCACTTTGATGACCGGGCTTTGCGGGACGTTGTCTACGAGCTCGAACATTTTCCCTCTCCTTACAGTTCTCTAGTTGTCGCGCCTACCACTACTGCTTTGAAACTTAGAAATTGCCCTGGACCCAGCGCTTGAAGCGTTCAAGCACTGGAGCCTTCGGTTCATCGCCATAGCTGTTGTTGCTGCTGTTACCGGTCAGGGGCAGGTCTTCGGTCTGCTTCTGCAGGCCGTAGGTGAGCAAGCCCACGCCGGTGGAATAGATCGGGTTGCGAACCACGTCGCTGAGCCCCCGAACGCTGTGCGGCACGCCCAGGCGTACCGGCATGTGGAAGATTTCCTCGGCCAGTTCCACGGCGCCTTCCATCTTGGCGGTGCCACCGGTGAGGACGATGCCGGCCGGCACCAGGTCCTCGTAGCCGCTGCGGCGCAGTTCGGCCTGGATCAGGGTGAAGAGCTCGTCGTAACGTGGCTCCACCACCTCGGCCAGGGCCTGGCGCGACAGCTCGCGCGGTGGGCGATCACCCACGCTTGGCACCTTGATGGTCTCGCCGGCGCCAGCCAGTTTGGCCAGGGCGCAGGCGTAGCGGATCTTGATTTCTTCGGCGTACTGGGTCGGGGTACGCAGGGCCATGGCGATGTCGTTGGTCACCTGGTCGCCGGCAATCGGGATCACCGCGGTGTGACGGATCGCGCCCTCGGTGAAGATGGCGATGTCGGTGGTGCCACCACCGATGTCCACCAGGCACACGCCCAGCTCTTTTTCATCGTCGGTCAGCACCGAGTAGGCCGAGGCCAGCTGCTCGAGGATGATGTCGTCGATTTCCAGGCCGCAGCGGCGTACGCATTTTTCGATGTTCTGCGCCGCGTTGACCGCGCAGGTGACCACGTGGACCTTGGCTTCCAGACGTACGCCAGACATGCCCAGCGGCTCGCGCACGCCTTCCTGGTTGTCGATCACGTAGTCCTGCGGCAGGGTGTGCAGCACGCGCTGGTCAGCCGGGATGGCAACGGCCTGGGCGGCGTCGAGTACGCGCTCCAGGTCGGCCAGGCTGACCTCGCGGTCGCGGATGGCGACGATGCCGTGGGAGTTCAGGCTGCGGATGTGGTTGCCGGCCACGCCGACGAAGGCCGAGTGGATGCGGCAGCCGGCCATCAGCTGCGCTTCTTCCACGGCGCGCTGGATCGACTGCACGGTGGACTCGATGTTCACCACCACGCCTTTTTTCAGGCCGCGGGACGGATGGGTACCGATCCCGACGATTTCCAGGGTGCCGTCCTCGCCCACTTCACCCACCAGCGCCACCACCTTGGAGGTGCCGATGTCCAGCCCGACGATCATTTTGCCGCTATGCGCGTTTGCCATGGTCCTGCCTCTCTCTAATTCTTCGCAACGGCGGGTTGGGCCGTCGTCGGTGCAATCGGTTCCCGCCAACCAACGGCAAGTCCGTTGGAGTAACGCAGATCAATGCGGGCGATAGTGCTGATCTGGTCTTTGAGTGTCTTGTCGTAAATGGCAATGAAACGGCGCATCTTCTCCACCAGATGGTCGCGCCCCAGCAGCAGCTCGATGCCCGGCCCGGCGCTGCTTGCGCCCGTGGTCAGGAACCAGCTGCCTCGCTCGCGCAGCTCCAGGCGAGCGATGGAAAAGCCCAGGGGGCGCAGCATCTGGCTCAATACCTGATACTGCTGCATCACTTGTTGCTGAGCACGCTGCGGCCCGGCCAGCTGCGGCAGGTGCTCGTAGTTGGCCAGTTCGCGCGGAGTGAAGGCCTGGCCCTGGTTGTTGAGCAAGGCTTCGTCACCCCAGCGCGCCACCGGCAACTGTTCTTCCAGGCGGATCACCACCTCGTCGGGCCACACCCGGCGCACTTCGGCGTGGGCGATCCACGGCATCTGCTCGAGCTCTGCGCGCATCGCCGGCAGGTCGACACTGAAGAAGCTCGCTGCCACGTAGGGCGCGATACGCTGCTGCACCGACTGCTGGCTGATGTAGCTGAGGTCGCCCTGCACGTCGATCTTGGTGATCGGCCGGTCGGCGTACGGCATCAGGCGAATGGCGCCCTCGTAGGCGCCAAACCCGGCCACCACCAGCAGCACCGGCCACAGCAGGCGCTTGAGACCACCCAGGCTTGGCCGCGGCAGGCGCGCCGATACGGGCTCGTCGGCCACCAGCCGGCTGGCACCACGCGGCACCGGCTTGCTACGGCCGGTAACGGGTTGCTGCTGACGTATCATTGCGCCTTGCATGGTTGTTAACCTCGCGTCGCCACGCTTTCGGCCAGGATCGCCAGCACCAGTTGCTGGAAGTCCAGGCCGGCCGCGCGGGCCGCCATGGGCACCAGGCTATGGTCGGTCATGCCGGGTGCGGTGTTGACTTCGAGCAGCCAGAACCGGCCCTGCTCGTCCTGCATCACGTCCAGCCGCCCCCAGCCTTCGATGCCGATGGCATCGCAGGCACGTGCGGTCAGGTCGATCAGTTCTTGTTCCTTGACGCTGTCCAGGCCGCACGGAATGCGGTACTGGGTATCGTTGGCGATGTACTTGGCGTCGTAGTCGTAGAACACGTGCGGCGTACCCAGGGCGATCGGCGGCAGCACCTGGCCGCGCAATACCGCAACGGTGAACTCCGGCCCGTGGATCCACTGCTCCACCAGTACCTGGGAATCGTATCGGGCGGCATCCTGCCAGGCGGCGACCAGTTCCTGGGCGCTGTTCACCTTGGCCATGCCGATGCTGGAACCTTCATGGGCGGGTTTGACGATAAGCGGGAAGCCCAGTTCCGTACTGGCCTGCAAACAATCGCTTTCGCTCGCCAGCACCGCGTGGCGCGGGGTCGGAATACCCAGGCTCTGCCACACCTGCTTGGTGCGCAGCTTGTCCATGGCCAGTGCCGAGGCAAGGATGCCACTACCGGTGTAGGGGATGCCCAGGCACTCGAGCAGGCCTTGCATGCTGCCGTCTTCACCGCCACGGCCGTGGAGGATGATGAAGGCGCGGTCGATCTTCTCGCTTTGCAGGCGCTCGAGCAGGTCGTCACCCACGTCGATGGCGACCACGTCGACACCGGCGGTGGTCAGCGCGTCGATCACTGCGGCACCGGACTTGAGCGACACTTCGCGCTCGGCGCTCTTGCCGCCGTAAAGCACCGCGACGCGGCCGAACGCCTTGACGTCCAGGGTCGAGTGCAGTTTGTCGTAGGCGCTGGTCATTTCGACTTCTCCTGCTTGGCGCCAGCGAACAGCGGGCTTTTCATCAATTGAGGGGCCAGGCCGCCGACATCACCGGCACCCTGGCAGATCAGGATGTCGCCAGCGCGCAGCAGTGGCTTGACCAGCGGCGCCAGGTCGACGCCACGCTCGATGTAGATCGGGTCCAGCTTGCCGCGCTGGCGGATGCTGTGGCACAGCTGGCGGCTGTCGGCGCCGGGGATCGGCTCTTCGCCGGCCGGGTAGACCTCCATCAGCAGCAGCACGTTGGCATCGCCCAGCACCTGGACGAAATCGTCGTACAGGTCGCGGGTACGGCTGTAGCGGTGCGGCTGGTAGACGATCACCAGACGACGGCTTGGCCAACCGCCGCGCACGGCCTGGATCACTGCAGCCACTTCGGTCGGGTGGTGGCCGTAGTCGTCGACCAGCATCACGCTGCCGCCTTCGACCGGCAGCTCGCCGTACACCTGGAAGCGGCGGCCGACGCCCTGGAAGCCGGACAGGCCCTGGACGATGGCTTCGTCGGTGATGCCTTCGTCGGTGGCGATGGCGATGGTGGCCAAGGCGTTGAGCACGTTGTGGTTGCCGGGCATGTTCACCGAAACCTCCAGCGGCTCGCGGTCGCGACGCAGCACGGTGAAGTGGGTCTGCATGCCCATCTGGCGCACATTGATGGCGCGGATGTCGGCCTCGTCGCTGAAGCCATAGGTCACGGTCGGGCGCTTGACCTGTGGCAGGATCTCGCGCACTACCGGGTCGTCCAGGCACATCACGGCCAGGCCGTAGAACGGCAGGTTGTGCAGGAACTCGACGAAGGTTTTCTTCAGTTTGTTGAAGTCACCTTCGTAGGTCGCCATGTGGTCGGCGTCGATGTTGGTGACCACGGCAACCATCGGCTGCAGGTGCAGGAAGCTGGCATCGCTCTCGTCCGCTTCGGCAATCAGGTAGCGGCTGGTACCCAACTGGGCATTGGTGCCGGCCGCGGTCAGGCGGCCACCGATGACGAAGGTCGGGTCCAGGCCGCCAGCGGCGAACACCGAGGCCAGCAGGCTGGTGGTGGTGGTCTTGCCGTGGGTGCCGGCAACGGCCACGCCATGGCGATAGCGCATCAGCTCGGCGAGCATCTCGGCACGCGGCACCACCGGAATGCGCCGCTCGAGGGCGGTGGCGACTTCCGGGTTGGCCGGATTGATGGCGCTGGACACCACCAGCACATCAGCGGTGGCGGCGTTCTCGGCGCGGTGGCCGACGAAGATCTCGGCGCCGAACGATTCCAGGCGCTCGGTGACCGGCGAGGCCTTCAGGTCGGAACCGGACACTTCATAGCCCAGGTTCAGCAACACTTCGGCAATGCCGCACATGCCCACGCCGCCGATACCGACGAAGTGGATACGGCGGATACGGCCCATCTTCGGCTGGGGCATGGCTTTCTGGCTCTCAACCATGGGCCACCTCCAGGCAGATATCGACCACGGTGCTGGTTGCGGCAGGTTTGGCCAGGCGCCGTGCGGTGCCTGCCATGACGTTGAGTTTCTCGGGTTGCATCAGCACCTCGTTCAGGCGTTCAGCGAGCTGCGCTGCGCCAGTTGTCGCTTGTGGCATCAGGAAGGCAGCGCCTTCCCGGGCCAGATATTGGGCGTTGTGGGTCTGGTGGTCGTCGATCGCGTGGGGCAATGGCACCAGCATCGAAGGCAGGCCCGCTGCCGCCAGCTCGCTGACGGTCAGGGCGCCGGCCCGGCACACCACAATGTCGGCCCAGCCATAGGCTTGGGCCATGTCCTTGATGAAGGGCTCTACCTGAGCCTCGACGCCCGCCTCGTGATAACGCTCGGCGGTGGCCGGCGCGTGTTGCTTGCCGGCCTGGTGGAATACCTCTGGCCGCAGCGCGGCGGGCACTTCGGACAGGGCCTTAGGCAACAATTTGTTCAATGGTTCCGAACCCAGGCTGCCGCCCATCACCAGCAGGCGCGCACGGCGCTCGGCCAGGGGCGCGCGCAGGGCGTCCATGAACAGTTCCGGGCGCACCGGGTTGCCGGTGGTGCGCAGTTTGTCGCTGGCGGCGAAGGTGGCCGGGAAGGCTTCGCACACACGCGCAGCCAACGGCAGCAGCAAGCGGTTGGTGGTACCGGCGCGGGCGTTCTGCTCGTGGATCACCAGCGGTACGCCGCACAGGCGTGCGGCCACGCCGCCGGGGCCAGTCACATAACCACCGAAGCCGACCACGCATACCGGCTTGAGCTCACGCACGATACGCCGCGCCTGCAACACGGCCTTGACCAGGGTGAACGGTGCCTTGAGCAACGACAGCTTGCTCTTGCCGCGCAGGCCACTGACCTGGATCAGGTGCAGCGGCAGGCCGGCCTGGGGCACCAGTTCATTCTCGATACCGCGCGGGGTGCCCAGCCAGTGCACGCTGTAGCCGCGCGCCTGGAATTCACGGGCGCAGGCCAGGGCCGGGAACACGTGGCCCCCGGTGCCGCCCGCCATGATCAGTACGTTCTTGCCGTCAGCGGCCATGATTGGTCTCCTCGGCAAAATCGCTTTCGCTGAATTCGTGCTCCTCACTGCCCAGGTGCGTGCGGCTTTCCCACTCGATACGCAGCAACAGGCCCACGCAGGCACAGCAGATCACCAGCGAGCTGCCCCCGTAGCTTAGGAACGGCAGGGTCAGGCCCTTGGTCGGCAGCAGACCGACGTTCACACCGATGTTGATCAGGAACTGGCCGATCCACAGGAAGGCCAGGCCGAAGGCAACATAAGCGGCAAAGAACTGCTTGGCTTTTTCCGCCCACAGGCCGATATACAGGGCACGTACAGTCACGAATACGAACAGCGCGATAGTCAGCAGCGAGCCGACCACGCCGAGTTCTTCGGCCAGTACCGAGAACACGAAGTCGGTGTGCGCTTCAGGCAGGTAGAACTGCTTCTGCACGCTGTTGCCCAGGCCAACGCCCAGCCACTCGCCACGGCCGAAGGCAATCAGCGCCTGGGTCAGCTGGTAGCCCGAGCCGAACTGGTCGGACCACGGGTCGGTAAAGGTAATCAGGCGCGCCATCCGGTAAGGCTGCGCCTGTACCAGGACGAACACCGCGACCACCGCCAACACCACCATCAGGCTGAAGCGGAACAGCCCCACCCCGCCGAGGAACAGCATGGCCGCCGCCGCGCCCATCATCACCACGGTGGCACCGAAGTCCGGCTCCATCAGCAGCAGGGCAGCCATGGGCAGCAGCACGATGAACGGCTTGAAGAAGCCCATCCAGGTTTCGCGTACCTCGGTCTGCCGGCGCACCAGGTAGCCGGCCAGGTAGACGACCACGAACACCTTGGCAATTTCCGAAGGCTGCACGTTGAAGAAGCTGAAGCCGATCCAGCGCATGGAGCCGTTCACTTCGCGGCCGATACCCGGCACCAGCACCAGTACCAGCAGGCCGAAGGCACCCAGCAGCATCATGAAGCCCATGCGCTGCCAGGTGGCGATCGGTACCAGCATGGTGGCGCCACAGGCGACCAGGCCGAGGAACACGTACACCAGGTGGCGGAACATGTGGTAAAGCGGGTTGCCCGACTGCACCGCAGCCACTTCCGAGGACGCCGAGGTGATCATCACCAGGCCCAGGCCCAGCAATGCCAGGCAGCCGGCAAGCATCGCGAAGTCCAGGTCGATGCCACGGCCGCTGATCAGCGGCGACGGATAGGGCTTGAGGATGCCGAAGATCATGCAAGGCCTCCCGCTGCCTGGGCGAACAGGCGCCCGCGTTCTTCGAAGTTCTTGAACATGTCGAGGCTGGCGCACGCCGGCGACAGCAGCACGGCATCACCCGCCTGGGCCAGTTCGGCGCATTGCTGCACGGCGTCGTCGAGGGTCTTCACGCGGACCAGTTGCACGCCATCGCCCAGGGCTTCGGCCAGGCGCTCGGCATCACGGCCAAGCAGTACCACGGCACGGCAGAAGCGCTTGACCGGCTCGCGCAGCGCGGCGAAGTCGGCGCCCTTGCCATCGCCACCGGCGATCAGCACCAGCTTGCCTTCGATGTCGGCACCCAGGCCTTCGATGGCGGCCAGGGCAGCACCAACGTTGGTGGCCTTGGAATCGTCGTACCAGTTAACGCCGTTACGCTCGCGCACCCACTGGCAACGGTGGGCCAGGCCGCCGAACTCGCGCAGTGCCTCGAGCATCGGTTCGAACGGCAGGCCGGCAGCATGCCCCAGGGCCAGTGCCGCCAGGGCGTTGCTCTGGTTGTGGGCGCCACGAATCTTCAGCTCACGCGCCGGCATCAGCGCCTGGAACTCGAACGCCAGGTATTTCTCGCCGTCCACTTCGCGCAGGCCGAAGGCCTTGAAGTCCGGCTGGTTGAGGCCGAAGGTCCAGCATGGGCGGCCTTCCACCGGCAGCGGCCGGCTCAGGGCGTCCTGGCGGTTGACCACGACCTGGCGGGCACCACGGAAGATCCGGTGCTTGGCCAGGTGGTAGGCCGGCAGGCCGCTGTAGCGGTCCATGTGGTCTTCGCTGATGTTCAGCACGGTGGCCACTTCGGCGTTGAGCTGGTCGGTGGTTTCCAGCTGGAAGCTGGACAGTTCCAGCACGTACAGCTCGACGTCATCGGCCAGCAGGTCCAGCGCCGGGGTACCGAGGTTGCCGCCCACCGCCACGCGCTTGCCCGCCTTGGCGGCCATTTCGCCAACCAGGGTGGTGACGGTGCTCTTGGCGTTGGAGCCGCTGATGGCAATGATCGGAGCCTTGGCGTGGCGGGCGAACAGTTCGATGTCACCGGACAGCTTCACGCCACGCGCGGCCGCCTGCTGCAGGGCCGGGGTGGCCAGGGCCAGGCCGGGGCTGACGTACAGCTCGTTGGCGCGGCACAGGAAGTCCACGTCCAGTTCACCACAGCGCACTTCCACCTGCGGGTAATCACGGCGCAGGGTGTCCAGTTCCGGCGGTTGCTCGCGGGTGTCGGCGACCGCAAAGGCAATGCCCCGGCTCGCCAGGAAGCGAACCAGGGACATGCCGCTCTTGCCGAGGCCGACAACGATGCGGAATTGGTCGGAAGCGATCAGGGACACGCTCATCTACCTCAGTTTCAGGGTTGCAAGGCCGACCAGCACCAGGATCACGGTGATGATCCAGAAGCGGACGATCACCCGTGGCTCTGGCCAGCCCTTGAGTTCAAAGTGGTGGTGGATCGGCGCCATGCGGAACACGCGCTTGCCGGTCAGCTTGAAGGAGGCAACCTGGATCACCACCGACAGGGTTTCCATGACGAACACGCCGCCCATGATGAACAGCACGATTTCCTGGCGGACGATCACGGCGATGGTGCCCAGCGCGGCGCCCAGCGCCAGCGCGCCGACGTCACCCATGAATACCTGCGCCGGGTAGGTGTTGAACCACAGGAAGCCCAGGCCGGCACCGATCAGCGCGCCGCAGAACACGATCAGCTCGCCC
This sequence comes from Pseudomonas sp. B14(2017), assembly GCF_002113255.1. Classification (NCBI taxonomy): domain Bacteria; kingdom Pseudomonadati; phylum Pseudomonadota; class Gammaproteobacteria; order Pseudomonadales; family Pseudomonadaceae; genus Pseudomonas; species Pseudomonas sp. B14(2017). The sequence continues at coordinate 76,515 of NZ_NEJY01000020.1, forward strand.
GAGCCCGGCACGTAGGGGATCAGCAGGTATTCGGCGAACTTCACGTTGCCCGACAGGTAGCAGAAGATGCCCAGGGCACCGCCGACCATCACCGTCGGCATGATCGCCAGGCCGTCGAGGCCGTCGGTGAGGTTGACCGCGTTGCTCGAACCGACAATGACGAAGTAGGTCAGCACGACGAAGCCGATGCCCAGTGGAATGGTGACATCCTTGATGAACGGCAGGATCAGCGTGGTTTCGACGCTGGTCGGCGCGGTCTTGTACAGGAAGATGGCTGCAGCCAGGCCGAACACCGACTGCCAGAAGTACTTCCAGCGGCTTGGCAGGCCACGCGAGTTCTTTTCGATCACCTTGCGGTAGTCATCGACCCAGCCGATGGCACCGAATGCCAGGGTAACGATCAGCACCACCCACACGTAGCGGTTGGTCAGGTCGGCCCACAGCAAGGTGCTGACGGCGATCGCGGACAGGATCAGCGCCCCACCCATGGTCGGGGTGCCGGACTTGGACAGGTGCGATTGCGGGCCGTCGTTACGCACGGCCTGGCCGATCTGGCGGATTTGCAGGGTACGGATCATCCACGGCCCCAGCCACAGCGCCAGGGACAACGCGGTCAGCACACCCAGAATCCCGCGCAGGGACAGGTACTGGAAGACCGCGAAGCCTTTGTGGAACTGTTGCAGATACTCGGCCAACAGCAGCAGCATTAATGTTTCTCCCCGCTGGCACCGCACAATGCCGCCACGACGTTTTCCATCGCAGCGCTGCGCGAGCCCTTGATCAAGATAGTGGTGTCGCTGGCATTCTCGGCGCCAACCGCGTCGATCAGCTCAGCTTGAGTAGCGAAATGGCGGCCATTGGCGCCGAACGCCTTGACCGCGTGTGTCATGTTGGAACCCACTGCGTACAGGGCGTCGACCTTGCCACGCGCGTAGTCACCCACCTGACGGTGGCCTTCTTCCGCCCATTGCCCCAGTTCGCCGATATCTCCAAGCACCAGGACGGTGCGTCCGGAAAAGCCGGCGAGTATATCAATGGCCGCGCACATGGAGGTGGGATTTGCGTTGTAACTGTCGTCGATCACGCGCACACCGTTCGGCGCGATCTGCGCCACGGTACGGCCCTTGACCGGCTGCACGGCAGCCAGGCCGGCGGCGATGCCGCTCAGGCTCAGACCAACGGCATGGGCAGCGGCGGCGGCGGCCAGGGCATTGCTGACGTTGTGCTCACCGAGCACATTGAGTTGCACGTCTACCACATCACCAGCGCCGTGCAGCTTGAACGACGGGCAACCACGGGCATCACGACCGATGTCCGTGGCATGGAAATCGGCCTTTGCATTGCTGCGGGCGAAGCTGAAGACCTTGTGCGCGCCGGCGCGTGCCTTCCAGATATCAAAGGCCTTGTCGTCCAGGTTGAGGATGGCGATACCGCCCTCGCCCAGGCCTTCGAGGATCTCGCCCTTGGCTTCGACGATCTTTTCCGGGCCGCCGAACTCGCCAACGTGGGCGGTACCAGCGTTGTTGATGATGACCACCTGGGGCCGGGTCAGGCCGACGGTGTAGCGGATCTCGCCAATGCGCGAGGCGCCCAGTTCGATTACCGCGGCACTGTGCTCGGGGGCGATCTCCAGCAGGGTCAGCGGCGCGCCGAGGTCGTTGTTCAGGTTGCCGCGGGTGGCGTGCACCAGGCCACGGGTGCGCAGGATGCTGGCGAGCATCTCCTTGACCGTGGTCTTGCCGCTGGAACCGGTGATGGCCACCACCGGCTTGTCGAAGGCAGCACGGTTCAGCGCGCCAAGCTGGCCGAGGGCCAGGCGGCAATCGGCGACCAGCAGCTGCGGCAGGTCGACATCGGCCACTTCACGCTCGACCAGGGCCGCGACAGCGCCCTTGGCCTTCACATCGGCCAGGTAGTCGTGGCCATCGAAGCGCGGGCCGGCCAGGGCGACGAACAGTTGCCCGGCGCCAACACTGCGGCTGTCGATGCTGACGCCGGTGAAGGTGGCGTCGGCACCGACTTGTTGACCACTCAGTGCTGTGGTCAGCTGGCTGAGTGACATCGGCTTAAGCATGTGGAGCCTCCCAGGCTGCAAGTGCCTTTTCGGCCTCGATCAAATCGGAGAAATCATGGCGCTCGCCATTGATCTCCTGGTAATCCTCGTGCCCCTTGCCGGCCAGCACGATCACATCGTCGGCAGCGGCAGTGGCGATCAGGTGTGCGATGGCTTCGCCACGACCGGCAACGAACTCGACCTCGGCAGGACTGGCGAAACCGGGACGGATGTCATCGAAAATGCGCAGCGGGTCTTCAGTACGCGGGTTGTCGTCGGTGACCAGCACTCGGTCGGCCAGGCGTTCGGCCACTTCGGCCATCAGCGGACGCTTGCCGCGGTCTCGGTCGCCGCCGCAGCCGAACAGGCACAGCAGCTTGCCGTGCGCGTGCGGGCGCAGGGCTTCGAGCACTTTCTCCAGGGCGTCCGGGGTGTGTGCGTAGTCGACCACCACCAGCGGCTTGTCGCCCCCGCCCAGGCGCTGCATGCGGCCGATCGGCCCCTGCAGCTGTGGGGTGACCTCGAGGATTTCGTCCAGCGCATAGTCCAGCGCCAACAGGGTCGCCACGGCGGCTAGCATGTTGCTCAGGTTGAAGCGGCCCAGCAACTGGCTGCGCAGGGTACGTTCGCCCTGGGCGGTGACCAGGGTGGCGCGCACGCCATCGTCATTGAACACGGCTTCGCGGCAGAACAGCGAGGCCTCCGGCTTCTCCAGGCTGTAGCTGAGCAACCGGGTCTCGATATGGTCGACACTCGGGCGGCGCGCAAAATCGGCGGCCAGGCGACGGCCGAAATCGTCATCCAGGTTGACCACCTGGCAGCGCAGGCTCGGCCAGGCGAACAGCTTGGCCTTGGCGGCCTCGTAGGCCTCCATGCTGCCGTGGTAGTCCAGGTGGTCGCGGGACAGGTTGGTCATGACCGCGATATCGAATTCCAGCGCGGCGACCCGGCCCTGCTCCAGGGCGTGGGAGGAAACCTCCATGGCCACGGCCTTGGCGCCACCTTTCTTGAGATCGTTGAGGGTCGACTGCACGGCGATCGGGTCGGGCGTGGTCAGGCGGCCACTCTGCAGCTCACCATAGAAGCCGGTACCCAGGGTGCCGATCAGGCCGCAACGCTGACCAAGCAAGTCCAGCGCCTGGGCCACCAGCTGGGTGACGCTGGTCTTGCCGTTGGTACCGGTCACGCCCACCAGGTTCAGCTGGCGGCTCGGTTCGCCATAGAAGCGCCCTGCGATATCCGAAAGCTGGGCGATCAGGCCCTTGACCGGGATGAGCGGCGCGTCGGTGATTGGCAGGACGTTCGCGCCCTGCTCTTCATAGGCCACGGCGGCAGCGCCACGCGCCAGGGCATCGGCGATATGCGCGCGGCCATCGACCTTGGCGCCCGGCACGGCCAGGAACAGATCGCCCGGGCGCACATTGCGGCTGTCCAGGGTCAGTTCACGGATCAGCGGGTCACGGCTGGCGTGAGCGAAAAGCTTGCTCAATGGCATTGTCATCATCCACGCCCTCCCTTGGCGGTTGCTGCTGCATTGACTTGCGATTGTTCGACGGGTGCTGCTGGTGGCGGCAGGTTGTCTGGCGGCACGTTCATCAGGCGCAGGGTGCCGGACATGACCTTGCTGAACACCGGCGCCGATACCAGGCCACCGAAGTAGCCGCCCTTGCCCGGTTCGTCGATGACCACGACGATGGCGTAGCGCGGGTCGCTCATCGGCCCGAAGCCGGCGAACAGCGAGCGGTAGGCGTTTTCGGTGTAGCCCTTGGAGCCCACGGTGGCTTTACGCGCGGTACCGGACTTGCCGGCCACGTGGTAGAACGGCACCTGTGCGCGGAACACGCCGCGCGGTGCTTCGATCACCTGCTGCAGCATGCCCTGGACGGTTTCGGCGGTTTCCTTCGGAATGGCCTGCACGGCTTCCGGGGCCTTGTCGACCTTGAGGATCGACAGCGGCACCATCTTGCCGTCGTTGGCCAGCGCCGCGTAGGCATGCACCAGCTGCAGGGCGGTGACCGACACGCCATAGCCATAGGACAGGGTCGCGGTCTCTGCCTTGCGCCACTCGCGGTGGTTGGGCAGGTTGCCGACGCGTTCGCCGGGGAAGCCAAGGCCGGTGTACTGACCCAGGCCGACCTGGGACATGACCCGGTAGATGGCCTCGCCGCCGATGTCGAAGGCGATCTTGCTCATGCCAACGTTACTGGAGTTGATCAGGATGCCGGTCAGGTCGAGGATCGGGCCCTCGCTCCTGGACACGTCCTTGATGGTGTAGCGGCCGATCTGCAGGCTGCCCGGGTACACCTCGACCTTGTCGGTCGGCTTCCAGCGGCCACTTTCCAGTGCCGCGCTCATGGAGATCGGCTTGACCGTGGAGCCCGGCTCGAACACGTCGATGATCGCGCGGTTACGCATGGCGGCCGGGAACATGCTGCGGCGGTTGTTGGGGTTGTAGGTCGGCTGGTTGACCATGGCCAGGACCTCACCGGTCTTGACGTCCATGATCACCAGGCTGCCGGCCTTGGCGTCCTGTTCGGCAATGGCGTTGCGCAGCTCGCGGGTGGCCAGGTACTGCAGGCGCAGGTCTATCGACAACGCCAAGGTCTTCCCGGCCTTGGCGTTCTTGGTTACCTGGATGTCCTTGATCAGCCGGCCGCGCCGGTCCTTGATCACCTGCCGCTTGCCGGGTACGCCGGCCAGCCACTCGTCATAGGCCAGTTCCACCCCTTCGCGACCGTGGTCGTCGAGGTCGGTGAAGCCGACCATGTGCGCGGTGACATCACCGGCCGGGTAGAAGCGGCGGAATTCTTCCAGGCCGTACACACCCGGCACTTTCAGGTCGAGTACATGCTGGCCCTGCTCCGGGGTAAGGCCGCGGACCAGATAGATGAACTCTTTGCTGGCCTGCTGGGTCAGGCGCTCGGTCAGCTGCTGCGGGTTTTGCCCCAGCGCTGCCGCCAGCTGTGGCCAGCGGTCCTTGGAGGCCTGCATTTCCTTGGGGTTGGCCCACAGGGTGGTGACCGGGGTACTGACCGCCAGCGGTTCACCGTTACGGTCGGTGATCAGGCCGCGGTGAGCCGGGATAGGGATGTGACGCAGGCTGCGCGCATCGCCCTGGCCCTTGAGGAAGTCACGGTCGACCACCTGCAGGTCGATGATGCGCCAGCAGATGGCACCGACCATCAGCGCCAGCAAGCCGATCACCACGCGGAAGCGCCATGGGTAGAGTGCGCCTTCGAGCTTCATCATGGCGCCACCATCCGTACTTCGTCAGCCGAAGGTACGCGCATCTTCAGTTGCTCGGAAGCCAGGTTTTCGATGCGGCTGGCGGCGGTCCAGGTGCTTTGCTCGAGGATCAGCCGGCCCCACTCGGCCTGGGCCTTGTCGCGTTCGTTCAACTCGCCGTACAGGGTGTTGAGCAACTGACGGTTCCAGTGCGCGCTGTAGGACACGGCGATGGCCGAAATCAGCACGGCAACGAACAGCAGAAGCATCAGGAAGCTTCCGCCTGGCAAGGGTTTGGCAAACAGCCTGCTCACCGCAGCTTCTCCGCCACCCGCATCACGGCGCTGCGCGCCCGCGGGTTGGCCTTGAGCTCGGCTTCGGAGGCGAACTGGGCCTTGCCGATGAGCTTGATTTTCGGCTCGAAGGCCTTGTGCTGAACCGGCAGGTTGCGTGGCAGGTTGTCAGCCTCGCCCTTGACCAGCTTGCGCATGAACAGCTTGACGATACGGTCTTCCAGCGAGTGGAAACTGATGACTGCCAGGCGCCCGCCAACTTCCAGCGCTTCGAGCGCTGCCTCAAGACCGGTCTCAAGGTCGCCCAGTTCGTTGTTGACGTGAATGCGCAGGCCCTGGAAGGCACGGGTAGCCGGGTTCTTGCCCTTTTCCCATGCCGGGTTGGCCACCTTGAGCACTTCCGCCAGGTCGGCGGTACGGGTGAACGGCTGCTTTTCGCGGCGCTCCACCACAGCACGCGCCATGCGCCCGGCAAAGCGCTCCTCGCCGTATTCCTTGAATACGCGGGCGATCTCTTCCACCGGCGCAGTGGCGATGAACTCGGCGGCGCTGATGCCCTGGTCCGGGTTCATGCGCATGTCCAGCGGGCCATCATTGAGGAAGCTGAAGCCACGCTCGGGGTCATCCAGCTGCGGCGAGGAAACGCCCAGGTCCAGCAATACGCCGCTGACCTTGCCATCCAGGCCGCGCTCGGCCACTTCCGCGCCCAGCTCGGCAAAGCTGCGCTGCACAATGACAAAGCGGCCGTCTTCGGCCGCCAGCGCTTGCCCCGTGGCAATCGCCTGTGGATCTTTGTCGAAACCCAGCAGCCGCCCTTGCGGCCCGAGCTTGCTGAGAATCAGCCGGCTGTGCCCGCCACGGCCGAAAGTGCCGTCCAGATAGCAACCGTCGGCGCGCAGGGCCAATGCCTCGACAGCTTCGTCGAGCAGGACGGTAATGTGGTTGAAGCCGCTATCTATGGTCACAGGATCAGGTCACGCAATTCGTCGGGCATGGCGCCCGGTTGTTGAATAGCTGCAAGGTCGGCTGCCGAAACCGCGTTCCAGGCATCTTCATCCCACAGCTGGAATTTGTTCAGTTGCCCCACCAGCATCGCCTTCTTGTCGAGCTTGGCGTACTCACGCAGACGGGGCGGTACCAGGAAACGCCCGCTGCCATCGAGCTCCAGGTCAACCGCATTACCGATCAGCAAACGCTGCAGGCGGCGGTTTTCCTCACGCAACGATGGCAAGGCACGCAACTTGGCTTCTATCTGTTCCCACTCATCGAGGGGATAAACACACAAGCAGGGGTCAACGGCGTCGATGGTCACGATCAGTTGACCATTGCAACGCGAATCGAGCTCGTCACGGTACCGACTCGGCATGGCGAGACGGCCCTTGGCATCGAGGCTGACGGCGTTGGCTCCGCGGAACACGGCTGCGATTCCCCACAATGTTAGCTTTTTTGTGCCAGAAAACCCACTTCATCCCACTTTCTGCCACTTGCGCACACTATAGGAATCCGCCCGCAGCACCGTCAAGGCACGTTCGGAAGGAAAAGCCTTACAGGACCGAGATTTAGCGCAATAAAGGAATGCGGAAGGACTACCGAGGAGAAAAAAACACGAGAAAAATCAAACCCACGCAGGCGAATGGAGTTCGAAGTTAAAGTGATTTATTAAGAGTAAGATTTTTTCGGTATTACCAGAGGGCATCTGCTATCGAATAAAGCAGGGAGGGAAAGGTGGAGAGTCGATCTGTAAGCCGGGTTTTGTCGAGGACAGTCATTCCTCTACGACGGCCATCGCTGGACGCCTCTAGCAACCTACCCGGTTCCGACGCGGGCCACGCCTGATGGAACCCTATTTGGTCTTGCTCCGAGTGGGGTTTACCTAGCCACGAACTGTTGCCAGCCGTGCGGTGCGCTCTTACCGCACCTTTTCACCCTTACCGGCACCGAAGTGCTTAGGCGGTTATTTTCTGTGGCACTTTCCGTAGGCTCGCGCCTCCCAGGCGTTACCTGGCACTCTGCCCTATGGAGCCCGGACTTTCCTCCCCCTGCTGTTGCGGAACAAAAGCAGGCAGCGACTGTCCGATCGACTCTCCGCCGCCAAGATTAACGGCACGCGCGCCCGAGAACAAGCAATACCGACATCTATATCAATTTGCCACTACTCGGCTTTCTGTTTTTCCAGGGCCAGTTGATACAGCAGGTTCTTGCGCACCCCGGTAATTTCCGCGGCCAGTGCCGCCGCCCGCTTGAGTGGCAACTCGGCCAGCAGCAGGTCGAGCACCCGCTGCGCCTCGGCACTGATCGCCTGCTCGCCCTCCGGCGCACTCCAGCCACCGACCAGCACCACGCACTCACCGCGCTGCTGGTTGCTGTCGCCGGCAACGAACGCGCGCAGCTCGGCCAGGGGCAGGCCCTTGAGGGTCTCGAAGGTCTTGGTCAGCTCGCGCGCCAAAAGCGCCGGGCGCTCGCCACCGAACACCGCCTCCATGTCCTCTAGGCATTCCAGGATACGGTGCGGGGCCTCATAGAAGATCAGCGTGCGCGGCTCTTCCTTTACCTGCTCCAGGCGCGCCCGGCGCCCCGCTGCCTTGGCCGGCAGGAAGCCTTCGAAGATGAAGCGGTCCGAAGGCAGGCCGGCCGCCGACAGCGCGGCGATCAGAGCGCAGGCACCCGGCACCGGCACCACGTTCACACCCGCAGCCCGCGCCTGGCGCACCAGGTGGTACCCCGGATCGGAAATCAGCGGCGTGCCGGCATCGGAGACCAACGCCACATTCTCGCCCGCCAGCAGCTTGGTGAGAAAACGCCCGCCCTCGTCACGCTCGTTGTGCTCATGGCAGGCCGCCAGCGGCGTGTCGATGCCGAAGTGCTGCAGCAGGCGGATCGAATGACGGGTATCTTCCGCCGCGATCAGGGCCACGTCCGCCAGCACCTTCAGCGCCCGGGCGCTCATGTCGTCGAGGTTGCCGATGGGGGTCGCGACCACATACAGCGTCCCCACGGTGGATTTCGAAGCCCCTGCCACATCAGTCACTGCGCACACCTGTCGTTCGGATCAAAGGCGCCATTGTAGCCCGAGCGCCTGCAACAGGGCGCAAAGAACTTCGCCGACGACCGATGGCAGGCCTCCTATAGTGAAGGATCGACACGGCAACATCGCGCCCCGGCCAGCGCTTGGGTACAATTGCCGGCCACCTTGATCGAGTAACAGGACCTTTACATGATCGCTTGCCTGCGGCTGTTCACAGCCCTCTGCCTTGCTGCCTTGCTGGCAGCCTGCGCCAGCTCGCCCTCATCCAGCCTGGGCGAACTGCCACGCACCCCGGACGCCAGCATCGAGCAACTGCTCGAGAAGGCTGCTTCCAGCAAGTCCGCGGAAGACGCCGCCCTGCTGCGCCTGAGCGCAGCCGACCTGGCCTACAAGCAGAAGGATTTCCCACGCGCCGCACGCATCCTCGAGCAGGTGCCGCTGGACACCCTCAAGCCGGCGCAGCAAGTGTTCGCCAGCACCCTCGGTGCCGAGCTGGCCATGAGCCGCAACCAGCCCAAGGCCGCCCTGACCGCCCTGGCCCACCCGAGCCTGCAGCGCGTCGCCGAACTGCCGGAAGAACAGCAAGCGCGCACCTACAGCGTGCACGCGGCCGCCCTCGAAGCCGATGGCCAGGCCCTCGCCGCCGCGCAACAGCGCGTGCTGCTGACCCCGCTGCTCAGCGGCCAGGCCGCCAGCGCCAACAATGACGCCATCTGGGCACTGGTCGCCTCGCTGCCGGCAGAGCAACTGCAGCAGCCTGGCAACGACCAGACCCTGGCCGGCTGGACCAGCCTGGCCTTCGCGGTAAAAAGCGCCGGCACCCTGGAACAGCAGCAAGCGGCTATCGACGCCTGGGTCAAACAGCACCCGGACCACCCGGCTGCCCAGCAACTGCCGCTGGCACTGACCAAGCTCAAGGAACTGGCCAGCCAGCCGCTGACCAAGATTGCCCTGCTGCTGCCTCAGGAAGGCCCACTGGCCGGTGTTGCCCGCGCCCTGCGTGACGGCTTCATGGCTGCGCACTTCCAGGCCCAGCAAGCGGGCCAGCAGGCGCCAGCCGTGCAGGTATTCGACAGCTCGCGCATCGGTTCGCTCGACGACTTCTATCGCCAGGCCCAGGCCGCAGGCGTACAGCTGGTCATCGGCCCACTGGAAAAACCGCTGGTCAAGCAACTGGCTGCCAAGCCACAACTGCCGATCACCACCCTGGCCCTGAACTACGCCGACGCCGGCCAGAAGGCGCCGCCGCAGCTGTTCCAGTTCGGCCTGGCTGCCGAAGACGAAGCCCGTGAAGTGGCCCGCCGCGCCCGCGCCGATGGCATGGTCCGCGCCGTGGCCCTGGTGCCGAGCGGCGAATGGGGCGACCGCGTGCTTGCCGCCTTCCGCCAGGACTGGGAAGGCAACGGTGGCACCCTGCTCGCCGCCGAGCGCATCGCCCAGCCGGTCGCACTGGCCCAGCAGATTGCCGACCTGTTCCAGCTGCGCCAGAGCGAAGGCCGCGCCAAGAGCCTGCAGAGCACGGTAGGCGGCAGCATCGCCGCGCAGCCGTCGCGCCGCCAGGACATCGACTTCATCTTCCTCGCCTCGACCCCGCAACAGGCCCAGCAGATCAAGCCGACCCTGAACTTCCAGTACGCCGGTGACGTACCGGTCTACGCCACCTCGAACCTGTACAGCGCCAGTGGTGACGTCAACCAGTACAACGACATGAACGGTATCCGCTTCTGCGAAACCCCGTGGCTGCTCGATACCAGCAACAGCCTGCGCCAGCAGGTCGTGCAGCAATGGCCGCAAGCCGCCGGCAGCCTGGGCCGCCTGTATGCCATGGGCGTCGACGCCTACAGCCTGGCGCCGCGCCTGGGCCAGCTGAAAGCGCTGCCGGACAACCGCGTACTGGGCCTTTCGGGCAGCCTGAGCATGAACGCCAACCAGCGTGTCGAGCGCCAGCTGCCTTGGGCCGAGTTCGTCGGCGGCCAGGTCCAGCGCCTGCCTGACACCGCTCGCTGATGGCAGCAGCGTCGCCCACCAGCGCCGGGCAGGCAGCGGAAACCCAGGCCCTTGAATACCTTCAAGGGCAGGGCCTGCAACTGCTGGCGCGCAACTGGCGATGCAAAGGCGGTGAGCTTGATCTGGTCATGCTCGACGCCGATACAGTAGTATTCGTCGAAGTCCGCTACCGGTTGCACGCGGGCTTCGGTGGCGCCCTCGGCAGTATCGACGGGCGCAAGCAGAAACGGTTGGTGCTCGCCGCCAGCCTGTTCCTGCAGAAGGAGCCCCACTGGGGCAACCACCCCTGCCGCTTCGACGTAGTCGCCCTGCAGGGCAGCCACCATGCAGGCAGACCGCTTCAATGGCTGAAAAACGCCTTCGAATGCTGAACCCACTCCGATTTTTTTGCTCTATGTTTCGCGGGCTGGTCGTTGTTGCGCGTAGCAAAGGCCACCGCCCCACTTAAGGTCACCAGATGGACATGCAATCCCGAATTCGCCGGCTGTTCCAGGCCAGCATCGATACCAAGCAACAGGCAATGGACATCCTGGCACCGCACATCGAGCAGGCCAGCCTGGTCATGGTCAATGCACTGCTCAACGAGGGCAAGATGCTCGCCTGCGGCAACGGCGGCTCGGCCGGCGATGCCCAGCACTTTTCCTCGGAGCTGCTCAACCGCTTCGAGCGCGAACGCCCGAGCCTGCCGGCCATCGCGCTGACCACCGACAGCTCGACCCTGACCTCGATCGCCAACGACTACAGCTACAACGAAGTCTTTTCCAAGCAGATCCGCGCGCTGGGCCAGCCCGGTGACGTTCTGCTGGCGATCTCCACCAGCGGCAACTCGGCCAACGTGATCCAGGCGATCCAGGCCGCACATGACCGCGAAATGATTGTCGTAGCATTGACGGGTCGCGATGGCGGCGGCATGGCTTCGTTGCTGCTGCCCGAAGACGTGGAAATCCGCGTACCTTCGACGGTTACCGCGCGCATCCAGGAAGTCCACCTGCTGGCGATCCACTGCCTGTGTGATCTGATCGACAGCCAACTGTTCGGGAGTGAAGAATGACCCCTATGCGCCTCGGCCTTATGGCCCTGACCCTGTGCCTGAGCGTCACCGGTTGCAGCTCGGTACTGACCTCTACCCGCAATTCGCCGATCGAAGACGATCGCGGCACGCGCACCATCGGCAGCAAGATCGACGACTCGCTGATCGAAACCAAGGCCTCGGTCAACATCGCCAAGGCCAGCCCTGACCTGGACAAAGGTTCGCACATCGTTGTCAGCAGCTACAACGGCATCGTCCTGCTGGCCGGCCAGACCCCGCGCGCCGACCTCAAGAGCCTTGCCGAGCAGACTGCCAGCCAGGTACAGCGGGTCAAGAAAGTGCACAACGAGCTGCAGGTGATGCAGCCCTCCTCCATCCTGGCGCGCAACAACGACGCCTGGCTGACCACCAAGATCAAGACCCAGATGCTGACCGACAATGCCGTGCCCAGCTCGCGCATCAAGGTGATTACCGAGAATGGCATCGTCTACCTGCTCGGCCTGGTGACCCAGCAGGAGGCCAACTCGGCCACTGCCGTGGTACAGGGCGTTTCGGGTGTGCAGAAGATCGTCAAGCTGTTCGAGTACATCGACTGATTCATCAGCCTGTACCGGCCTCTTCGCGGGCTTGCCCGCTCCCACAGGGTTTAGCGTATCCCTGTGGGAGCGGGCAAGCCCGCGAAGAGGCCGGTACAGGCAAGCACAACACCTTGTCTTTTCAGAAATCCAGGAAACACCGCATGAAAAAGCTTCTGCTGCCTGCCCTGCTGTTCGGCACTTTCGCCACCCTGGCCGGCTGCTCCACACCAAGCCTGATCACCCTCAACGATGGCCGTGAAATCCAGGCCGTCGACGTACCGGAATTCGACCGCGATGCCGGCTTCTACGAGTTCCAGCAACTCGACGGCAAGCGTACCCGCATCAACAAGGACCAGGTACGCACCATCAGCGACCTGTAAGCCAGGGCTGGCAGTAACAAAAAAGGCGATCCGGTTGGATCGCCTTTTTTGTTACTTGACCACTTTCAGGCTTGGTCGGCCAGTCGGGCGTGGCGGCTGGCCACCACCTTCTGGCGGGCCATTGTCGTCCGGCTGCACATCATCATCTTCCGGCTCATCGTCATCCATCACGGGCGGCTCCAGCTCGAAGACCATACCCTGGCCATTTTCGCGGGCATAGATACCCAGAATGGCGCCAACCGGCACGAACAGCGAGTGAGCCACGCCACCGAAGCGGCCCTCGAAGCTGACCGCGTCGTTGTCCATGTGCAGGCTGCGCACGGCACTTGGCGAGATGTTCAACACGATCTGGCCATCACTGGCGAAACCTTGCGGTACCTGCACCGCCGGGAATTCGGCATTGACCAGCATATGGGGCGTGCAATCGTTGTCGACGATCCACTCGTACAGTGCTCGAACCAGATAGGGGCGACTGGAGTTCATCAACGGCTCCTTAAAGCTTGCGCATTTCACGTTCTACAGAGGACAGGCTCGCCTGGAAAGGCTCGCGGGCGAACTGCCGCTCCATGTAATCCAGCAGCGGCTTGGCTTGCCGCGGCAACTCGATACCCAACACCGGCAGACGCCAGAGTATGGGCAGTAGACAACAATCGACCAGGCTTTGCTCCTCACTCATGAAGCAGGCGAACTCGCCGAACAACGGCGAGACCCCGGTCAGGCTCTCACGCAACGCCTTGCGCGCTTCGGCTCGGGCAGCCTCGCTGCTGCGCGGGTCAAGCACGGTATCGGCCAGGGAGCACCAGTCACGCTGGATGCGATGCATCAGCAAGCGGCTGTTGCCCCGCGCAACCGGGTACACCGGCATCAGCGGCGGATGCGGATAACGCTCCTCGAGGTACTCCATCACCACGGTCGATTCATACAGCGCCAGGTCACGGTCGACCAGGGTCGGCACGCTGCCGTAAGGGTTCACCTCGGCCAGCTTGGGCGGCAGGCGGCCGGGGTCGACATCGATGACCTGCACGCTGATACCCTTCTCGGCCAGCACAAGGCGTACCCGATGAGAATAGTAATCAGCGGGGTCGGAATAGCAGGCTAACCTGTTGGTTGCGCCCATGTAGCGCCTCCTCGCACGGGATGCTTGTGAAACTGTAAATGAAAACGCGCCCGTGGTGACCTGGCAGATCTGCCAGGCCACCACGGGCGCGTTCAACAACCAGAAACTACTGCGTGATCAGTGCACGTCCTTCCAGTATTCACGCTTGAGCAAGTAGGCGAATACGAAGAAGAAAGCCAGGTACAGCAACACGTAGGTACCGATGCGCTGGCTTTCCAGTTTGACCGGGTTGGCCGAATAGGCCAGGAAGGTCACCAGGTTCTTGACCTTCTCGTCGAACTGCTCGGTCGTCAGGGTACCGGAATTCGGCGTAATGGTCAGCTGGTCGCAGGCTTCATGGGTGATCGGGGCGCCGGTCAACGGGTCGAATTGCTTCTTGCCATCGGTCACGGTCTGCACCTGTTTGCAGCCGACGTACTGGTTGCCCTGCAGACCAACCAGCACGTTTGGCATGCCGACGTTCGGGAACACCTTGTTGTTCACCCCATAAGGCCGCGACGGGTCCTCATAGAAGCTGCGCAGGTAGGTGAACAGCCAGTCGGTGCCACGCACCCGCGCCACCAGGGTCAGGTCTGGCGGTGCGGCGCCGAACCAGGTCTTGGCGTCACTGGGCTTCATGCCGATCTGCATGTGGTCACCGATCTTGGCACCGGTGAACACCAGCTTCTCGAGCATCAGCTCGTGGGGGATGCCGAGGTCATCGGCCACCCGCTCGTAACGCTGGAACTTGGCACTGTGGCAACCCATGCAATAGTTGGCAAAGGTACGCGCACCGTCCTGCATGGCGGCCTTGTCGCCCAGGTCGATGTCGACCTTGTCCAGCTCCAGGCCCGTTTCGGCCGCGAAGGAAAAGGCAGGCATCACTGCCAGCAAAAATACTGCAATCAACTTTTTCATCAGCCAGTCACCCTTTCCGGAACCGGTTTGGTCTTCTCGAGCCTTGTGTAGAACGGCATCAGCAGGAAGTAGGCGAAGTACAACACCGTGCACACCTGCGACAGCAAGGTACGCCCAGGTGTCGGCGCCAGTACGCCCAGCACGCCGAGGATGACGAAGGCCACGCAGAACACCAGCAGGAAGAGCTTGCTGATCCAGCCCTTGTAGCGCATGGAGCGCACCGGGCTGCGGTCGAGCCAGGGCAGCACGAACAACACGGCAATGGCCGCACCCATGGCGATGACGCCCATCAGTTTGTCAGGCACCGCACGCAGGATCGCGTAGAACGGCGTGAAGTACCACACAGGCGCAATGTGCTCGGGGGTCTTGAAGGCGTTCGCCTGCTCGAAGTTAGGTTTCTCCAGGAAGTAACCGCCCATTTCCGGGAAGAAGAACACCACGGCGCAGAACACGAACAGGAACACCACCACGCCGACAATGTCCTTGACGGTGTAGTACGGGTGGAACGGGATACCATCCAGCGGGATACCGTTCTCGTCCTTTTTCTTCTTGATGTCGACGCCATCGGGGTTGTTCGAACCCACTTCGTGAAGGGCGAGGATGTGCAGCACCACCAGGCCGAGAATCACGATCGGCAGGGCGACCACGTGCAGGGCGAAGAAGCGGTTCAGGGTGATACCCGAGATCAGGTAGTCACCGCGGATCCACTGGGTGAGGTCGCCACCGATTACCGGAATGGCACCGAACAGCGAGATGATCACCTGGGCACCCCAGTACGACATCTGGCCCCACGGCAGCAGGTAGCCCATGAAGGCTTCGGCCATCAGCGCCAGGTAGATCAGCATGCCGAACAGCCACACCAGTTCACGCGGCTTCTGGTAGGAGCCATAGAGCAGGCCGCGGAACATGTGCAGGTAGACCACGATGAAGAACGCCGATGCACCGGTGGAGTGCAGGTAGCGCAGGATCCAGCCGTATTCCACATCACGCATGATGTACT
Organism: Pseudomonas sp. B14(2017); assembly: GCF_002113255.1. Classification (NCBI taxonomy): domain Bacteria; kingdom Pseudomonadati; phylum Pseudomonadota; class Gammaproteobacteria; order Pseudomonadales; family Pseudomonadaceae; genus Pseudomonas; species Pseudomonas sp. B14(2017). The sequence goes on from NZ_NEJY01000020.1 coordinate 92,120, forward strand.
CGACAGAGGCGAACGCCTCTTCCGCCGAGGGCGTGAAGCTCATGGTCAGCCACACACCGGTGACGATCTGGTTGACCAGCACCAGCAGCGCCAGGGAGCCGAAGAAGTACAGGAAGTTGAAGTTCTTGGGCGCGTAATACTTGCTCAGGTGGTCTTCCCACATCTTGGTGGCGGGGAAGCGAGCATCAATCCAGTCCATGAACTTGCTCATCATGCGTTCTCCTGGTCAACGCCGATGACGACGATCTCGTCCGACTCGTAAGAGTGCGGTGGCACGGGCAGGTTGAGAGGTGCCGGCTGCGACTTGTAGACGCGGCCGGCCAGGTCGTAGTGGGAGCCGTGGCACGGGCAGAAATAGCCACCGACCCATTTCGGGCCAAGGTCGGCGGGTGCGACTTCCGGACGGAAGGTGGGCGAGCAGCCCAGGTGAGTGCACAGGCCGACAAGGATGAGTATTTCCGGCTTGATCGAACGAACCTGCGGGTCGACGTAGGTGGGCTGTACCGAGGCCTTGGACTCGGGGTCAGCCAGGTCACCGACGACCTTTTTCAGGTTACCGAGGATCTCGTCCGTTCGCCGCACGATGAACACCGGCTGGCCACGCCACTCGGCCACCATCTGCTGCCCGGCCTCGACCTTGGCGATATTGACCTTCACCGGTGCACCCGCGGCTTTCGCCTTGGCACTGGGAAACCATGACCCCACGAACGGTACCGCAGCCCCCACTGCCCCCGCTGCCCCGACTACAGATGTCGCGGCTACGAGGAAGCGGCGCCGGCCTGCGTTGACGCCGTCATTGCTCATTCAGTCCTCTCCCATCAGCTTGCTTGACCAGTTGGACCTGGCCTGTACTTAGGTAATGTCTGTGGCACTAAAAATTGGCCGCCATGGTAAGAAACAAATCCACACACTGACAAGGTGATTACCCGGGGAACGGGCTACAACCCTCGCTTTGCTTGATCTGCGTCTATGCGGCAAGTCGTCACCGACATGCTGACAGGTTAGTTCAAGACATAAAAAAAGCCCGGTTCCAAGGAACCGGGCTTTTTTCGACTGCCGAAGCGGTATTAACGCTTGGAGTACTGAGGACGCTTACGCGCTTTACGCAGACCCACTTTCTTACGCTCAACTTCACGAGCGTCGCGGGTGACGTAGCCAGCACGACGCAGAGCGCCACGCAGGGTTTCGTCGTATTCCATCAGAGCGCGGGTGATACCGTGACGGATCGCACCGGCTTGACCGCTGACACCACCACCGGAAACGGTGACGTAGATGTCGAACTTCTCGACGGTTTCGGTCAGCTCGAGCGGCTGACGAACAACCATGCGAGCGGTTTCGCGACCGAAGAACACGTCCAGAGAACGGTTGTTGATGGAAATGTTACCAGTACCCGGACGCAGGAATACGCGAGCGGTTGCGGTCTTGCGACGGCCAGTGCCGTAGTTTTGAGTCGCCGACATAATGAACTATCCCGTTAGATCTTCAGTTCTTGAGGCTGCTGAGCAGTGTGTGGGTGAGCAGCACCCGCGTACACTTTCAGCTTGCGGTACATGTCGCGACCCAGCGGGTTCTTCGGCAGCATGCCTTTGACCGCAGTTTCGATAACACGCTCAGGGGCCTTGGCGATCAACTTCTCGAAGTTGATTTCCTTGATACCGCCCGGGAAACCGGAGTGGGAGTAGTACATCTTGTCGGAAGACTTGGCACCAGTCACACGAACCTGCTCGGCGTTGATGACGACGATGTAGTCGCCGGTGTCAACGTGAGGGGTGTATTCTGGTTTGTGTTTGCCACGCAGACGGCTAGCGATTTCGGTAGCCAGACGACCCAGGGTCTGGCCAGCGGCGTCGACTACGAACCACTCGCGCTTTACTGTTTCCGGTTTAGCAGTAAAAGTTTTCATTCTCTAAAGCCTCAGAGGCCGCCCAGCGAAAAATAGACGGCGAATCTTACTGGATAGTGCACAGCTTGCCAAGGGCAAGCGCGCAGCCGAACGCTGACGCTTTTGGGGGCTCGGGTCAGGCACGCCAATGTTCGACGGGGTTCTTCCTGCGTGGTGGTGCATCACTTCCGCCACACGGAGAGGGGCCGAATTATCCAGATTGCGCGAAAAATTTCAACCTGCTTTGATGGGCTTCTTTGTCAAGGAGTGTCTACCCGATGGAATACCGCCAGCTCGGCCGTACCGACCTCAATGTCAGCGCCCTGTGCCTGGGCACCATGACCTGGGGCGAGCAGAACGTCCAGGCCGAGGCCTTCGAGCAGATTGCCCGGGCCAAGGCCGCCGGGGTCAACTTCATCGACACCGCCGAGATGTACCCGGTGCCGCCCCGCCCCGAAACCTACGCCGCCACCGAGCGCATCATCGGCAACTGGTTCCGCGCCAATGGCGATCGCGACGACTGGGTGCTGGCCAGCAAGGTCGCCGGCCCCGGCAACGGCATCAGCCACATCCGCGACGGCCAGCTCAAGCACAACCGCCAGCACATCGTCGCCGCGCTGGACGAGAGCCTCAAGCGCCTGCAGACCGACCGCATCGACCTGTACCAGCTGCACTGGCCCGAGCGCAGCACCAACTTCTTCGGCAAGCTGGGCTACCAGCACCTGCCACAGGACCACTTCACCCCGCTGGAAGAAACCCTCGAAGTGCTCGACGAGCAGGTGCGCGCGGGCAAGATCCGCCACGTCGGCCTGTCCAACGAAACGCCGTGGGGCACCATGAAGTTCCTGCAACTGGCCGAAAGCCGCGGCTGGCCGCGAGCGGTGTCGATCCAGAACCCGTACAACCTGCTCAACCGCAGCTTCGAGGTGGGCCTGGCGGAAGTGGCCATCCGCGAGCAGTGCGGCCTGCTGGCCTATTCGCCGCTGGCGTTCGGCATGCTTTCCGGCAAATACGAGAACGGCGCACGCCCGGAAAACGCACGCCTGACCCTGTTCAGCCGCTTTGCCCGCTACTCCAATCCACAGACCGTGGCGGCCTGCAGCCGCTATGTGCAGCTGGCCCGCGAGCACGGCCTGGACCCGGCGCAGATGGCCCTGGCATTCGTCACCCGGCAGCCGTTCGTGACCAGCAACATCATTGGCGCGACCAGCCTCGAGCAGCTGGACAGCAACCTTGCCAGCCTCGAGCTGAGCCTGAGTGATGAACTGCTGGCGGCGATCGAGGCGATTCACCAGGAGCAACCGAACCCGGCGCCTTGAGCCGGACCCTGTGTTGTGTTCTTCGCGGGCTTGCCCGCTCCCACAGGACCTCACTGCCCCTCAGGCCTGCGGGGTACCTGTGGGAGCGGGCAAGCCCGCGAAGAAACCAGCGCGGTGTAGCAGGCTAGACACAATCGCCAAAAAATAAGACGATCCAGCCGGTGATTGACCACTCTACCCTATAAGAACAATGACAATGATGTTTACCCAACCCTCCGCGTCGCTGCGGCGCGTCAGCATCCTGGCCATTGACAAGGTGTTCGCTTCGACCTTGATGCAGGCCAAGGATTTCTTCCACCTCGCCAGCTTGCGCTACAGCAAGCAGCTGGGCCTGGGCCTTCAGCCCATGTTCGAGATCCGCCTGGTGAGCCCGGACGGCCAGCCCGTGGACAGCTTCAGCAATGTGCAGCTGCCGGTCGAAGGCGGCCTGGACGACGCCGATGTGATCATCCTCCCGGCCTTCTGGGACGACTTCGACAACCTGCTGCAACGTTATCCACAGGTGCTGCCGTGGCTACGTGAACAGCATGCCCGTGGCGCTGTGCTGTGCGCCGAGGCCAGTGGTGTGTTCTGGCTGGCCGAGTCCGGCCTGCTCGACGGCAAGGAAGCGACCACCTACTGGCGCTTCTTCAACAGCTTTGCCGAACGCTTCCCGAAGATCCGGCTGAACCAGGACAAGCACCTGACCGACGCCGACAACCTGTACTGCGCCGGCGGCACCACCTCGGCCTGCGACCTGTACATCTACCTGATCGAACGCTTCTGTGGCGCCAACGTGGCCCGCGCCGTGTCCCGCGACATCCTCTACGAGGTGCAGCGCAACTACACCCCCGGGCGCATGGGCTTTGGCGGGCAGAAGCTGCACCAGGACCTGATCATCCTGCAGATCCAGCACTGGCTGGAGGAACACTTCGCCGACAAGTTCCGCTTCGAGGACGTGGCCCGCAACCACGGCATGAGCATTCGCAATTTCATGCGCCGCTTCCAGGGCGCGACGGGTGACAAGCCGCTGCACTACCTGCAACGGCTACGGATCGAGACGGCCAAGGGGTTGTTGTCGAGTACGCGCAAGAGCATCAAGACCATCAGCTATGAGGTCGGATATGACGATGCCAGTTTCTTTGCGCGGCTGTTCCGTCAGCACACCGAGTTGTCGCCGAACCAGTATCGGCAGCAGTTCATGCAGGAGGCTTGAGGCCAATGGGGCTGCCTTGCAGCCCATCGCGACACAAGGCCGCTCCTACAGGGCATCGCGTAATCCTGTAGGAGCGGCCTTGTGTCGCGAAAGGGCCGCAAAGCGGCCCCGGATTCTCAGGGCTTGTGCGCCCGCGCCAGAAACTCGTGCGACTGCATCTCCAGCAAGCGGCTCAGGGTACGCTGGAACTCGAAGGCCAGGCGCCCACCGGTATACAGGTCCTTCAGCTCCACCTCGGCCGAGATGATCAGCTTGACGTTGCGGTCGTAGAACTCGTCCACCATGTTGATGAAGCGGCGGGCGATGTCGTCGGTGGTGACACCCATCTGCTCCACATTGCTCAACAGCACGGCATGGAAGATCTTGCCCAGTTCGATGTAGTCGTTCTGGCTGCGGGGGCCGTCGCACAGGGCGCGGAAGTCGAACCAGGCCACGTCGTCACAGGTAAGCAGGGCATTGATCGGGCGATTCTCGATCATCAGCACGTCGTTCTCGACCGCCTGGGTGCATTCAGGGGTCAGCGCCTTGAAGCTGGCGCGCAGGCTCTGGTGCGCCGCCTCATCGAGCGGGTAGTGGTACAGCTCGGCCTGCTCCAGGTGACGCAGGCGGTAGTCGACCCCGCTGTCGACGTTCACCACCTCGGTGTACTGCTTGATCATGGCGATGGCGGGCAGGAAGCGCGCGCGCTGCAGGCCGTCCTTGTACAGGCCGTCCGGCACGATGTTGGAAGTAGCCACCAGCGATACGCCGTTCTTGAACAACTCTTCCATCAGGGTGCCGAGGATCATCGCATCGGTAATGTCCGATACGAAGAACTCGTCGAAACAGATGACCTTGGCTTCTTCGCTGAAGCGCTTGGCAATGATGGTCAGCGGGTTCTTCTCGCCCTTGAGGGTTTTCATTTCCTCGTGCACACGCTTCATGAAGCGGTGGAAGTGCGTGCGCATCTTCTGCTTGAACGGCAGCGCCTCGAAGAAGGTATCGACCAGGTAGGTCTTGCCGCGCCCTACCCCACCCCAGAAGTACAGGCCCTTGACCGGGGTCTGCTCCTTCTTGCCGAACAGCTTGCCGAACACGCCCGGCTTGTTGTTCTGCGCGTGCACCAGGTCGTCATACAGGCGCTGCAGGTGACGCACCGCAGTTTCCTGCGCCGCGTCATGGAAGAAGTCGGGACGTTTCAGATCTGCTTGATATCGTTCTAGGGGCGTCATGATTCGTTAGCGAGGCAACAAAAAACGGGCCGTCACTGTAGCGACAGGCCCGCTTAATGGCAATCAGTCTGTGGGAGCGGGCGTGCCCGCGAACACCGGCAAAGCCGGTGCCATGCAACGCGGCGCCTGTTTCGCGGGCACGCCCGCTCCCACAGTTTCACCATCTTCAGTCCGGTTGAGGAGCAAGCGCTGCACGCAGGCTTTCAATGGCCGAATCACGGGCTTCGGCGCTGTCGAACTGCGGCCCGTCGGCAACCTGTTCGCCGTTCAGCCACAGGCCGAAGCCCAGGCCTTCGACGCGCACATCCGCCTCGCCACCTTGCTGCAGCTGCTTGCTCACGGCGCCGGCGCTCTTGCCGTCGGCAAAGCTGCGCGACAGCAGCAGTTGTTCGCCGTCAGCGGCCAGCAGGCGGAAGCGGAAGCTGCCATCTTCATCGCGGAAGCTGACGAAACGCGCGCTCTTGGCGGCCTTCTTCTTCACTTCGGTGCTGGCCTGCACGCTGCTGCGGAACGAACGCAGGCCAACGGCCTCGCGCAGCTGCTCGAGGAATGGCGTGGCGATCTTGCGAGCCTTGGCGGCACCGGCCAGCAGGATGTCTTCCAGGTCCGCCGGGCGGGCGATCAGCTGGTGGTAGTACTCGCGCTTCTCGGCCAACTGGCCGTCCAGCAGCTGGAACAGGCGCTGCTTGGCCTCGCCCCAGCCCAGGCCCTGCAGCAGCTCTTCACGGAACTCGGCGCACTGCGCCGGCGTCGAGAAGGCCTGGAACAGGGTGAACAGGTGAGCGTTGTCCGGGTCTTTCGCTTCGCCAGGCGCACGCGAGTCGGTGACGATGCGCGAGATGGCGTCTTTCATCTCCTTGGCGCTGGTGAACAGCGGGATGGTGTTGTCGTAGCTCTTGGACATCTTGCGCCCGTCCAGGCCCGGCAAGGTCGCCACGCTCTCCTCGATCACCGCTTCCGGCAGGGCGAAGAAGTCCTTGCCCTGGCCGAACAGGTGGTTGAAGCGTTGGCCGATGTCGCGGGCCATTTCCACGTGCTGGATCTGGTCACGGCCGACCGGCACCTTGTTGGCGTTGAACATCAGGATGTCCGCGGCCATCAGCACCGGGTAGCTGTACAGGCCCATGGTCACGCCGGCATCCGGGTCTTCGCCGTTTTCCAGGTTCTTGTCCACCGAGGCCTTGTAGGCGTGCGCGCGGTTGAGCAGGCCCTTGGCGCTGACGCAGGTCAGCAGCCAGGTCAGCTCGGGGATTTCCGGGATATCGGACTGGCGGTAGAAGGTCACCTTGTCCGGATCGAGGCCACCGGCCAGCCAGGTGGCGGCGATTTCCAGACGCGAACGCTGGATGCGCAGCGGGTCGTCGCACTTGATCAGGGCGTGGTAGTCGGCCAGGAAGTAGAACGAGTCGACACCGGGCTGCTGGCTGGCACGGATCGCCGGGCGGATGGCGCCGGCGTAGTTGCCCAGGTGCGGAGTGCCGGTGGTGGTGATACCGGTAAGAATGCGCGTGGTCATGGGTGTTCGCTTATTCAGGCTTGGCTCAGTTCGAAAGGCGCGGCAGCAGCAGATCCTTCAGATCGGTCAGCTTGCCATGGAAGAAGTGTCCGCATTCTGCCACTTTCAGCAGCTCATGGGGGCGCGACAGGCTGTCGGACCATTCGTAAACCAGCCGCGGCGCGACGACTTCGTCGGCGTCCGGCTGCACCACGGTGATCGGGCAGCGTTGTGGCGGCGGGAAATCCGCCGTCAGGCGCATGACCGCCGGGGCGATCATGAACAGCTGCTGCAGCTCTACTCCAGTGGCCTCCAGGCGGCCGGCCAGGCTGGTGGCGACGAAACCACCGAACGAGAAGCCCATCAGCACCAGCGGCAGGCCCAGATGCTTCTCGCGCAGCCAGGCCGCAGCGGCCTCGGCATCGGCCACCTCGCCAGCGCCCATGTCATGGGTGCCGGCGCTCTGCCCGACGCCACGGTAGTTGAACCGCAAGGTCACGTAGCCGGCATCACGGGCGGTGCGTTGCAGGGTCGAGACCACCTTGTTGAGCATGGTGCCACCCTGGACCGGGTTGGGGTGGCAGATCAGCACCGCGCCACGTGCATTGGCCACGTCCAGGTACAAGGCTTCCAGCTGGCCGCTGGGGCCATCGATGAACAAGGGGGTTTCGCGGACAAGCAAGGCACTACTCCGTGACCTCGGGAGGGGTCGATTCGTCTAGGTGAGGAATTCTGTTCTGATTTGCGATCGCTCGCGGTATACAGCGCAGGTCTGAGCCGTTAACGTAAAGCAAAGCCGTTTATAGAGGAAGGACTCGTGGAACTCTCGCTCCTTGTTTGGTTGTTGCCGACCCTGGCCCTGGTCATCGGCGTGGTGGTTGGTTTCGTCGTCGCTCGCCTGCTGCCCAATGCCGCGCCGAGCAGCACCCAGCGTCAGCTGGATGACATCCAGAAGCGTTTCGACAGCTACCAGAACGAAGTGGTCACCCACTTCAACAGCACTGCCGTGCTGGTCAAGAAACTGACCCAGAGCTATCAGGACGTCCAGGATCACCTGGCCGACGGCGCCAATACCCTGGCCCTCGACGACGTGACCCGTCAGCGCCTGCTGGCCGCCCTGCATTCCGAAGGCAGCCAGGGCCCACGTGACCGCCTGACCCCGCCGAAGGACACTGCCGAAGTACCGCGCGACTACGCGCCGAAAGCGCCGAACTCGCCGGGCATGCTTGACGAGAGCTACGGGCTCAAGCGCTGATCTGCCGAACATGAAAAAGGCCTCGCAAGAGGCCTTTTTTGTGGGCATGTCTTCCTGCCCGGGCGCGATCCCTTGTAGGAGCGGCCTTGTGTCGCGAAAGGGCTGCGCAGCAGCCCCGGCGATCTTGCAGGCTGGCTGAAATCCTGGGGCCGCTACGCGCCCCTTTCGCGACACAAGGCCGCTCCTACAGGTGCCGCAATGCCCGCTCGACATCCGCCAGCAGGTCCTCCACATCCTCCAGCCCCGCCGACAGGCGCACCAGCCCCTCCGATATCCCGTGATGCGCCCGCTCCTTCGCGGTATAGCTGGAGTGCGTCATGCTCGCCGGATGCGCCAGTTTGTATAGAGCAATCGACGGCTATCCCGAATAGCGAATCAGGTTGCTCACTATATCGCTCAGCCTGATTTGATGCGCCCAAACAGCAAGATCTTACAGATCGCCAGGCATGATCCTACACCCTGATTGGCGGCTCTCCTGACATACAAAAAAATCGTTATCGGGCAAACTATTCAAATAATCATAATGGCTTATGGCCTACGAATATTGAAACACCCTCATATTCCCGCCAGTGCAGCAAAGTGCGCTCGCAGCGCTTCTGCACCGAAAACTTCAACACTCCTTAGAGATGACGTATGAGCATTGAGCTTCCAGCCTTATATATCTACCCAAACGATTACGGCACAAGCCGCCCGAATGGCTTACAAGCACCATTTCCCGCAGCCATGATAGGTCGTGCCATTGAAGAACGTAGCGCTGGCTATGCACAAGGCCACTGGAGAGAAATGCTAAATCTGCATCTTCCAAAAATGCAGCATACCCGCCCCATCGCCTTTAAGCTTGACGATTTCCTGATTCGTGAACTTAAAGCTGGATCAGCTGCTGACGCAATAATGCTGGCCAATTCGAGCATCAGCATTCCAGATGCTTGGAATAAAGCATTTGAGGACACCAAAGCGAGTCTTAATACTGCTCCCTTAGCTCAGCCCATTGAGTTTTCTGGAGGCTGGTTTACTCCGTTCAGAGCAATTGCGCACTGGCTTTTAGGGAAAGGGCAGCAGGCTAAAGTCAACATAAATAATGTCGGCATCGCGCCCGAATTGCAAAAAGTCCCTCAACTACAGGCAGCGTTCGCCGGAGCAAGCGTAGGCACTAGCCGAATTGATGTCACCTTTCCCTATAACACTGGCATGGATAGCAATATATCGCGCATCTACCTAGGCTCCATTACCCTAAGAGTGATTGGTGATCTGAACAAGGATAGTGACGGAAACCTCATTTTCACTGGCGTAATTCGCGCCTATTCAGATAAATATGATGCAAATGCGAGCAGCCACCGTGGCGGATTTGACGAAAAGGCCACGACGCTGCTTCGTGAAGTTGGACGCGTTGCAAATGCACAGGACTACGAAATTTTAATTGAAGGCGAACTCCCACTAAACATAGCAAACTAGCGGAAATACACGAACCTGAAGCACTGCATGAGCAATACCATTGAATTGGCTTTCACTTTAGATTATCTTGAGCGCCTGACTCAAGGTGGATTATGAAAATTTTGAAAACCATTTGCACGACCATGGCCTCAGCCTTGAATGTAATTGCGACAACACTATTATTTAGAGCTTCGGATTCTGCGCTCGAAAATCCTAATGACCCGTATGATACCTCTGGCATACCCGCACTATCGATGTACGTAGTACTGCTAATAGTTCTTACCGCACTTTCAGCATTGTTAATGATTGCAGGAACAATAGCAAACAAGCTACTCCATGGCAAACCACCCATGGCTCTTAGACTACTACTTGAATTCACCCCAACTTTCGCAACAGCAGCGCTAGGTGTACTTGTTTCTTCCGCTTACACCGACAACACAATATCGATGAATATGACCATTCTTATTTATTTCCTATCCGCTGGCTTCTCACTTGTTGCCGCGTCTTTGTTTTATAAGAAATCTAGGAACCACACCTGACCATCAGAATCTCGGCTGCAACAGTGGCGGCCTGATTATCAGGATTCGCATATTATAAAATAATAGCGATATACCGTTTTGGTTCTCTCTTCGGGCGCCCACGCCACTGCATGCGACTTGCCTCACCGTACTAACTTGATGTCGGCATCCTGTAATGCTGTAACATTTTTTTGCCACGAAGAGAGAACTCCGACAATTTATCTACAAGCGTTCAGAGCCCGCTCGACATCCGCCAGCAGGTCCTCCACATCCTCCAGCCCCACCGACAGGCGCACCAGCCCCTCCGATATCCCGTGATGCGCCCGTTCCTTCGCGGTATAGCTTGAGTGCGTCATGCTCGCCGGATGCTGCGCCAGCGACTCGGCATCGCCCAGGCTCACCGCACGGGCAAACAGTTGCAGGGCATTCATGAACCTGCGCCCGGCCTCGATACCCCCCTTGAGCTCGAAGGCGATCATCCCGCCCGGCAAACGCATCTGCCGCTGCGCCAGCTCGTACTGGGCAAACGACGGCAACCCCGGGTAGTGAATCAGCTCCACCTGCGGCTGCCGGGCCAGAAACTCCGCTACCTGCAGGGCATTGGCGCAATGGCGGTCCATGCGCAGCGCTAGGGTCTTGATCCCGCGCATCAGCAGCGCCGCATCGTGGGGCGACAGCACCGCCCCGGTCATGTCCTTCAGCCCTTCCAGGCGAATGCGGTCGACGAGCGCCTTGCGCCCCACCACCAGCCCGGCAGTGATATCACCGTGGCCACTGAGGTACTTGGTCGCCGAATGCACCACCAGGTCCGCCCCCAGCTCCAGCGGCCGCTGCAGGTAGGGCGTGCAGTAGGTGTTGTCGACCACCACATGCACATCATGCCCGCGCACCGCCTCGGCCACCGCGGCGATATCCACCAGCTGCATGTTGGGGTTGGCCGGCGTTTCGAAGTAGATCATCCGCGTTTTGCTGTTGATCGCCGCTTTCAGAGCCTTGGCGTCGTTCAGGTCGACATGGCGGATCTTCACCCCGAATTCGCCAATGCCATGGTGCAGGAAAGCAAAGGTGCAGCCGTACAAAGTACGCCCGACGATCAGCTCATCGCCGGGGCGCAGCAGGGTCCAGATCGTCGAGGTGATGGCCCCCATGCCCGACGCCAATGCCAACCCCGCCTCACCGCCCTCCAGCGAGGCCATGCGCTGTTCCAGCAGGGCCAGGGTAGGGTTGGAGATGCGGCTGTAGAAATGCCCCGGCTCCTCCCCGGCAAAGCACGCAGCGCCGTATTCGACTGTGGGGAAGGCATAGGTAGCGGTCTGGTACACCGGCGGCACCAGGGCGCCACCGTGGGAAAGCGGGTCGTAGCCATGGTGAATGGCCCGCGTGGAAAAACCGGTGTTGTTATGGGAGTCGCGCATGGCAACAGCCTCTTGTGGTTTGCTATAAGCTTATGCCACCGAGCCGCCCGATTTTTTCCAAAATGGCCCACGCATCCGTGTGCTTGTTGGAACAAAAACAATAATTACCGGACCAGGAGGGCAAAACATGCCTTCAAGCCTCGACCGCACCGACCGCGCCCTGCTCGCGGCCCTGCAGGACAACGCCCGCCTCACCGTTGCCGAACTTGCCGACCAGGTAGCGCTGACCACCTCGCCGTGCTGGCGACGGGTCAAGTTGCTGGAGGACAACGGCTACATCACCGGCTACCAGGCCATCCTCTCGCCCAAGTCGCTGGGGTTTGGCGTGACCGCGTTCGTCAGCATCATGATGGACTCGCACACCAAGGACATGGCGCTGGCGTTCGAGCAGCGGCTGATGGAAATTCCCGAGATTGTCGCCTGTCACAACATCTCCGGGCGTTACGACTTCTTGCTGGAGATTCTGGCGCGGGATCTGGAGTCGTTTGGCGAATTCACCCGGGAAGTGCTGCAGCGGTTGCCGGGGGTGAAGGAGATCTACTCGAGTTTTTCCTATAAGGCGGTTAAGGAGCGGCGGGTGATACCGGTATCGGAAAAACACATCTGAACGACATGCACAGTCCATGCGGGAACAACTGCCTTGCTCAAAATTCAAAGCTCACGCAATCCTTTGTGGGAGCGGCCTTGTGTCGCGAAAGGGCTGCGCAGCAGCCCCAGCAATTTGTGCATCAGTGCTGAGACCCGGGGGCTGCTGTGCAGCCCTTTCGCGACACAAGGCCGCTCCCACAGGAGACCCGCGCATGTATGGCGGGCATAGAAACAAAAAACCCCGCCGAAGCGGGGTTTTTCTTGCAGGCTAGCGCTTAGATCGCACCACGCTGACGCAGCACGTCCAGCACCTGTTTCACACCCTCGTCCACGCTGGTGGCCTGGGTGTCGATCACAAGGTCGGCGTCCAGCGGCACATCGTACGGGAAGCTTTCGCCCGGGATGTTGTCGCCACCAGCAGCGTACAAGCCTTGCGGGTCACGCTCACGGCAGGCCAGCGGCGAGGCCTGGACGTAAACGGTCACCAGGCGCTCCTTGCCGATCAACGCCTTGGCCTGTTCGCGGCCTTCGGCATCCGGGGCCACGAACGCGGCCAGGGTCAGCAGGCCGGCTTCGTTGAACTGGCGCGCCACATGGGCGGCGCGGCGCCAGTTTTCGGTACGGCCGGCGCGGTCCTGTGGCAGGCCCTTGTTCAGGTCGTGGCGCAGGTTCTGGCCGTCGAGCACGTACACCGCACGGCCCATGTCGAACAGCTTGCGCTCCACGGCGTAGGCCAGGGTGCTCTTGCCTGCGCCGGACAGGCCGCTGAACAGCACGGTCGCAGGCTGCTGGCCGAAGCGCAGGGCGCGCTCTTCGGTGGCCACATGGCACAGCTTGCCATGATGGCCGGTGCTGCCGTGCGGCAGGACTGGCGGGGCGATGATCATGCCGGCGCCGACGGTGCCGTTGGTCAGGCGGTCGATGACGATGAACGCACCGGTGGTGCGGTTGCTGTCGTAACCGTCCAGGGCGATCGAGGCGTCCAGGGACACCTTGACGCGGCCGATCTCGTTCAGCTGCAGCGCGCTGGCAGCGCCCTGCTCCAGGGTGTTCACATCGACCTTGTGGGTGATGCTGGCAATCGAGCCCGGCACGTAGCTGGTGGCGCGCTTGATGTCGTATTTCTTGCCCGGGAGCATCGGCTCCTCGGCCATCCACACCAGCATGGCGTCGAACTGGTCGGTGACCGGCGGGACGTTGTCGGCATGCACCAGCAGGTCGCCACGGGAGATGTCGATCTCGTCTTCCATGGTCAGGGTCACGGCCTGGCCAGGGCCTGCGTTTTCCAGTTCGCCTTCGTAGGTGACGATGGACTTGACGCGGCTGCTCTTGCCCGACGGCAGCACGACGATTTCGTCGCCCTTGTGCACCACGCCGCTGGCGATGGTACCGGCGAAGCCACGGAAGTTCAGGTTCGGACGGTTGACGTACTGCACCGGGAAGCGCAGGTCGGTGAAGTTGCGGTCGGCCGACACTTCGACGGTTTCGAGGATTTCCATCAGCGTCGGGCCGGCGTACCACGGCGAACGCTCGCTGTGGTTGACCACGTTGTCACCCTTGAGCGCCGACATCGGCACGAAGTGCAGGCTGCTCGGGGTCAGGTTGATGGCTTCGGCGAACTTCAGGTAGTCGGCCTTGATCGACTCGAAGACGTCCTGATCGAAGCCCTTGAGGTCCATCTTGTTGACCGCGACGACGATGTGCTTGATGCCCAGCAACGAGGCAATGTAGCTGTGGCGGCGGGTCTGGGTCTGCACGCCGTAGCGGGCGTCGACCAGGATGATCGCCAGGTCGCAGGTGGACGCGCCGGTAGCCATGTTGCGGGTGTACTGCTCGTGGCCCGGGGTGTCGGCAATGATGAACTTGCGCTTGGCGGTGGAGAAGTAGCGGTAGGCGACATCGATGGTGATGCCCTGCTCGCGCTCGGCCTGCAGGCCGTCGACCAGCAGTGCCAGGTCGACTTCCTCGCCGGTGGTGCCGACTTTCTTCGAATCACGGGTGATGGCCTCGAGGTGGTCCTCGTAGATCATCTTCGAGTCGTGCAGCAGGCGCCCGATCAGGGTGCTCTTGCCGTCGTCGACGTTGCCGCAGGTCAGGAAGCGCAGCAGTTCCTTGCGCTCGTGCTGGGCCAGGTAGGCGAGGATGTCCTCGCTGATCAGATCAGATTGGTGCGACATGGAGTAACCCTGAAATTAGAAGTAGCCTTGGCGTTTCTTGTCTTCCATGGAACCGGCGCCATCGTGGTCGATGACACGGCCCTGGCGTTCGGACGTACGGGTCAGGAGCATTTCCTGGATGATGTCCGTCAGGGTCTCGGCTTCCGACTCGACAGCACCCGTCAACGGGTAGCAGCCGAGGGTACGGAAACGCACCTTCTTCTTGACGATGCGCGCTTTCTCTTCATCGGTGAGATGTTCGAGGATGCGTTCGTCGTCGATCATGATCAGGGTGCCGTTCTTCTCGATGACTTCGCGCTCGGCAGCGAAGTACAGCGGCACGATCGGGATGCCTTCGAGGTAGATGTACTGCCAGATGTCCAGCTCGGTCCAGTTCGACAGCGGGAAGACGCGGATCGACTCGCCCTTGTTGACCTTGCCGTTGTACACGTTCCACAGTTCCGGGCGCTGGTTCTTCGGGTCCCAGCGGTGCTTGCTGTCACGGAACGAGTACACGCGCTCCTTGGCCCGCGATTTCTCTTCGTCGCGGCGCGCACCACCGAAGGCGGCGTCGAAACCATGCTTGTCCAGCGCCTGTTTCAGGCCCTGGGTCTTCATGATGTCGGTGTGCTTGGAGCTGCCATGGGTGAACGGGTTGATGCCCTGCGCCACACCCTCGGGGTTGACGTGGGTGATCAGCTCCAGGCCCATTTCCTCGACCATCTTGTCGCGGAAGCTGTACATCTCCTGGAATTTCCACTGGGTGTCGACGTGCATCACCGGGAACGGCAGCTTGCCCGGGAAGAAGGCCTTGCGCGCCAGGTGCAGCATCACGGCGGAATCCTTGCCGATCGAGTACAGCATCACCGGGTTGTCGAACTCGGCGGCCACCTCGCGGATGATGTGGATGCTCTCCGCCTCCAGCTGTTTCAAGTGCGTCAGTTTGTCGACCATGGCTACTCACGAAAAACGATCTTATGGACGGCCTGCGGGCCGTGTTCGAGCGAGCCACTTTATCACAGCGGCTGCTTCTATTTAGGAGGCTGGCTAGATCGAAAAAGTCTAACGATATGACTGGGGGTTTGGGCTGGAATTGGGGCCGCTCTGCGGCCCTTCGCGGGCACGCCCGCTCCCACAGGTGCAGCGGAGTCCTTGTGGGAGCGGGCGCGCCCGCGAAGAAGGCGACGCCGATATCAGATCGGGTTCGGGCAATCGATGAACAGGTGCTCCACGGCAAAGCGCCGCGCCAGGTAATCACCCAGCGCCTGTACCCCATACCGCTCGGTGGCATGGTGCCCGGCGGCAATGAAGCTGACGCCATTCTCGCGGGCACTATGGTAGGTCTGCTCCGACGCCTCGCCGGTCAGGTACAGGTCCACCCCGGCCGCGATCGCCGTGTCGATGTAGCCCTGCCCGCCCCCGGTGCACCAGCCGACCCGGCGGATCATCTGCTCACCTTCGACCAGCAAAGGCTCACGCCCCAGCACCTCCCGCACCCGGCGGGCGAAGTCGCGCGCGGTCATCGGCTCGGCCAGCGAGCCGACCATGCCGACCACCTTGGGGTTCTCCGGGTCCAGCGGCCCTTCGACAGTAATGTCCAGTTGCCGCGCCAGTTGCACGTTGTTGCCGACGTCCGGATGCACATCCAGCGGCAGATGGAACGCCAGCAGGCTGATGTCGTTGTTCAACAGGGTCTTCAGCCGGCGCTGCCGGATACCGGTGACGCACGGGTTCTCACCCTTCCAGAAGTAGCCATGGTGCACCAGCACCAGGTCGGCCTCGGCCTCGACTGCAGCATCCAGCAACGCCTGGCTGGCGGTAACGCCGCTGACGATGCGGCTGACCTGCGGCCGGCCTTCGACCTGCAGGCCGTTGGGGCAATAATCCTGGATCTTCGCGCTGCCCAGGTAACGCTCGGCTTCCTCGACCAGGGTGTTCAGAGCGACGGCCATGAAAATCTCCTCGAAATCTGCGTTTTTCTCGGGCACAACGCCCATGCAACGCCCGTATAATGCCGGCCATTATGGGCCGTCGCCGGCACTGGGGGAACCGGTGTATGATCGCGCGCGCTCATGCCCCACCGCACGGTCACCGTCCCCCGGCTCTTTCCAGGATTCATTCATGTTCAAGGCTTTGCGTTATTTTGGCTGGCCCCTGCTTACCGGCGTACTGATCGCCATGCTGATCATCCAGCGCTTCCCGGAATGGGTCGGCCTGCCCAGTCAGGACGTCAACCTGCAACAGGCGCCGCAGACCTCGCGGATCATGCAGGGCCCGGTATCCTACGCCGACGCCGTGACCCTGGCCGCCCCGACGGTGGTCAACCTGTACACCACCAAGGTGGTGAACAAGAGCGCCCATCCGTTGTTCGAAGACCCGCAGTTCCGCCGTTTCTTCGGCGACAACCTGCCCAAGCAGCGCCGCTGGGAGTCGAGCCTGGGCTCGGCGGTGATCATGAGCCCCGAGGGCTACCTGCTGACCAACAACCACGTCACCAGCGGTGCCGACCAGATCGTCGTGGCCCTGAAGGATGGCCGCGAAACCCTGGCCCGGGTCATCGGCAGCGACCCGGAAACCGACCTGGCGGTGCTGAAGATCGACCTGAAGAGCCTGCCGGCGATCACCATCGGCCGCTCCGACAACATTCACATCGGCGACGTGTCGCTGGCCATCGGTAACCCGTTCGGGGTCGGCCAGACCGTGACCATGGGCATCATCAGCGCCACCGGCCGCAACCAGCTGGGCTTGAACAACTACGAAGACTTCATCCAGACCGACGCCGCGATCAACCCGGGCAACTCCGGCGGTGCGCTGGTGGATGCCAACGGCAACCTGATCGGCATCAACACGGCGATCTTCTCCAAATCCGGCGGTTCGCAGGGCATCGGCTTCGCCATCCCGGTGAAACTGGCACTGGAGGTGATGAAGTCGATCATCGAGCACGGCCAGGTGATCCGTGGCTGGCTGGGTATCGAAGTACAGCCGCTGAGCCAGGAGCTGGCCGAATCGTACGGCATGAAGGACCGCCCGGGCATCGTGGTGGCGGGTATCTTCCGCGAAGGGCCGGCGGCAAAGGCCGGGTTGCAGCTGGGTGACGTGATCCTGAGCATCAACGGCGAGCCGGCCGGTGACGGGCGCAAGTCGATGAACCAGGTGGCGCGGATCAAGCCCAACGAGAAGATCACCATCGAGGTGATGCGCAATGGGCAGCAGTTGAAACTGATCGCCGAGGTGGGGCTGCGGCCGCCACCGGCGCCGGCAGTCGCCAAGGAAGAGAAGTAAGGCTTCGATCTGGGGCTGCTTTGCAGCCCATCGCCGGCAAGCCAGCTCCCACAGGTATTGCACAGGGCTTGAGGCTGATGTGATACCTGTGGGAGCTGGCTTGCCGGCGATGGGCCGCAAAGCGGCCCCTTTTGCATCAATGCAGGATCTGGCTCAGGAACAACTTGGTCCGGTCACTGCGTGGCCGGTCGAAGAAGTCATCCGGCGCCGCCTGCTCGACGATCTCGCCCTTGTCCATGAAGATCACCCGGTTCGCCACGGTCCGGGCAAAGCCCATCTCGTGGGTCACGCAGAGCATGGTCATGCCATCCTCGGCCAGGCCCACCATGGTATCGAGCACCTCCTTGACCATTTCCGGGTCCAGCGCCGAGGTCGGTTCGTCGAACAGCATGATCTTCGGCTTCATGCACAACGCGCGGGCAATCGCCACACGCTGCTGCTGGCCACCGGACAACTGCCCCGGGTACTTGTGCGCCTGCTCCGGAATACGCACCCGCTCCAGGTAGTGCATGGCGATTTCCTCGGCCTTGCGCCGCGGCATCTTGCGCACCCACATCGGCGCCAGGGTGCAGTTTTCCAGGATGCTCAGGTGCGGGAACAGGTTGAAGTGCTGGAACACCATGCCCACTTCGCGGCGGATGGCCTCGATCTGCTTGAGGTCGTTGGTCAGCTCCACACCATCGACCACGATGCGCCCCTGCTGGTGCTCTTCCAGGCGGTTGAGGCAACGGATGGTGGTGGACTTGCCCGAGCCGGACGGCCCGCACAGCACGATGCGCTCGCCCTGGCGCACGTTCAGGTTGATGTCCTTGAGCACATGGAACTGGCCGTACCACTTGTTCACGCCCTGCATCTGGATGATGCCTTCGGGGCCGGCAGGCTGCTTGATCGCTTCACTCATTTCGAAACTCCTAACGCTTGTGGCCAGTGTCCAGCTTGCGCTCCAGGTGCATGGAGTAGCGGGACATACCGAAACAGAAAATCCAGAACACCAGGGCGGCGAACACGTAGCCCTCGGTAGCCATGCCCAGCCAGGCCGGGTCGGCGGCGGCTTGCTTGACGCTGTTCAGCAGGTCGAACAGGCCGATGATGATCACCAGGCTGGTGTCCTTGAACAGGGCAATGAAGGTGTTGACGATGCCGGGGATCACCAGCTTGAGCGCCTGCGGCAGAATCACCAGGCCCATCGCCCGCCAGTAGCCCAGGCCCATGGCAGCGGCAGCTTCGTACTGGCCCTTGGGGATGGCCTGCAGGCCACCACGCACCACCTCGGCGATGTATGCCGACTGGAACAGGATCACGCCGATCATCGCCCGCAGCAGCTTGTCGAAGCTCATGCCCTCAGGCAGGAACAACGGCAGCATCACCGATGACATGAACAGCACGGTGATCAGTGGCACGCCGCGCCAGAACTCGATGAAGGTCACGCACACCACCTTCACCGCCGGCATCTTCGAGCGCCGCCCCAGGGCCAGCAGGATGCCCAGCGGCAATGCGCCGACAATGCCCACGGTGGCGATCACCAGGGTCAGCATCAGCCCGCCCCACTGGCTTGTCGGTACGTTTTCCAGGCCCAGCACGCCCCCGTGCAGCAGGGCGTAGGCCAGCAGCGGGTACAGCACCAGGAAGCCCAGGCCGTAGAAGGCCTTGCGCGGGAAACGCTTGATGAACAGCGGCGCGGCGCCGAGCACGGCAAGCCACACGGTCAGGTCCACGCGCCAGCGCAACTCGGCCGGGTAGTAGCCATACATGAACTGGCCGAAGCGCTGCTGCACGAACACCCAGCAGGCGCCCTCCTTGGTGCAGTCGGCGCGGGTGGTGCCGACCCAGTTGGCGTCAAGCAACGCCCACTGCAGCAACGGTGGCACGATCAGCCACACCAGGTAGATGGCGAACAGGGTCAGCAGCGTATTGAGCCAGCTGGAGAACAGATTGGCACGCATCCATGCGAGCACGCCGACGGTTTTCACCGGTGGCGGCATGTCGGGTTTGAAAACATGGGCATTCACGGGCGTATCCTCACCGCTCGATCAGCGCAATGCGCTTGTTGTACCAGTTCATCAGCAGCGAAATGCTGATGCTGATGGCGAGATAGACACTCATGGTGATGGCGATCACCTCGATGGCCTGGCCGGTCTGGTTGAGCACGGTACCGGCGAACAGCGAGACCATCTCCGGGTAGCCGATACCGGCCGCCAGCGACGAGTTCTTCGCCAGGTTCAGGTACTGGCTGGTCAGCGGCGGAATGATCACCCGCAGTGCCTGGGGGATGATCACCTTGCGCAGGGTCGGCCCCTCGCGCAGGCCCAGCGAGCGCGCGGCCTCGGTCTGGCCATGGCTGACCGAACGGATACCGGAACGCACGATCTCGGCGATGAACGCAGCGGTGTAGATGGTCAATGCCAGGGTCAGCGCCAGCAGCTCGGGGATCAGTACCCAGCCACCGACGAAGTTGAATCCTTTCAATTGCGGCACTTCCCAGTGCACCGGGCTGCCGAACAGCAGTGCGCAAACACCCGGGATGGCGATGAACAGCGCCAGCCCCACCCAGAACTTGTGGAACGGCACGCCGGTCTCGTCGAAGCGCTTGTTGGCAAAGCGCACCATCGCCACGATGGCCAGCAGCGCCAGGACCAAGGCCACGACGAACGGCCAGAAGCCTTCGGCCATGGACGCGCCGGGCATGTTCAGGCCACGGTTGCTGATGAAGAAGGTGTCGTCGATATTGATGCTGCCCCGCGGTCCCGGCAGGGTCAGGAACACGGCAAAGTACCAGAACAGGATCTGCAACAACGGCGGGATGTTGCGGAAGGTTTCCACATACACGGTCGCCAGCTTGTTGATCATCCAGTTCGGCGACAACCGCGCCACACCGATGATGAAGCCGAGAATGGTCGCCAGCACCACGCCGATGAAGGTCACCAGCAGGGTGTTGAGCAGGCCGATGACGAACACCCGCGCATAGCTGTCGGATTCCACGTAGGGGATCAGATGCTGGGCGATGCCGAAGCCGGCACTGCGGTCGAGGAAGTCGAAGCCCGAGGTGATGCCCCGGTGTTGCAGGTTGGTTTGCGTGTTGTGGAACAGATACCAGCCCAGACCGACCACGAAGACTATCGTGAGAATCTGGAACAGCCACGCGCGCACACGCGGATCGTTAAGGGACAAGCCCTTGGGTGCGCCGATTTGATTTTGCATGAAGTGCCCCGGACAGTAGGGATTCGAACAGCCTGCGGCGGCGGGATGCCGCCGCAGGGTGCAGCCATCAGCGCACAGGTGGCGCGTACTGGATGCCGCCGTTGTTCCACAGGGCGTTCATGCCACGGTCGATCTTCAGGTCGGTGCTCTGGCCCAGGTTCTTCTCGAACACTTCGCCATAGTTGCCGACTTGCTTGACGATCTGCACTACCCAGTCCTTGGGCAGCTTGAGGTCCTTGCCGTACTCGCCGTCCGCACCCAGCAGGCGGGCGACGTCCGGGTTCTTGGTGCCTTTGGCCTCGGCCTCGACGT
Source organism: Pseudomonas sp. B14(2017) (assembly GCF_002113255.1). Classification (NCBI taxonomy): domain Bacteria; kingdom Pseudomonadati; phylum Pseudomonadota; class Gammaproteobacteria; order Pseudomonadales; family Pseudomonadaceae; genus Pseudomonas; species Pseudomonas sp. B14(2017). The sequence goes on from NZ_NEJY01000020.1 coordinate 113,377, forward strand.
TCTTCGAGGTGATGCCCGCCTCTTCGGCGTTGAGCATGGCGAACAGGGTCCACTTGACGATGCTGAACCACTCCTCGTCGCCTTTACGCACCACCGGGCCCAGCGGTTCCTTGGAGATGGTTTCCGGCAGTACCACGTACTCGGTCGGCGCGGCCAGCTTGGAGCGCTGGGCGAACAGCTGCGACTTGTCCGAGGTCAGCACGTCGCAACGGCCGGACTCCAGCGACTTGGCGCTTTCGTCGGAGGTGTCGAAGGTGATCGGGGTGTACTTCAGGCCATTGGCGCGGAAGAAGTCCGACACGTTCAGCTCGGTGGTGGTACCGGCCTGGATGCAGATGGTCGCGCCATCGAGCTCCTTGGCGCTGGAAACACCCAGCTTCTTGTTGACCAGGAAGCCGACGCCGTCATAGTAGGTAACACCGGCAAATACCAGGCCCATGCCGGCATCACGCGAGCTGGTCCAGGTGGTGTTGCGCGACAGCACATCGACTTCGCCCGACTGCAGGGCGGTGAAGCGTTCCTTGGCGTTGAGCTGGCTGAACTTGACCTTGGTGGCGTCGCCAAACACGGCGGCGGCCACGGCGCGGCACACGTCGGCGTCGATACCAACGATCTTGCCCTGCGCATCAGGTACCGAGAAGCCTGGAAGACCGTCGCTCACGCCACACTGGACGAAGCCCTTCTTCTTTACCGCATCGAGGGTGGCGCCGGCCTGGGCGTTGCTCACGGCGCCCAGCGCGGCGGCAGCGGTCAGGACTGCCAGGGTGGTTTTCAACATCTTCATTCACAACCTCCAAATCGCTCTTGTTGTATCGAGCCGGAATTGCACCGCACCCTTTTGAGGCGTATCCGACCCGTATTGGCTTGTTATTGGGTCAATGGCGCAATGGACTGTTCTGTGACAGCCTTCGCGTGCAAAGGGTGTTACCGTCACGGCCTGCCCTTTGCATCATTGGTTGAATTGCAAAGCGCGTACCAGAATTTACGGCTGTAGCGTTTAAGCGCTCGTCAAGTAGGGAAAGTTGTATCGTTGCGACATTCTTTTTCCGACAATCATTTCCAGCGCCTTCTTTTCACGCACGCCATAACAAGACCCGCACACTTTCGGAGCAGTCATGACCAACCCGCTGATTCTCGAACCGCAGAAAACCGCCGATGCCTGTGTGATCTGGTTGCACGGCCTGGGTGCCGACCGTTACGACTTCCTACCAGTGGCCGAATTCATGCAGGAGCGCCTGCTCAGCACCCGTTTCGTCATGCCCCAGGCTCCAACCCGCCCGGTAACCATCAACGGCGGCTACGCCATGCCCAGCTGGTACGACATCAAGGCCATGACCCCGGCCCGTGCCATCGACGAGGCGCAGCTGGAAGAATCGGCCGAGCAGCTCATTGCCCTGATCAAGGCCGAGCAGGCCAAAGGCATCAGCCTGTCGCGGATCTTCCTGGCCGGTTTCTCCCAGGGCGGCGCGGTGGTGCTGCACACTGCCTATATAAAGTGGCAAGAAGCACTGGGTGGCGTGATCGCCCTGTCCACCTACGCCCCCACCTTCAACGACCAGCATCAGTTGAGCGCCTGCCAGCAACGCACCCCGGCCCTGTGCCTGCACGGCGTGCACGACCCGGTGGTGATCCCTTCCATGGGCCGCACCGCCTTCGAGTACCTGAATACCTGGGGCGTCGCCGCCCGCTGGCACGAATACCCGATGGAACATGAAGTGGTGGTGGAAGAGTTGAGCGACATCCACGACTGGCTGAGCAAGCAATTGCAATAAGCCAAGGCCGCCTGTAGTTGTAAGGCTATTCCACTACGCCGCGCCTGAATCTTGCTTTACACTGCCCGGCGTACATTCCTTAACCAGTTGACGAGACGATCGTGCTCAAGGCACTCAAGAAAATTTTCGGCAAGGGAGACGCCGCGCCACAGGCCGTCGCTCCTGCTGCCAGCGTGACGCTGCCTGCGCCCGCACCCGCCAGCGAGGCCCAGCCTGCGGCAAAACCGGCCGCCCCACGCGCCACCCCAGCACCACAGGCCGAACAGCCTGCCGCCGTTACGCCAGCCGCCGACAAGCCGGCCAAGGACAAACCGCGTCGCGAGCGCAAGCCCAAGCCGCAGGCCAGCCTGTGGAAACCGGAAGACTTCGTGGTCGAGCCGCAGGAAGGCAAGACCCGCTTCCACGACTTCAAGCTGTCCAACGAGGTGATGCACGCCATCCACGACCTGGGCTTCCCGTACTGCACGCCGATCCAGGCACAGGTGCTGGGTTACACCCTGCGTGGCCAGGACGCCATCGGCCGGGCCCAGACCGGTACCGGCAAGACTGCGGCGTTCCTGATCTCGATCATTTCCCAGCTGCAGCAAACGCCGCCGCCGAAGGAACGCTACATGGGCGAGCCACGCGCACTGATCATCGCGCCCACCCGCGAGCTGGTGGTGCAGATCGCCAAGGATGCCATCGCCCTGACCAAGTACACCGGCCTGAACGTGATGAGCTTCGTCGGCGGCATGGACTTCGACAAGCAGCTCAAGGCCCTGGAAGCGCGCCATTGCGACATCCTGGTGGCCACTCCGGGCCGCCTGCTGGACTTCAACCAGCGCGGCGAGGTGCACCTGGACATGGTCGAGGTGATGGTGCTGGACGAAGCCGACCGCATGCTCGACATGGGTTTCATCCCCCAGGTGCGCCAGATCATTCGCCAGACGCCGCCGAAAAGCGAGCGCCAGACCCTGCTGTTCTCCGCCACCTTCACCGACGATGTGATGAACCTGGCCAAGCAATGGACCACCAACCCGGCCATCGTCGAGATCGAGCCGGAGAACGTTGCCAGCGAAACGGTGGAGCAGCACGTCTATGCGGTGGCCGGCAGCGACAAGTACAAGCTGCTGTACAACCTGGTGACCCAGAACAAGTGGGAACGGGTGATGGTGTTCGCCAACCGCAAGGACGAAGTGCGGCGCATCGAGGAAAAACTCGTGCGCGACGGCATCAATGCCGCGCAGTTGTCGGGCGACGTGCCGCAGCACAAGCGTATCCGTACCCTGGAGAACTTCCGCGAAGGGCGCATCACCGTGCTGGTGGCCACCGACGTGGCGGGGCGTGGCATTCACATCGATGGCATCAGCCACGTGATCAACTTCACCCTGCCGGAAGACCCGGACGACTACGTGCACCGCATTGGCCGGACAGGCCGTGCGGGCACCAGTGGTGTGTCGATCAGCTTTGCCGGTGAGGATGACTCGTACCAGCTGCCCGCGATCGAAGAGCTGCTGGGGCGCAAGATCAAGTGTGAAATGCCGCCGGATGAGCTGCTGAAGCCGGTGCCGCGCAAGCACCATTGACCTATGCCGGCCTCTTCGCGGGTAAACCCGCTCCCACAGGTACTGCACAGCTTCCGAAACCTGTGCAGTACCTGTGGGAGCGGGTTCACCCGCGAACCGGGGCTCCGCCCCGGCCATCAAACAAGGATCTACCAGCGCCCAGCGGCATCCTGGTCACTCTGCTTCCCTTCCACCCACCGTGCCCCTTCCTGGGTATTTTCCTTCTTCCAGAACGGCGCCCGGGTCTTCAGGTAGTCCATGATGAAGTTGCAGGCATCGAACGCCGCCTGCCGATGGGCACTGGCCACACCGACGAACACGATCGGTTCGCCCGGTTCCAGCGCACCGATGCGGTGCAGCACCTCCACCTTGAGCAACGGCCAGCGCTGCTCGGCCTCGACCACGATCTTGGCCAGGGCCTTTTCGGTCATGCCCGGATAGTGCTCGAGGAACATCCCCGCCACTTCACGGCCATCGTTGAAATCCCGCACGTAGCCGACAAAACCGACCACCGCGCCCACGCCGACATTCGCCGCGTGCATGGTATTGGTCTCGGCCCCCGGGTCGAACGCGCCCTCCTGTACTCGCACAGCCATGTTCAGCCTCCGGTCACCGGCGGGAAGAACGCCACTTCATCGCCCTCTTCCAGCGGCTCATCAAGCTTGCACAGTTCTTCGTTGCGCGCACACATCAGGTTCTGCTCGGCCAGCACTTCGTACTGCCCGCCCTTGGCCACCAAGGCCTGGCGCACATCGTCGAGCACCGTGAACGCGCCCTCCACCCGCTCGGCATCCACGCCCAGCAGTTCGCGGTAACGGGCGAAGTACATCACCTTGACCTTCATCACGCCTCCGCCTTGTAGTGGCCGCTCTTGCCGCCGAGTTTTTCCAGCAGGCGCACCTGCTCGATGACCATACCTTTATCCACAGCCTTGCACATGTCATAGATCGTCAGCGCGGCAACGCTGGCGGCGGTCAGCGCCTCCATCTCCACGCCGGTCTGCCCGGCCAGCTTGCAGCGGGCGACGATACGCACGGCGTCCTGCCCCTCGGCGCTGAGCTCGACCTTGACGCTGGTCAGCATCAACGGGTGGCACAGCGGGATCAGGTCGCTGGTCTTCTTCGCCGCCTGGATCCCGGCAATGCGCGCCACGGCGAACACGTCGCCCTTGGGGTGTTCACCGTCGACGATCATCTGCAAGGTCTGCGGCAACATGCGCACCCGCGCCTCGGCGGAGGCCTCGCGCTCGGTCACGGCCTTTTCAGTGACGTCGACCATGTTGGCCCGCCCCTGGGAATCAAGATGTGTCAGCACTGCTCTGCTCCTGTGAAGGGAACTCGCAGTGTAAACCTGTGAGTCAGGTTTGAGCAGAGGGGTGCGTCAACCGTGCCCGCGAAAAAGCCGGGCGGCGAACCGCCCGGCGAAGAGGGTTACAGATGCGACTCGGCGTACTCGGCCAGCACCGAGCGTGGCACGCCCTGCAGGGTGATGTGCACGCCATGGGGGAAGTCCTTGAAGCGCTCGGTCAGGTAGGTCAGGCCCGAGCTGGTCGCGGACAGGTAGGGGGTGTCGATCTGCGCCAGGTTGCCCAGGCAGACCACCTTGGACCCGGAGCCGGCACGGGTGATGATGGTTTTCATCTGGTGCGGCGTCAGGTTCTGGCACTCGTCGATCAGGATCAGGCTCTGCTGGAAGCTACGGCCACGAATGTAGTTCAGCGACTTGAACTGCAATGGCACGCGCTCGAGGATGTACTCGACGCTGCCATGGGTGCTCTCGTCATCCATGTGCAAGGCTTCGAGGTTGTCGGTGATGGCGCCCAGCCACGGTTCCATCTTCTCGGCCTCGGTGCCCGGCAGGAAGCCGATCTCCTGGTCCAGCCCCTGCACGCTGCGGGTGGCGATGATGCGCCGGTAGCGCTTGCTGACCATGGTCTGTTCGATGGCCGCGGCCAGGGCCAGGATGGTCTTGCCGGAACCGGCGGCGCCGGTCAGGTTGACCAGGTGGATATCCGGGTCGAGCAGGGCGAACAGCGCCAGGCTCTGGTGGATGTCACGCGGCTTCAGGCCCCAGGCTTCCTGGTGCAGCAGCGGTTCCTGGTGCAGGTCGAGCAACAGCAGCTCATCGTTGCGGATACCCTTGATCCAGCCGACGAAGCCCTGTTCATCGATGATGAACTCGTTGACGTGAACCGCCGGCAGGTTGTCGATCAATTGCACACGGTGCCAGGTGCGGCCACGCTCCTGGCGGGTATCGACCTTGCTCACCCGGTCCCAGAACGAGCCGGTGACCGAATGGTAGCCCTTGGACAGCAAGGACACGTCATCGACCAGCTGGTCGGTGCTGTAGTCCTCGGCCGCGATGCCACAGGCACGCGCCTTCAGGCGCATGTTGATGTCTTTGGTGACCAGCACAACGTCCAGGTCGGTGCGCCGGGCCCGTACTTCGAGCAACTGGTTGATGATGATGTTGTCGTTGAGGTTTTCCGGCAGCAGCTTGTTCGGCTCGTTGCGCGGAGTCATCAGGATGGACAGGAAGCCCTTGGGCCCGCTCTTGCCACGCTGGATCGGCACGCCCTGCTCGACATCGCTGGGCGAGGCGTCACCAAGGGTCTGGTCGATCAGCCGAATGGCCTGGCGGCATTCGGCGGCGATGGTCTGTTTGCCGGTCTTGAGCTTGTCGAGTTCCTCCAGCACCGTCATCGGGATGGCGACATGGTGCTCCTCGAAGTTCAGTAACGCGTTGGGGTCGTGAATCAGGACGTTGGTATCGAGCACATACAGGATAGGCTTGCTGGAGGAAGGGTTGCGTCCTTGGTCATCCATACTCGGTCACCTTATGTCGAAGCCACACGGCGTGGTCTGTTACGCCGCAGAGTGACTGCCGCTGTCCCCGTATCCGCGTTGTTACGGGCGGGAAGCGAACCTGGCTAGGTGGGCCTGGATGACGCCACCTGTGCTGCAGGAATCGGCTGTCTGGTTTCTTCATACCGCAAAAATGATGACTAAAAAAAGTCTTTTTACGTGCAGGTGAAGTTTATTTTTCCAAATGACGAACAGGGGTTGGCGAGGGGGCGCGTGAGGACTACAGTCAAAAATCAAGCTGCCATTGCATGGGCCAACGCCAGCAAGCCATGCACCTAACCTGTAAGAGCAACTGTGTTGTGTTGCCTGTACTGGCCTCATCGCCGGCAAGCCAGCTCCCACAGGGACAGCGCATGGCTTGAGGCCGATGCGGTCGAGGTGGGAGCTGGCTTGCCGGCGATGGGCTGCGTAGCAGCCCTCTCTCACCCCTGGTTGGCATATCCCTGGCAATCTTCCCAACCAATCCCGCTCTGCGCCGTATTGCGCAACAACCACTCCACCGCAGGCTGCGCCTTGGGCAGGCTGTCATGGAACTGGATCACCCCCTTGCGCCACAGCAGCATCAAGGTGAGCACCCGCTGGGCAGAGGCCTCGGCGCTCAGTGCGCCATCATCCTGGGCATCGATGTCCCACAACGATACCTGCAACTGCTGGCTGGCCATGAACGCCTCGCCATCGGCCCTACGCTGCCCATAAGGCGGCCGAAACAACGGCACATACTGCTCCGGCAGGTCGGCCTGCACCCGCGCCTGGCTACGCCGCAGCGAGTCCTGCCAGCCTGTCCACTGCGCATGGGAGCGGTACTCCCAACCCTGTATTCCCACGCACTGCCCGCCATAGAGCTGGCGCAAGGCATCTGCCGCCCCGGCGTCGCGCCGTTGCTGCAGGCGGTTGCCGAGCACGAAGAACGTGCCTTCAAGCTTTTGCCGGCGCAGGTAATCAGCCAGCAGGTCGGTACTGCCGCCATCAGGCCCGGGGCCGCCGACGAAGGTCAGCAGGAACATGCGGTCGTTCAGTTCATCCCCATTGCGCTCGCGTGAGGACAGCCGCTCCACCTCGCTGCTGGTCTGCGGCAGCAACGCCGCCTTGCGCAGTTGTTCGTCCAGGTAACGCACATGGAACTGGTGGCTCGGCTCGATCCAATCGGTGTAGAAAGTGCCGACATCGGCAGCGAACGTCGCCGCTTGCGTACGTAACTCCGCCATCGACGTCACCGGGTAGCAGAACGACGCATCCTGCTCGCAACTGCGCTGCGCCTGTTGATAACCTTCCCACAACCGCTGCCACATGCGCGCCCGCACCAGGCGTACCTTCTGCAGGTTTACCTGCCGTAGCCCCAAGCGTGCCGCCAGCGCCGCGTCGTCCAGCAGTTCGCTTTCGTGCAGCACCTGGGCGAACGAGAGGATTTCGGCCCGCGAGGCCACATCGAACAACGCCGGGTTGTCCAGCTGTTCGGGCCAGAGGCTGCGGTCCAGGCTCACCTGGGGTGAAGGGGCGGCTTGCACGGCCAGGCTCAGCAGAGCGGCCAGCAAGGCAGAGGCAATACGCACGGTTGAAGGCTCCGCAACGGCGAAACGCGCACTATAGCCTCTGCACCGGCCATGGTCTGTGACTATCGTCGCCATAGTTTGGACTTGCACCGTCCAGCCCGTAGAATTCCCGGCCAACGATGCCAGGAGCCGACCCGATGCTGACGGTGATTTCCCCCGCCAAGACCCTCGACTACGACACCCCGCCGGTGACCGAGCGTTTCACCCTGCCCCAGTACCTGGACGACTCCCAGGAGCTGATCCAGCAGCTGCGCGACCTGTCGCCGGCGCAGATCAGCGAACTGATGCACCTGTCCGACAAGCTCGCCGGCCTGAATGCCGCGCGCTTCGGCAGCTGGACCCCGGACTTCACCCCGGCCAATGCCAAGCAGGCGCTGCTGGCGTTCAAGGGTGACGTGTATACCGGCCTCGACGCCGAAAGCCTTGGCGAGGACGATTTCAGCTACGCCCAGCAGCACTTGCGCATGCTTTCGGGCCTGTATGGCCTGCTGCGCCCGCTCGACCTGATGCAACCTTACCGCCTGGAAATGGGCACCAAGCTGGCCAACGCCCGCGGCAAGGACCTGTACGCCTTCTGGGGCACGCGCATCAGCGAATGGCTGAACCAGGCCCTGGCCGAACAGGGCGATGACGTGCTGCTGAACCTGGCCAGCAACGAGTATTTCAGCGCGGTGAAACGCAGCGCGCTGAAGGCCCGGGTGATCAACGTCGACTTCAAGGACCTGAAGAACGGCCAGTACAAGATCATCAGCTTCTACGCCAAGAAAGCCCGCGGCATGATGAGCCGCTTCGTCATCCAGCAGCGCATCAGCGACCCGGAGCAGCTCAAGCAGTTCGATGTGCAGGGGTACTACTACAGTGCCGAACAGTCGAAGCCGGACCACCTGGTGTTCCTGCGGGATCATCCTTCCGAGTGATCCTGTCACGCCCCCTTCGCGGCTAAAGCCGCTCCCACAGGTACCCCACTGAACTCAAGATCAGTGCAAAACCTGTGGGAGCGGCTTTAGCCGCGAAGAGGCCAGCAGCCATTATGCACCTCCCCTGCCCTGCAACAGGGCACACTTCATATCGCCATCACGCCACAAATCCGACGCCAAAAAATCGACAGACCGTAACTTATAGCCAAACGCCATAAGACCGTTCGTAGCTTTTTTGACGAATTTTTCAAAATATTTTTCGATGCTGGCATAAAAATATCTCGCAACAGTTTCGCCCTTTATATATCGGGGCAAAACACCCGCGTGCTATCAGATTGAAATTGTCTGCCACTGAAAAAATATTTAGAAATCTTTCATCCACGCCGAACCCACCCCGGAACTTCTGCTACGACGAATCGCTCATAGTGCCGTAACGATTTTCCTGCCCCCGGGCTGTGAGAGATGACTTACAGATGACAACGGCAGGTATCCACTACCAGCCCCAACAACTTCGACAGGTATGACGGGCAACCCCCGAAGACCCTGTCCATGCAGGAGAGACGCGTCCCTTTCAATTCGTCCTAGTGGTTGATTTCAAAGGATTTTTCCACTTGAAAAAACAAGCACAGCAAAGCGCCACGTAGCGCCTTGCAATAAAGACGGCTGCATTCCAGGGCACGTTTTTTAATTAATGGCTTTTTACTGCCACATTTGAGTGCATAACTTTTTGCGCTCCGGATTTATTTTGCCTGCGCTCGGCGAAGTGTGCATTTCGCCATGGATCCGTGCGCCCGAAAACTGTTGTTAATCAACCCAGTCCGGCTCTCTCCGGAGGCGCCGGCGTGATAAACACATGAGGTGATAGCGATGCGTATCAGCATCTTTGGTTTGGGTTATGTGGGTGCAGTCTGTGCAGGCTGCCTGACGGCGCGAGGCCATGAAGTGATCGGTGTGGACGTGTCCAGCACCAAGATCGACCTGATCAATCAGGGCAAGTCGCCCATCGTCGAACCTGGCCTGGAAGCACTGCTGCAACAGGGCATCGCCAACGGCCGCCTGCGCGGTACTACCGATTTCGCCGAAGCCATCCGTGCCAGCGACGTATCGATGATCTGCGTGGGTACCCCAAGCAAGAAGAACGGCGACCTGGGCCTCGAGTACATCGAGTCGGTATGCCGCGAAATCGGCTACGTGCTGCGTGACAGCGAGCGCCGCCACACCATCGTGGTACGCAGCACCGTGCTGCCGGGTACCGTGAAGAACGTGGTGATCCCGATCCTCGAAGACTGCTCGGGCAAGAAAGCCGGCGTCGACTTCGGCGTTGCGGTCAACCCGGAATTCCTGCGTGAAAGCACCGCGATCAAGGACTACGACCAGCCACCGATGACCGTCATCGGCGAACTGGACACCGCCAGCGGCGACATCCTGCAGGCCCTGTACGAAGAGCTCGACGCACCGATCATCCGCAAGCCGATCGAAGTGGCCGAGATGATCAAGTACACCTGCAACGTGTGGCACGCCACCAAGGTCACCTTCGCCAACGAGATCGGCAACATTGCCAAGGCCGTAGGCGTGGATGGCCGTGATGTGATGGACGTGGTCTGCCAGGACAAAGTGCTGAACCTGTCCCAGTACTACATGCGCCCTGGCTTCGCCTTCGGCGGCTCGTGCCTGCCCAAGGACGTACGCGCCCTCACCTATCGCGCCGCCAGCCTCGATGTACGCGCACCGCTGCTCGACTCGCTGATGCGCAGCAACGAATCGCAGGTGCAGAACGCCTTCGAACTGATCGAAGCCCACGACAAGCGCAAGGTCGCCCTGCTCGGCCTGAGCTTCAAGGCCGGCACCGACGACCTGCGTGAAAGCCCGCTGGTGGAACTGGCCGAACGCCTGATCGGCAAGGGCTACCAGCTGGACATCTACGACGAGAACGTCCAGTACGCCCGCGTCCACGGCGCCAACAAGGACTACATCGAGTCGAAGATCCCGCACGTGTCGTCGCTGCTCAACGCCGACTTCCAGAAGGTGATCGACAACGCCGACATCATCGTCCTGGGCAACCGTGACGAGCAGTTCCGTGCACTGGCCCAGCAAGCGCCGGCCGGCAAGCACGTGATCGACCTGGTCGGCTTCATGAGCAAACCGACCTGCGCCACCAGCCGTACCGAAGGCATCTGCTGGTAAGTGCTGGCCGGGCAGCGGGGGCCTCCCCACCCCCGCTGCCCACCTTTTCCCGAATTCTCGACGGATGCTGAACATGCAAAGGATCCAGACAGTGCTGTTGCAGTGCGCCGGTTGGCTGCTCTACATGAGTCTGCTCATGCTGATCGCCCTGGCCCTGCCAGCCGATATCTTCGACTCGCAATCGAAGCACTTCATCTTCCTGGTCGGCGCAGTCGGCATCTGGCGCTATTCCATGGGCGCCACCCATTTCATCCGCGGCATGATCTTCCTCTACGGCGTGTACCCGTACCTGCGCCGCAAGGTGCAGAAGATGGGCAAGGACGCCGACCCGTCCCACGTGTACCTGATGGTGACCAGCTTCCGCATCGAAGCACTCACCACCGCCCAGGTGTACAGCTCGGTGATCCGCGAGGCGATCAACTGTGGCTTCCCCACCACCGTGGTCTGCTCGCTGGTGGAGATGTCGGACGAACTGCTGGTGAAAAGCCTGTGGGCCAAATACAACCCGCCAGCCCACGTGAAGCTGGACATCGTGCGCATCGCCGGTACCGGCAAGCGTGACGGCCTGGCCTACGGTTTCCGTGCGATCTCGCGCATGCTGCCGGACGAGAACGCCGTGGTGGCGGTGATCGACGGCGACACCGTGCTGGGCGATGGCGTGGTACGCAAGACCGTGCCGTGGTTCAAGCTGTTCCCCAACGTCGGCGGCCTGACCACCAACGAGTTCTGCGAAGTGCGTGGCGGCTACATCATGAGCGAGTGGCACAAGCTGCGCTTTGCCCAGCGCCACATCAACATGTGCTCGATGGCCCTGTCCAAGCGCGTGCTGACCATGACCGGGCGCATGTCGATGTTCCGCGCCAGCGTGGTGACCAACCCCGAGTTCATCGCCGACGTCGAAAGCGACTCGCTGATGCACTGGCGCCTGGGCCGCTTCAAGTTCCTCACCGGTGACGACAAGTCCAGCTGGTTCAGCCTGATGCGCCTGGGCTACGACACCTTCTACGTGCCGGACGCCGCCATCAACACGGTCGAGCACCCACCGGAGAAGAGTTTCCTCAAGGCCAGCCGCAAGCTGATGTACCGCTGGTACGGCAACAACCTGCGGCAGAACTCCCGCGCGCTTGGCCTGGGCCTGCGCCGCCTGGGGCTGTTCACCAGCATCGTGCTGTTCGACCAGCGCGTGTCGATGTGGACCAGCCTGCTGGGCCTGACCGTGGCGGTGATCGCCAGCCTCAAGTTCGGCCTGGGCTTCCTGCTGGTGTACCTGCTGTGGATCGGCATCACCCGCCTGATCCTCACCATCATGCTGCTGTGCTCCGGCCACAACGTCGGCCCGGCCTACCCGCTGATTCTCTATTACAACCAGATCATCGGCGCGCTGATGAAGATCTACGTGTTCTTCCGCCTCGACAAGCAGTCCTGGACGCGTCAGCCCACTGCCCTCAAGCGTGACCTCGCCAGCTTTCAACAATGGTTCAACACCTGGTCCTCGCGGACCATGACCTTCTCGGCTGCCAGCATCTTCGTTGCTGTGCTGTTCATGGTCGTGTGAGCCCAACCCGGATCGGAACTAACAGGAACAAACCACATGAATACCGCCGTGAACGTCAACGTCGTGCATGAGTCCGAAGCCCAGCGCCAGCATGCCCGGGTACGCATCCCCGCCAAGCTGCGGTTCCTCGACCCTCAGCGCCAGGCCCACGATGTGAAGGTCGACGACCTCTCCGCCGGTGGCCTGAGCTTCCACACCAAGCAACCACTGTCGGTTGGCGACGTGCTCCGCGGGCGGCTGCAGTTCACGGTCGACAACCTCGGCCTGTCGATGGACATCGAGTTCCAGGTGCGCTCCTACAACCCGGGCAGTGGCCGAACCGGCGCCCAGTTCCAGAACCTCGAGCCCCGCGATATCGCCACGCTGCGCCACATCATCACCTCGCACCTGTCGGGTGAGCTGATCACTGCCGGCGATGTGCTCAGCACCTTGCAGCGCGACAACTTCACCAAGGCGCGCAAGCAGAAGGACGGCGGTGCCGGCCTGAGCGCCTTCGGCCGCCTCAAGGCGGTTACCGTCACCCTCGGCGTGTTCGTGGTCGGTGTCGCCGCCTTCGGCTTCATCGCCAAGTCGCTGTACGGCATGTACTTCGTCAGCCATGCCGAAGCCGGCGTGGTAGCGGTACCCACCACCAACGTCACCATGCCGCGCGACGGCACCGTGAACAGCCTGGTCGAAAGCGGTGGGCAGATCGCCAAGGGCGCGCCACTGGCCAGCTTCACCACCAGCATGCTGGACATGCTCAAGGGCAACCTGGAAGACGCACAGCTGGAGCCGGCGAAGATCGAGGAACTGTTCGGCAAACAACTGTCCGGCACCCTCACCAGCCCATGTGATTGCGTGGTTGCCCGCCAGCTGGTGGACAACGGCCAGTACGCCGCCAAGGGCCAGCCGATCTTCCAGCTGATCCCGCGCACCACCAACCCGATGATCGAGGCGCGCTTCACCTACCGCCAGTTCGACGAGGTCAAGCCAGGTACCCGGGTCAACTTCCAGGTAGCCGGCGAAGACGAAGTACGCACCGGCCAGATCGTCAGCAGCGCCAGCCTCAACAGCGAAGACCTGGCCGCCGACATCCGCGTGCAGATCAAGCCCGACAGCGCCCTGCCCGCCGAACTCGCCGGTCGCCCGGCTTCGGTCAACAGCGACCGTGGCCCATCGCTGAACTGGCTGATCGACAAAGCCATGGCCCGTGGGCTGTAAGAGGACAAGCCTATGACTAGCAGACAACCCGATACCTGTGGGAGCTGGCTTGCCGGCGATCGAGTGCGCAGCACTCGCCCAGCAGATGTATCGCCTGCACTGGCCAATCGCCGGCAAGCCAGCTCCCACAGGGTTCGTGTGAACCTTGGTCTGTGTGGCCTGGCCATGGCCATCGCCCTGGCCGGCTGTGCAGGCCTGCCCGACCAGCGCCTGGCCAACGAAGCCATGAAGCGCGGTGACACTGCATTGGCCGAGCGCAACTACAAGGCACTGGCCGACCTGGGCTACAGCGAAGCGCAAGTGGGCCTGGCCGATATCAAGGTCGCCACCCGCGATCCGGCGAAAATCAAGGAAGCCGAGGCCACCTACCGTGCCGCGGCCGCCATCTCGCCGCGTGCCCAGGCACGCCTAGGTCGCCTGCTGGTGGCCAAGCCCGACAGCACCCAGGCCGAGCGCGAAGAAGCCGAAACCCTGCTCAAGCAAGCCGCCAAGCAGGGCGAAAGCAACACCCTGATCCCGCTGGCGATGCTCTACCTGAGCTACCCGCAGAGCTTCCCCAAGGTCAACGCGCAGCAGCAGATCGACCAGTGGCGCGCCGCCGGCAACCCGGAAGCGGGCCTGGCCCAGGTGCTGCTGTACCGCACCCAGGGCACCTACGACCAGCACCTGGGCGAAGTGGAGAAAATCTGCAAGGCCGCGCTGAACACCACCGACATCTGCTACGTCGAACTGGCCACCGTGTACCAGAAGCGCGGCCAGGCCGACCAGCAGGCTGCCCTGCTCGGCCAGCTCAAGGCTGCCTACGCCCGTGGCGCAGTACCGGCCACCCGGGTCGACAGCGTTGCCCGGGTACTGGCTGACCGCAGCCTCGGCCAGACCGACGAGAAAACCGCCAAGGACCTGCTCGAGCAGGTGGCCCCGGCCAACCCGGCGTCCTGGGTCAGCCTGGCGCAACTGGTGTACGACTTCCCCGAGCTGGGCGATACCGACCAGCTGATGGCCTACATCGACAAGGGCCGCGAAGCCGAACAGCCACGCGCCGAACTGTTGCTGGGCCGCCTGTACTACGAAGGCAAGACCGTGCCTGCGGACGCGGCCAAAGCCGAACAACACCTGCAGGCTGCCGCCGACGCCGGCGAAGTCAGCGCCCATTACTACCTGGGCCAGCTGTACCGCCGCGGCTACCTGGGCAACGTCGAGCCACAAAAGGCCGTCGACCACCTGCTGGCCGCCGCCCGTGGTGGGCAGAACAGCGCCGACTATGCCCTGGCCCAGCTGTTCAGCGAAGGCCACGGCATTCGCCCGCAACCGGGCAACGCCTGGGTATTCGCCCAGCTGGCCCAGGCCAACCCGTCGCCGCAGTCCGCTGAATTGCTGCAGCAACTCGACCAGCAACTTACGCCTGACCAGCGCAGCCAGGCCCAGCAACTGCTGGCACAAGAAAAGCAGGCGCGCGGCAGCATGAGCCAGGGCGCCAACAGCACCCTGGCCATCGAAGCCCTGCAAGACGACGAAAAAGAAGTAACCGGTGAGGACTCGCTATGACGCTCAATCCCTTCGTGAAAGCTGGCATCGGCCTGAGCTTCGCCCTGCTGTGGTCCTGCCCGACCCTGGCGGAAATGACCGCTGAAAAGAACTTCGGCCTGGATGTGAAAATCACCGGCCAGTCGGAAGACGACCGTGACCTGGGCACCCGCTCCGGCGGCGACGTCAACGGCCTCGGTCTTGATCTGCGCCCTTGGGTATATGGCGAGCGTGGCAACTGGAGCGCCTATGCCATGGGCCAGGCCGTCACCGCGACCGACACCATCGAAACCGACACCCTGCGCCAGAACGACGACGGCACCAGCACCGATACCGCCGCCGATGGCCGTGAGCAGGACAAGAGCTACCTGGCCATGCGCGAATTCTGGGTCGGCTACAGCGGCCTGACCGCCTACCCTGGCGAGCAGCTGCGTTTCGGTCGCCAGCGCCTGCGCAGCGACGATGGCATGTGGCGTGACACCAACATCGAGGCGCTGAACTGGACCTTCGACACCACCCTGCTCAAGGCCGACCTGGGCGTGGCCCAGCGCTTCAGCGAATACCGCACCGACCTCACCGAGCTGGCCCCGGAAGACAAGGACCGCACGCACCTCTACGGCAACGTCGCCACGCAGTGGACCCCTGGCCACTGGGTCGGCGTACGCGCCCACCACACCCACGACGGCGGCAGCCTGAAGAACCCGGGCGAAACCGTCGATGCGCTGGACAAGACCCGCACCGGCGACCTCACCTGGCTGGGCCTGGAAGCCAACAGCGACGCCTACAACTGGCGCAACGACCACACCGTCAACTATTGGGGCAGCGTCACCTGGCTGACCGGTGATCGCGACACCCTTAGCAGCCAGGTCGTCGGTGACGAAACCGTGGCCACCGGCAAGCAGAGCGGTGATGTCAACGCCTGGGCCACCGACCTCGGCATCCGCCTGCGCCTCGACCCGCAATGGCAGGTCGGTGCGGCCTATGCCCGTGGCAGCGGCGGTGGTGGCGACGACGGTTCGAGCAACTACGAGCAGACCGGCCTCGAGAGCAACCGCTCCAACTACACCGGTACCCGTTCGCGCGTGCACCGCTTCGGTGAAGCCTTCCGTGGCGAGCTGGGCAACCTGCAGGCGGCCACCCTGTTCGCCTCCTGGCAGCTGCGCGACGACTACGACGCCAGCTTCATCTACCACAAGTTCTGGCGTGTCGATGGCAACCAGAACATCGGTTCCAGCGGCATCAACGCGGTGGTCAACGACAACGGTGTGAACCGCCCGCTGGTCGATGGCGAAAAAGACCTTGGCCAGGAAATGGACGTGGTCGTGACCAAGTACTTCAAGCAAGGCCTGCTGCCGGCTTCGATGAGCCAGGCAATCGACGAGCCATCTGCCCTGGTGCGCCTGCGTGCTGGCGTGTTCAAGCCGGGCGATGCCTACGGCAAGGAAGCGGACTCGTACATGCACCGCGCCTTCGTCGATGTGATCTGGCGCTTCTGAGGCCGGTAGAGGACTTACCGTTATGAACCTTCACCCGCACTTACGTCACAGCCTGTTGGCCAGCGCCTTGCTGCTGGCCAGCGGCCTGGTGGCTGCCGCAGAGCCCCAGGTGATCGCCAAGGAACTGCAGCAGGCCAAGACCTACACGGTCTCCAGCGCGCCGATCGAGCCGCTGCACATGGACCCGCCGAAGCTGCCCGACCTGACCGGCTACACCGCCGAAGCGGTGCAGAAGAAAATCGACCGCCGCCACAAGGGCAAGGTCAGCCTGCGCCGCATGTTCCAGGAGGATACCCTCAAGGAATTCGTCGGCGGCGACAACAAGGCGGCCGAATGGGTCCAGCGCCAGCATGGCATTCCGCAGGCGATCTTCGTCGATGACGGCCATGTCGACCTGGTCGAGCTGAGCAAGAAGGTACCCAAGCAGTACCTCAGCGAAGTCGAGCCGGGTGTGTACCTGGCGCGCCTGCCGATCGTGGTCGGGCAGAAGGGCATCCTCGAGATCGACGGCAAGGTCAAGCAACTGCGCCTGTCCCAGGAAGGCGGTTCGTTCCTGGTCAACGACGGCAAGCTGTTCGTCACCGACACCCAGGTGACCGGCTGGCGGGAAAAGGAAAACGGCCCGGCGACCTTCCGCTCGCCCAAGGAATTCCGCCCGTTCCTGCTGTCGTGGGGCGGCACCGAGACCTACATCGTCAATACCAAGATGGCCAGCTTCGGCTACGCCAAGTCCAAGTCGTACGGCGTGAGCATCTCGCAGTACACGCCGAACATGGCCAAGCGCATGGGCCGCCCGGAACCCACCGGCTGGATCATCGGCTCCGAGTTCAGCGACATGTGGTACGGCTTCTACTGCTACGAGACCCAGGACTTCGTGGTCAAGGACAGCACCTACCGCGACAACATCGTCTACGGCATCGACCCGCACGACCGCTCGCACCGGCTGATCATCGCCGGCAACACGGTGTACGGCACCAAGAAAAAGCACGGCATCATCGTTTCGCGTGAGGTCAACGACAGCTGGATCATCAACAACAAGAGCTTCGACAACAAGCTCTCGGGCGTGGTGATCGACCGTAACAGCGTCAACAACCTGATTGCCTACAACGAGATCTACCGCAACCACACCGACGGCATCACCCTGTACGAAAGTGGCGACAACCTGATCTGGGGCAACAAGCTGATCAAAAACCGCCGCCACGGCATCCGCGTACGTAACAGCGTGAACATCCGCCTGTACGAAAACGTCGCCATGGCCAACGGCCTGGTTGGCGTATACGGCCACATCAAGGACCTGTCCAACACCGACCGCGACATCGCCCTCGACCCGTTCGACACCAAGGTGTCGCTGATCCTGGTCGGTGGCGAACTGGCGGCCAACGGCTCGGGCCCGCTGTCGATCGACTCGCCGCTGTCGGTCGAGCTTTACAAGGTGTCCATGCTCGCCCCGCGCAAGGCCAACGGCATCAGCCTCAACGGCATCCTCGGCGAACGCCAGGACGAAATCCTCGACCTGCTGGTACGCCAGCAAAAGGCTGTGCTGATCGACCCGGTCGAACGCCAGACCGAAATGATCGATTAAGGAAGCCCAGACCATGACTCCACATCTGATGAAACTGCTGGGCCTGTCCGCCGCCCTTCTGGCGATCAGCCAGGGCGTGCGCGCCGAAGACGTCAAGGCCCCTACCTTCAGCGCCGAGCCTTGCTGCCAGCTGTGCCCTGAAGCGCATGACGCCAGCCGCTACACCACCCGTTACCAGCAGAACTTCACCACGCTGGTGCAGGCCCAAGGCGACTGGCTGTTCCGTACCCGCGAAGACCTGCGCACCGAGTTCAATACCACCCCGGCCGGCTACAAGCGCCTGCAGCAAGTGCACGACGCGTTCAAGAAGCGCGGCGTGGAACTGGTGGTGGTGTACCAGCCGACCCGTGGCCTGGTGAACCGCAACATGCTCAACCCGGCGGAAAAGGCTGCCTTCGACTACCAGAAGGCCCTGGGCAACTACCAGGCCATGCTCAAGCGCTTTGCCAGCATGGGCTACAACGTGCCCGACCTGTCGCCGCTGACCAACGAACAGCTGGCCGCTGCCGACCAGGGCAAGGACTTCTACTTCCGTGGCGACCAGCACTGGACGCCTTACGGCGCCGAGCGCGCGGCCAAGATCGTGGCCGATACCGTGCACAAGATGCCGGCTTTCGAAGGCATCCCGCGCAAGGAATTCGAAACGAAAAAGTCCGGGCGCATGGGCAAGACCGGCACCCTGCATAACGTGGCCGGCCAGCTGTGCGGCACCAGCTACGCCGTCCAGTACATGGACCAGTTCGCCACCGAGCCGAAAGGCTCCACCGGCGGCGGCGACGACCTGTTCGGTGACGGCGGCAACGCGCAGATCACCCTGGTCGGCACCAGCCACAGTGGCAAGAACTACAACTTCTCCGGCTTCCTCGAGCAGTACATCGGTGCCGACGTGCTCAACGTGGCCTTCCCTGGCGGTGGCCTGGAAGGTTCGATGATCCAGTACCTGGGTAGCGAGGAATTCCAGAAGAATCCGCCGAAGATCCTGATCTGGGAATTCTCCCCGCTGTATCGCCTGGACCAGGAAACCATCTGGCGGCAAATCCTTGGCCTGCTCGACGACGGCTGCGATGACCGCCCGGCCCTGATGAGCGCCAGCGCCACCCTCAAGCCCGGCAAGAACGAGCTGATGGTCAACGGCAAGGGCGGCGTGATCAAAGACCTGATCAACCGCAACATGCAGATGGACGTCAAGTTCGAAGACCCGTCGGTGAAGGTGCTGCAGGCCACCCTCTGGTACCTCAACGGCCGCCACGAGGACATCAAGCTGGAAAAACCGGAAACCTCCGACACCGACGGCCGCTTCGTCTTCCAGATGCGCGAAGACGAGGACTGGGCCAGCCAGAGCCTGTTGGCGTTCGAGGTGCAGGGGCCGGAAAGCGGTACCCAGAAGGTCGAAGCCAAGCTCTGCAAACGCAACAACTTCGCCGTGCCCGCGCAGACCGCGCAGGCCGGCCAGTGAGGCGACCATGATCCCGTTCAAGCGAATTTCCCGCCCCGCCCTGCTTGCCCTGGCGTTGTGCGGCGGTGCCGCGCACGCCGCGCTGGTACCGCCCCAGGGTTACTACGAGGGGATCGAAAAGCTCAAGACCGGCGACGGCAACTTCCGCTGCGAAGCTGCCCCCAAGCCATACACCGGTGCCCTGCAGTTCCGCAGCAAGTACGAAGGCTCGGACAAGGCACGGGCAACGCTCAATGCCGACTCGGAAAAGGCCTTTCGCAAGTCCACCGAAGACATCACCACCCTTGAGAAAGGCGTGAGCAAGATGATCGGCCAGTACATGCGTGACGGCCGCCCGGCGCAGCTCGACTGCACCCTGGCCTGGCTGGGCGACTGGGCTCGCGCCGATGCGCTGATGTCCACCGACTACAACCACACCGGCAAGTCGATGCGCAAATGGGCGCTGGGCAGCATGAGCGGTTCGTGGCTGCGCCTGAAGTTCTCCAATTCGCAGCCGCTGGCCGCGCACCAGGCCGAGGCCGAGCTGATCGAAAAATGGTTCGCCCGCCTGGCCGAGCAGACCGTGCGCGACTGGAGCGACCTGCCACTGGAGAAGATCAACAACCACAGCTACTGGGCTGCCTGGGCAGTAATGGCCAGCGCCGTGGCCACCGACCGTCGCGACCTGTTCGACTGGGCCGTGAAGGAATACCGGGTTGGCGCCAACCAGGTCGACGAGCAGGGCTTCCTGCCCAACGAACTGAAGCGCAAGCAACGCGCCCTGGCTTACCACAACTACGCCCTGCCGCCGCTGGCGATGATCGCCAGCTTCGCCCAGGTCAATGGCGTGGATGTGCGCGGCGAGAACAACAACGCCCTGCAGCGCCTGGCGCAGCGGGTGCTGAACGGGTCGAAGGACCCCAGCGAGTTCAAGGCCCGCAATGGCGAGAAACAGGACATGAAAGACCTGAAGATCGACAGCAAGTACTCGTGGATGGAGCCCTACTGCAGCCTGTATGCGTGCAGTGGCGACACCCTGCAACGCAAGCGCGGTATGCAGCCGTTCAACAGCTTCCGGCTGGGCGGCGACCTGACCCGGGTCTATGACCCGAGCGCAGAGAGCAAGAAGTAACACACCCCAATGTGAGGGTGGCACCTGTGGGAGCCGGCTTGCCGGCGATGGGCTGCGTAGCAGCCCCTGTGTACCGCTGGGCAGGGCTTCGCCTTGCATCGCCGGCAAGCCAGCTCCCACAGAGGTACTAGGTTGCCTTCCAGTCTTGCACTGGGGGGTTTGGGGGGCGCTTTGCCCCGGATGCTGTGAACAAAAAGGAGAACCGGGATGGTCTTCTCGTCCAACGTGTTCCTGTTCCTGTTCTTGCCGATCTTCCTCGGCCTGTACTACTTGAGCGGGCAACGTTATCGCAACCTGCTGCTGCTGGTCGCCAGCTACATCTTCTACGCCTGGTGGCGGGTGGACTTCCTGGCCCTGTTCGCCGGGGTCACCCTGTGGAACTACTGGATCGGCCTGAAAGTCGGCGCCGCCGGTGTACGCACCAAGCCCGCGCAGCGCTGGCTGCTGCTCGGCGTCGGTGTCGACCTGGCGATCCTCGGCTACTTCAAGTACGCCAACTTCGGCGTCGACAGCCTCAACGCGATCATCTCCTCGTTCGGCCTGGAGCCGTTCATCCTCACCCACGTGCTGCTGCCGATCGGTATCTCGTTCTACATCTTCGAGTCGATCAGCTACATCATTGACGTGTACCGCGGCGACACCCCGGCCACCCGCAACCTGATCGACTTTGCGGCGTTCGTGGCGATCTTCCCGCACCTGATCGCCGGCCCCGTGCTGCGCTTCAAGGACCTGGTCGACCAGTTCAACAACCGCACCCACACCCTGGACAAGTTCTCCGAAGGCTGCACCCGCTTCATGCAGGGCTTCATCAAGAAAGTGTTCATCGCCGATACCCTGGCGGTAGTGGCCGACCACTGCTTCGCCCTGCAGAACCCGACCACCGGCGATGCCTGGCTCGGCGCCCTGGCCTACACCGCGCAGCTGTACTTCGACTTCAGCGGCTACAGCGACATGGCCATCGGCCTGGGCCTGATGATGGGCTTCCGCTTCATGGAGAACTTCAAGCAGCCGTACATCAGCCAGTCGATCACCGAGTTCTGGCGGCGCTGGCACATCAGCCTGTCGACCTGGCTGCGCGACTACCTGTACATCACCCTGGGCGGTAACCGCAAAGGCACCTTCAACACCTACCGCAACCTGTTCCTGACCATGCTGCTGGGCGGCCTGTGGCATGGCGCCAACTTCACCTACATCATCTGGGGTGCCTGGCATGGCATGTGGCTGGCCATCGAGCGCGCGCTGGGCATCGACACCAACCCGCAGCGTTTCAACCCGGTGAAGTGGGCATTCACCTTCCTGCTGGTGGTGGTCGGCTGGGTGATCTTCCGTGCCGAAAACCTGGAAGTGGCCGGTCGCATGTACGGCGCCATGTTCAGCTTCGGCGACTGGCAGCTGTCGGAACTCAACCGTGCCCAGCTCACCGGCCTGCAGGTGGCCACCCTGGTGGTCGCCTACATCACCCTGGCGTTCTTCGGCCTGCGCGACTTCTACCGCAACGCCAGGCCAACGCCCAAGGCCACCCCGGTGGAGATCAACAGCGACGGTTCGATCGGCCTGGACTGGACCCGGGTGATGACCCGCGCCCTGGTGCTGCTGCTGTTCGTGGCCTCGATCCTCAAGCTTTCGGCGCAGAGCTACTCGCCGTTCCTTTACTTCCAGTTCTGAGGTTGATGACATGACCCGGACATTACGCATTACCTATTCGCTGTCGTTCCTCGGCCTGCTGGTGGGCATGGGCGTCTGGTCCACCGGTGGCCTGCAAAGCTTCCAGCGTACCGAGCAGATGACCCTGCTCAACGGCAAGCTGGCCAAGGCCGCCGAGACCCACTACGACGAGCAGTTCCCAATCAAGCGCCTGGGCACCAACCTTTGGGCGGCGATGGACTTCAAGCTGTTCAACGAAGGCCGCCCCGGCGTGGTGCTGGGCCGCGACCAGTGGCTGTTCAGTGACGAAGAGTTCAAGCCCACCGCCGGTGCCGAGCAGCTGATGCAGGAAAACCTGGCGCTGATCCGTGGCGTGCGCGACACCCTGCAGCAGCATGGCAGCCAGCTGGTGCTGGCGATCGTGCCGGCCAAGGCGCGGGTGTACGCCGAGTACCTGGGCAAGGAACTGCCGACCAGCCTGCATGACGACCTGTACAACCAGTTCCATGCCCAGGCACGCCAGGCCAACGTGTTCGCCCCGGACCTGATGGCACCCATGGAGCAGGCCAAGGCCCGCGGCCAGGTGTTCCTGCGCACCGACACCCACTGGACGCCGATGGGCGCCGAAGTGGCGGCGCAGGCACTGGCCGAAGCGGTCAGCCGCCAGAGCCTGCTCAACGGCGACCCGCAGGCGTTTATCACCGAAGCCGGCAGCACCGCGCCATACAAGGGCGACCTGACCAACTTCCTGCCACTGGACCCGCTGTTCAGCAACCTGCTGCCAGCCCCGGACAACCTGCAGCAACGCACCACTCGCCCGGTCGAGGCCGAAGGTGAAGCCGGTGACGCACTGTTCGCCGACACGCAGATCCCGGTTGCGCTGGTGGGCACCAGCTACAGCGCCAACCCGCACTGGAACTTCCTCGGCGCGCTGCAGCAGGCCCTGCGCAGCGACGTGGCCAACTACGCCGAAGACGGCCATGGCCCGCTACTGCCGATGCTCAAGTACCTGCAAAGCGATGCCTTCAAGAACGCCGCACCCCAGGTGGTGGTGTGGGAATTCCCCGAACGTTATCTGCCAATGAAGAACGACCTCAGCAGCTTCGATCCACAGTGGATCGCCCAGCTGAAGAACACCCGTAAATCCGAAGAAAACCTGGCTTTGTCGTCCACCCGGACAACCCACTGATCAGAGGAAACATACACATGACTACCAAGACTTCCATTGCCAAAGCCCTCACCCTCGCAGCCGGCCTGTCCCTGGCCTCCATGCAGGCCTTCGCCGGTGCCGACGCTGCGCTGTATGGCCCGAGCGCACCGAAAGGCTCGACCTTCGTGCGCCTGTACAACGCCTCCGGCGCACCGGCTGCAGCCTCGGTCGGCAACACCCAGATCAAGCAGGTTGGCGCCCAGGCCAGCAGCGACTTCAGCTTCCTGCCAGGGGGTGACTACACCGCCCAGGTCGGCGGCAAGAGCGTGCCGGTCAAGCTGGCTGCGGACAAGTACTACACCCTGGTCAACAGCGCCAGCGGCAACCCGCAGCTGATCGAAGAGCCGCCGTTCAAGAACAAGCAGAAAGCCCTGGTTCGCGTGCAGAACCTGAGTGACCAGCAACTGACCCTGAAGACCGCTGACGGCAAGACCGAAGTGGTCAAGCCGGTGGCCGCCAACGGCCGTGGCGAACGCGAAATCAACCCGGTCAAGGTCAACCTGGCGCTGTACCAAGGAGACAAGAAAGTGGGTGACGTCAAACCCGTCGCCCTGGAGCGCGGCGAAGCCGCAGTGCTGTACGTAACGGGTTCCGGCAACGCCTTGTCGCCGGTGTGGGTAACTCGCCCCGTGGCTAGCAACTGATTCCCCTGCCTCTCAACGACTATTGGAGAAACATGATGATCCCGGTAATTCTTTCTGGTGGTAGCGGTTCCCGTCTGTGGCCTCTGTCGCGCAAGCAGTTCCCCAAGCAGTTCCTGGCCCTGACCAGTGAACACACCCTGTTCCAGCAAACCCTCGAGCGCCTGGTGTTCGAAGGCATGGACACACCGATCGTGGTCTGCAACAAGGACCACAAGTTCATCGTGCAAGAGCAACTGGCCGCGCTGAAGCTGGAAACCCAGGGCATCCTGATGGAACCGTTCGGCCGCAACACCGCGCCGGCCGTGGCCATGGCCGCCATGAAGCTGGTCAACGAAGGCCGCGACGAGCTGATGCTGGTGCTGCCCGCCGACCACGTGATCGATGACCAGAAGGCCCTGCAACGCGCCCTGGCCCTGGCCACCGTGGCCGCCGAGCGTGGCGAGATGGTGCTGTTCGGCGTGCCGGCGACCAAGCCAGAAACCGGCTACGGCTACATCCGTTCCAGCCAGGACGCCCTGCTGCCTGAAGGCGTGGCGCGCGTGGCGCAGTTCGTCGAGAAGCCCGACGAAAAACGCGCCGCCGAGTTCGTCCAGGCCGGCGGCTACTTCTGGAACAGCGGCATGTTCCTGTTCCGTGCCAGCCG
Organism: Pseudomonas sp. B14(2017); assembly: GCF_002113255.1. Classification (NCBI taxonomy): domain Bacteria; kingdom Pseudomonadati; phylum Pseudomonadota; class Gammaproteobacteria; order Pseudomonadales; family Pseudomonadaceae; genus Pseudomonas; species Pseudomonas sp. B14(2017). Next base: position 138,276 of record NZ_NEJY01000020.1, read on the forward strand.
CTTCCTCGAAGAGCTGAAAAAGCACGACGGCGACATCTACGACACCTGCGTGCTGGCCCTGGAGCGCAGCCAGGAAGACGGTGATGTGCTGAGCATCGACGAAGCCACCTTCGCCTGCTGCCCGGACAACTCCATCGACTACGCGGTGATGGAAAAGACCCAGCGCGCCTGCGTGGTGCCGATGTCGGCCGGCTGGAGCGACGTGGGCTGCTGGTCGTCGCTGTGGGAAGTGCACGAGAAGGACGACAACGGCAACGTCACCAAGGGCGACGTGGTGGTGCAGGACAGCCACAACTGCATGATCCATGGCAACGGCAAGCTGGTGTCGGTGATCGGCCTGGAGAACATCGTGGTGGTCGAGACCAAGGACGCCATGATGATTGCCCACAAGGACAAGGTCCAGGGCGTAAAGCAGATGGTCAAGACCCTCGACGAGCAGGGCCGCAGCGAAACCCAGAACCACCTGGAAGTGTATCGCCCGTGGGGCTCGTACGACTCGGTGGACATGGGCGGCCGCTTCCAGGTCAAGCACATCACCGTCAAGCCGGGCGCCAGCCTGTCGCTGCAGATGCACCACCACCGTGCCGAGCACTGGATCGTGGTGTCCGGCACCGCCGAGGTGACCTGTGACGAGAACGTGTTCCTGCTGACCGAGAACCAGTCCACCTACATCCCGATCGCCTCGGTGCACCGCCTGCGCAACCCGGGCAAGATCCCGCTGGAGATCATCGAAGTGCAGTCCGGCAGCTACCTGGGCGAGGATGACATCGAGCGCTTCGAGGATGTGTATGGACGTACCTCTACACCCATCGAGCGTGGTGTTTCGGTGAAGACCATCGCGCAGTAATGCAACCCCTGGGGCCGCATTGCGGCCCCGCTTTTTGAGCCACTCCCCATTTCGGGCTACGATGGTCAGACTCCGCGCAACCAAGGTCTGCCCGCCCCATGATCATCGGTGCCTTCCTCATCCTCACCTGGCTGGTGCTGCTGTTGCGCTACCCGGCCAAGGCCCTGCCGATCTCGCTGGCTGCCGTTTGTGGCCTGGGCCTGGTGGCCCTGTTCGTCGTCTGGCAGGACACCCGCGAAACCTCGCAACTGGCCCGCCTGGACATGCGCCTGACCTACGCTCCCGAACACTGCCCCGCCGACCGGGCCCTGCAGGTGCGCATGAAGAACGGCAACGACGTGCCGCTGACCGAACTGCGCTGGCGGGTGGCGGCGTATGCGCCGGGCGATACCGTGAACCTGGCGGAGAACACCTACAACGCCCCGCGCTACCGTGGGCCGGGTGAACTGCAGCCAGGGGCCGAGTGGAAAGACTGCCTGCCACTGCCGCCACTGCGCTCCGGGTACCGGCCGCAGACCCTGGAATTTCGTGCAGAGCATCTGCAAGGTACGTTTGCCAACTAATGTATCGCCTGTGCCGGCCCTTTCGCGGGCTTGCCCGCTCCCACAGGTACTGCACAGTACTCAAGAGCTGTGGAGTACCTGTGGGAGCGGGCAAGCCCGCGAAAGGGCCGGCACAGGCAACATCAACTTCCCCTGACAACAGGCCCCAACCATGCCCACCGTCCTGATCACCGGTTGTTCCAGCGGCATCGGCCGCGCCTTGGCCGACGCCTTCCGCGATGCCGGCCACCACGTCTGGGCTACCGCCCGCAAACCTGAGGATGTCGAGCAACTGAACGCCGCCGGTTTCACCGCCCGGCAACTTGATGTGAACGACAGCGAGGCGCTGGCCCGCCTGGCCGAGGAACTGGTAAACCTCGATATCCTGATCAACAACGCCGGCTACGGCGCCATGGGCCCGCTGCTCGATGGCGGTGTGGATGCCCTGCGCCAGCAGTTCGAAACCAACGTATTCGCCGTGGTCGGTGTTACCCGCGCATTGTTCCCACAGCTACGCCGCTCACGGGGCCTGGTGGTGAACATCGGCAGCGTATCAGGCGTGCTGGTCACGCCGTTCGCCGGCGCCTACTGCGCCTCGAAAGCAGCCGTGCATGCCCTGAGCGATGCCTTGCGCCTGGAACTGGCGCCGTTTGGTGTGCAGGTAATGGAAGTGCAGCCAGGAGCGATTGCCTCGCAGTTCGCCAGCAATGCCCAGCGCCAGGCCGAGCAGGTGCTGGCGACGGATTCGGCGTGGTGGCCGTTGCGCGAGCATGTGCAGGCACGGGCGCGGGCTTCGCAGGACAAACCGACCTCGGCGGCGGTGTTTGCCCAAGGCGTGTTGGCAGCGGTCGGGAAGTCGCCGGTGCCAGCGGTGGTGCGGTTGGGGAACGGCAGTACGGCGTTGCCGTTGATGGCCCGGTTACTGCCGCGGCGGGTGCTGGATTGGGCGTTGCGCAAGCGGTTTGGCCTGCTGCGCCCGCTCTGATTGATTGCCTGTGCTGGCCTCTTCGCGGACTTGCCCGCTCCCACAGGGATAGTGTGATCCCGAAGATTGCACTGTACCTGTGGGAGCGGGCAAGCCCGCGAAGAGGCCGGTACAGGCAAAACAGATCAGGCAATGGAACGCAGCACCCCGCCGTCAACCCGCAAGGCAGCCCCGGTAGTGGCACTGGCCTGCATCGATGCCAGGTACACCACCATGTTCGCCACCTCCTCCACCGTCGCCAGCCGCTTGATCAGCGAGGTCGGCCGGTGCTCGGCCAGGAAGTTGGCTTCCAGCTCTTCAGTCGACACCCCCTGCTCCTCGGCCAGCTTGGCAAAGAAGTCGCCCACACCTTCCGAACGCGTAGGCCCAGGCAGCACCGAATTCACCGTCACCCCGGTGCCGGCCAGGGTCTCGGCCAGCCCGCGCGACACCGCCAGCAACGCAGTCTTGGTCATGCCGTAATGAATCATCTCGGTCGGGATCTGCAGCGCCGACTCACTGGACAGGAACACCACCCGCCCCCATTTGCGCTCGGCCATGCCTTGGGCATAGTGGCGCGACAGGCGAACGGCGCTGAGCACATTGACGTCGAAGAAACGCTGCCAGTCCTCATCCCCGATCTCGAAGAACGGCTTGGGCTCGAAGATGCCCAGGTTGTTGACCAGGATGTCGGTGTGCGGCACCTGGTTGAACAACTTCTGCGCACCGGCCTGGGTGCCCAGGTCGGCAGCGATGCCGATGATGCGCGCCTGCGGCAGGCGTTCGCGCACAACTTTGAGGGCTTCGTCGACCCGGGCCTGGGTGCGACCGTTGAGGACCACTTCGGCCCCCGCCTCGGCCAGGCCGATGGCAATGGCCAGGCCGATGCCCGCGGTGGAGCCGCTGACGATGGCGCGCTTGCCGTTCAGGGAAATGTGCATCTGTGCCTCCTCATCTGTCTGGGAAATCGCTGGGGCTGCTCCGCAGCCCTTCGCGGGCACGCCCGCTCCTACAGGTTTAACTGTGGGAGCGGGCATGCCCGCGAAGGGCCGCTGGGCGGCCCCCTGCCGCTATGCTTTCTTCACAGGCTGCTCATCAAACGCCTGCCAGCCACCACCCAGGGCCTTGTACAGCCCCACCAACGCCTGCGACACCGCCGCCGAACTGTCGATCCACTGTTCCTCGCTGACCAGCAGGGCACCCTGCACCGTCAGCACATTGAGAAAGTCCACCGCCCCTTCCACATACTGGCGCTGGGCAGTTTCCAGGGCGATGCGGTTCTGCCGCACCGCCTCGGCCAGGTGGTCGCGGCGCAGCTGGCTGGCGTTGTACAGGCGTAGCACATCGTCGATTTCATGCCAGGCACCCAGCACCACCTTGCGGTAGTTCAGCGCCGCTTCCTGCTGCTGCGCCTCGCGCAGTTCCAGGGTGCCCTTGAGCCGGCCACCCTCGAAGATCGGCAGCGACAGCTGTGGCCCGAAGGCGAACCGGCGTGAATCCCAGGCGCCGAAATCGGACAACTGCATGGCCTGGAACCCGACACTGCCCGACAGCCGGATGCTGGGGTAGAAGTCGGCCTTGGCCACGCCAATGCTGGCGGTGGCGGTATGCAGGCGGGCCTCGGCCTGGCGAATGTCCGGGCGGCGTTCGGCCAGTTCGGACGGCAGGCCAATGGCGAACTTCTGCTGCGGCGCAGGCAGTTCGCCGCCCTGCAGCAACTCGGCCTGCAGGCTGCGCGGCGGTTCGGCGGCGAGCAGGCTGAGAGCGTTGATCAGGTCATCGCGCCGCGCTTCCAGGCTTGGCAGGCGCGACTCGATCGAGGCGACCTGGGCACTGGCCTGGGCCACGTCCAGGCGCGTGGCGACACCTTCGGCCTGGCGGTTTTCGGACAACTTCAGACTGTGCTGGGCGACCTTGAGGTTGTCGCGGGTCACATCGATGGTGTGCTGCACGGCGCGCAGCTGGATGTAGTTGCCGGCGGTTTCCGAAAGCAATGCCAGCAGCACGCCGCGGCGGTCGTTCTCGGCCACTTCGACCGTGGCATCGGCAGCCTCGACCTGGCGCCGCACACGGCCCCACAGGTCCAGCTCCCAACCGGCTACCAGGTCGCCCTGCCAGAGGTTGAAGGCTTCCTTGCCCGCCTTGCCGGACGGGTCACTCAGGCCTTCGGCACTGTTGCGCGAGCGGCTGTAGCCAGCGTTCACGTCCACCGACGGTACTTCGTCGGCAGCCACGGTGCTGCGCAGGGCGCGGCTTTGCAGCAGGCGGGCACTGGCCATCTGCAGGTCGAGGTTGCGCTCGGCAACGCGCTGGATCAAGGCACTCAGGCGGGTATCGTGGAAGCTCTCCCACCAGCGCAGTTCCAGCGGTTCGGCCTGCGGCTGGCTGGCCGCCGCTTCACCTTGCAGCGGCGCCCACTGTTGCGGTGCCTGGCTGTCAGGGCGCTGGAAGTCCGGGCCCAGGGTGCAGCCAGCCATCAATACGGCCAGCAGCAACGGGCTCAAGCGTAATGCCGGTTTCATCGTGCGCTTACCTCTTTGCCGTCCAGCTTGTCGCCACGGGTGTCGATGGTCGCTTCCACCGACATGCCCACGCGCAGGCGGGCAAGCAGCGGCTGGCCGTCATCGAAAACGATCTTCACCGGGATGCGCTGCACCACCTTGGTGAAGTTGCCGGTAGCGTTGTCCGGCTTGACCGCGGCGAAGGTCACGCCGGTGGCCGGGGCGATGCTTTCCACATGGCCTTGCAGCTTCTCACCGGCAAAGGTGTCGACGCTGATGCTCACGGCCTGGCCAGGCTGTACGTGGGTCAGCTGGGTTTCCTGGAAGTTGCCGACCACGTAGGCCTGCTGCAACGGCACCACCGACAGCAGGCGGGCGCCCGGGTTGACGTAGGCACCGACACGCAAGGCGCGCTCGCCGACCATGCCGTCCACCGGCGCGGTGATGCGGGTGTAGGACAGATCGAGCTGGGCCTTTTCCAGCCCTGCCTCGGCCCGCTTCAGCTGGCCGTCGGCACTGGCCACCTGGGCGGTAAGGATATCCACCTGCTTGCGTGCCGCTACCAGCGCCGCCTGGGCATTGGCCAGGCGTGCGCGGGCCTGGTCGACCCCGCTGCGCGCCTGCTGGGCGTTCTGCACGGTGCCGGCACCCTGCTCGGCCAGGCGGCTGTAGCGGTTGACCTCATGGTCGGCGAACGCCGCTTCGGCCTGGGCCGCTTTCACTGCGGCCTCAGCCTGGGCAATCAGCGACGCCTGGCGCTCGAGGGTGGCACGGGCATCGGCGCTTTGCGCCTGGGCCACCAGCAACTGCGCCTGCGCGGCATCCAGCGCGGCCTGGTAGTCACGGGCATCGATGGTCGCCAGCAACTGGCCGGCCTTGACCTGCTGGTTGTCCTCCACCAGCACCTCCTTGATGAAGCCGGCGATCTTGGGCGCGACCACGGTGTAGTCGGCGATCACATAGGCGTCATTGGTGCTCTGGCGGTGGTCGCTGCCGAACATCCAGGGGCCAGCGATGCCGGCCAGGACGGCCACGGCAAGCACCGAGCCGATGAACAGGGTTTTGCGGTTGTTGGTCATTTCAGTGGTTCTCGAATTCATCCAGGGTTCAGGCCACCGCGCGCGGCGGATAGACCCGGGTAGGCACGAAAGGAATCAGGCAGATCAGGGCCACGGCAATGCAGGCCATGACCAGGTAGAGGTCGGCCGAGGTCAGCACCAGCGCCTGGTCGTGGATGCGCCTGGCCAGGCCGGCTGCGTTACCGTCGACCAGCGGGGCGTTGCCCAGGCTGTCCACCAGGTGGTTGGAATGGAAGTGCCGACGCAGGGTGCCAAGGGCGTCCAGCAGGCCACCGGCGATCACCGCGGCCAGGCCCTTGACGGTGTTGAACCAGCTGGAGGCGAACGGGCCTTCCTGCGGGGTCATGCCGTTGGTGGACAGCATCAGCAGCGGCAGCACTGCCATTGGCTGGCCGAACACCTGCAGCAGGTAGAACGGGTAGAAGTCGCCACGGATCCACTCGCTGGTCAGCAGGCTGCTGCCGACACAGGACACCGCCAGCATCGCCAGGCCGATGCCCAGCACCCAACGGCAGTCCACCGCGCGGATGTTGCACAGCGCCGCCGTCAGCGGCAGGGCGATCAGCTGCGGCATGGCCACCAGCATCATCAGCGGGCTGGTCTGCGCCGGGCGGTAGCCCTGGATCTGCGCCAGGTAGGCCGACGGAATGCTGCCAACACCCGAGAGCACGATCAGCACACCGGCCAGGGTCACCAGGGCGAAACTCAGGTTGCGCCGTGACAGCATGCGCAACTGGAAGAACGGCAGCGGCTCGGACCATTCGTTGTACATGAACAGCACCAGCAACAGCAGGCCACCGCCGAGCAGCCAGCAGATCAGCGGCGAATCGAACCAGCCCCAGCGGTCACCCAGCGACAGGCCCAGCACGATGCAGCTGATGGCGGGCAGGCCGAGCAGCACGCCGCGCCAGTCGAACTGCTTGAAGCGCTCCAGGCGCAGCGGGTCCTGCGGCAGGCCCCAACCGACGCAGAACATGGCCAGCAGCGAGGGCAGGATGATCTGCCAGAACGCCCACTGCCAACCGACGTATTCGGTCCACAGCCCTGCCAACGGCGTGCCGAGGTTGGGGCCGAAGGTGGCGGTGAGGGCATAGCAGGCCAGGCCATAGACCTTGATGCCCGGTGGCAGGAAGCGCAGGGCCACGCTCATCAACATCGGCGGCAAGGCGCCAGAGGCGAAGCCCTGGAGCACACGCAGCAGCATCAGGCTGTGCAGGTTGGGGGCGAACGGTTGCAGCAGGCCGAGCACGGCGAACAGGCCGATGGCGCTCATGGTGAAGCGCCGCAGCGAGAACGTGGTGGCCAGCCATGGCGCGAAGGCCATGGCCGAGACCGAGGCGGCGCTGTAGACCGCCAGCAGCCAGGCGCCTTCGTCGGCACCGATGCCCATGGCCCCACGGACATCGGCCAGGGAGATCTTGGTCACCGACTCGTTGAGGCCCGCGCACAATACGGCCAGCAGCACACCGAACAGCCCGACCACTACCTGCAGGCCGAACGCAGTCTGCGCAGGCGCGGCCGGCACGGGGGCGGCGGCAATCGCGGCAGACGGGGCGGACAGGGAACTCATGGGCAGACATCTCCAGCAACAAATTTGCGACTGGAGCAAGTCTAAGAAGGTCGAATGCTGACGAAAACTGACTTATCGGTAGGTTTATGTTGCGTTGGACGCAATCCACCTTTTGCAGGTCTGGCCCTATCGCCGGCAAGCCAGCTCCCACAGGTACTGCGCAGGTTTCGAAATGTGCACAAATTCTGTGGGAGCTGGCTTGCCGGAGATGAGGCCCTCACAGGCAGTCAAGGGTCGACGCTGCAGCAAGCCTTCAAGGTCTGCCGCAACCACCGATGTGCCGGGTCATTGTGAAACCGTGGGTGCCATGCCTGCAGCACGGTCACTCGCTCCAGCGGCACCGGGATCTCGAACGAGCGCAGCGGCAGCCCGAGCTTGTGCACGCTGTTGAGGATGTTGGCCGGCATCGGCAGGATCAGGTCGGAATCCGGCAGCGAGAACAGCGCCGAGTGAAAACTCGGGGTAATCAGCGCCACTCGCCGCTGCACCTTGAAGTTGGCCAGTTCCACATCGATCGGCCCATTGGCTCGCCCACGGCGGGACACGCTGATCTGTGGATAACTGGCAAAACTGTGCGCCGTGATCGGCTGCTCGAAAATCGGGTGGTCGCGCCGCGCCAGGCCCACGTAGTAGGTCTGGAACAGGCTCTGCACCTTGATCTCCGGCCCCAGGTCCACGGTCGAGCTGATGATCAGGTCAGTACGCCCGTCGCGCAGCACGCTGTCATCATCGCCGCCGGGGCTTTCCGGCACGAAGCGCAGCACCGTGCGCGGTGCCTGCTCGTGCATGCGCCGCAGCAGCTGGGCGCCGTAGAGGGCGATGAACAGGTCGTTGGTGCGGATGTTGAAGGCCCGGTCAAGCTTGGGCAGGTCGACCTCGTCGCCACTGCGGAACACCTCGCCGGCCTGCTCCACCAACGCCGCCACCTGCTCGCGCAGGGCCAGCGCCCGCGGCGTCGGCACCAGGCCGCGACCGGCGCGCACCAGGATCGGGTCACCCAACGCATCGCGGATACGCCCCAGGGTCCGGCTCATCGCCGCCGGGCTCAGGTTCATGCGCTGCGCCGCGCCGACCACGCTGCCCTCGTCGAGCAGGGCATCGAGGGCGACGAGCAGGTTCATGTCCGGGAGTTGCATGGCCGTTTTCCGTTACAGCTGTGGGAGATGGCGATGGTAGCAGGTTGCTGGATTGCACCAGACGCAATGCGCTCGTGCGTGGTGAGGCATTTATTTTGGACGGTGATTGGGTCATAAGATTTGCAGTGTCTGTACTGGCCCTATCGCCGGCAAGCCAGCTCCCACAGGTTCAACACAGGCCTTGGGCAATGCGAGGTACCTGTGGGAGCTGGCTTGCCGGCGATAGGGCCGGTACAGGCAAATGCTTAGCCAGCCTGAAACAAGGATTCCACATGCCCAGCCCCGTCCTGATCGCCATCGACGCCTCCCCTGCATCCACTGCCCTGCTCACCCTCGCCCGCCGCTACTGCCGCCCCGGCGAACACGAACTGCACGTGCTGCTGGCCATCGACTCTACCTTCGCCGTCCACGACCAACCCGCGCCTTACACCGCAGAAGAACTGGAAGAATACCCCGCCGCCTGCGAAGAGCAGCACCAGGCCGACCAAGCCGTGGCCGAGGCGGTGCGCGAGTTGCAGCAAGCCGGCTTCGCCAGCCGGGGCTGCATGGTGGCCGGGCAGCCGGTCGAGGCAATCGTGGCCAAGGCGCAGGAACTGAATTGTGAACTGATCATCATGGGCCACCGCCACCTGTCACGGCTGGGGCGGATGCTGGACCCGTCGATCAGCGCGAAGGTGATTGATCGGGTGAAGGTACCAGTATTGGTGGGGGCTGCTGGTTAGCAGTCACGGGCGGTGCAGCAAACCCAGTTTGACCATGCTTCGGAAAAACCATCATAGCGGGTAAGCCAAGGCTTCAACTCCGGGCTTACCCAACCAATAACTTCCAGGCAGAGCAGATGCCGTTGCCGAATATCGGGTTCCAACCAGAGCAAGGCATCGTGGTGAGCTGCTCGATTGCGTAGATCCCGAATCAGATTCAATACCTTTGAAATTTCATTTCTTTGGCGCCTTTTCTTCGGGCACCGGGGGAAGGCAAGGCGTAACTCCTTCCAGAACGCCTGCTCGTGCCTGGTGTTCAGCAGGGAGACCCAAAAACCAAAGCTAAGATCAGAAATGATTTTGTCAGGTGTTGCGGCATGGCGCTTCACCTTGATCGATGCCTTGGCCTTCTCGATTTCTGACCTGTCGACAGCGGTGAGTGAGTCCGCCACCTCCCACCAATCGGCTCGCCCGTACTTGAGCCGCAAAGCCTGATGCATGGCGTTGCGCAGGCTGACTTCCAATACGTGCAGGCACGGGTAGATTGCTTGCCCAAGCAGCATGTTATGGGCATACGCAGTAGCGGCGGCGGTTTTACGAGGGTTGATGGCGTATCGAGCAAGGCGAGGCTTGGAAAATGCCTGCTCAAGAAATTGGCTCCAGTCCTGGTTTGTCAAACTCGTCCTTCCTGTATTAGCATTCGCGATGCAGCCCTATGTCGCCCTCTCCCAGAAGACCTGATGGTCATGCTGGTGATGACGCTAGGTACGTATCAATGGCCCCGCATTGCGGGGCCATTCCTTTTCCGACTCGCTGCCAGAGCAAGCTGCAGGCGACTCGAAAACGGCATTGTGCAGCGCGAGCTACAGGCGACTCATGACATCCGCTTCCTACCCTCGTGTAGTCCTTTTCCTGAAGACACCAAAAAGTCCAACCTAAGCTGTGATTAGCCCTCGCTCGGCTTCACCACCACCGTACAAGTCGTCCCCGCCGCCAGCAAAAACCCGTCCGGCACTTCATCGATATGAATGCGCACCGGCACCCGCTGCGCCAGCCGCACCCAGTTGAAGGTCGGGTTCACATCGGCGATCAACTCGCGGCTCTGTGGGTTGTCGCGGTCGTAGATGCCGCGGGCGATGCTCTCCACGTGGCCCTTGATGCGCTCGCCGCTCATCATCTGCAGCTCGGCCTGGTCCCCCACCTTCACGTGCGGCAGCTTGGTCTCCTCGAAGAACCCGTATACCCAGAACGAGTTCTCGTCGACCACCGCCATCACCGCTTCACCGGTACGTGCATAGTCACCCTTGTGGATATTCAGGTTGGTCACGTAGCCGTCCACCGTGGCCACGATATGCGTGCGCTTGAGGTTCAGTTCGGCGGCGGCCAGTTCGGCAAGGGCCTGCTGGTAGTCCGCCTGGGCGGAGTTGGCGATGTTGCTGGCGTCGTCGCGGTTTTCCTTGGAGATCACCAGGTTGTCCATGTCGGCACGGCGCTTGGCGTTGACCTTGCGCATCTCCCAGGTGGCCTTGCGCGATGCAACCTGCGCCTTGGCCTGGTCGACCGCCAGCTGGTAGTGCTCGGGGTCGATCTGGATCAGCAGGTCGCCCTTCTTCACCCGCTGGTTGTCCTTGACCGGTACGTCCACCACATAGCCAGGCACGTCGGCAGCGACGTTGATGATGTCGGCACGCACACGGCCGTCGCGGGTCCATGGCGTGGTCATGTAGTGCAGCCACAACTGGCGACCGATCACCACGGCAGCGGCAAGCACCAACAGGGTGGCGATCAGGCTGAAGAACTTTTTCATCGAAGGATTCTCACCAGTAGAGCGACAGCGCCAAAGCGCCGAACAGGCAGACGAACAGGCTCAGGCGCAGCAGCGCCGGGTGCCAGAAGAAGCGGTAGCCATCATGGCTGGCAATGAACCGGTCCAGGCCCCAGGCCAGGCCCAGGGCGAACAGGAACATCAAGGTCATGGTGGGCATGTACACGCCATGGAAAGCGATTTCACGGGGCATGGTTTCACGGAGCATCGTGCAGTCCTTTCGCCGGTGCCAACGGCGACTGTGGGTCGAGCAGGGAAGAACGGATGAAGTGCAGGTAACTTTGCGCGCGGCGCAGCACCGAAGTGTCGAAGTGGCGGGCGAAGGGCTCGTCGGTGGCCTGTACGCGGGCGATGGCGTGGTCCACCGCCACCAGCGCGCGTTCGTGATTGCTGGCGCTGGGCTGCAGGAACAGCCGGGCCAGGGCACGGCCCATCACGCGGATCGCCTGGCGCCAGGGCTGCGACTCGGCGTAGGCCGGGTGCACCGGCGCACGGGCCTGTTCCTTGCGCAGCTCGATGATGGCGTGGCCGATTTCCAGCACGGTGAACATCCAGCCCATCAACTGGCTCTGTACCTGCGGCTTGCCGGCTGCCAGGCCATAGGCCTGGTGCAGCAGGTCACGGGTGCGGCTTTCGAAGGCCGTGCCGATGCCGCGCAGGCGGCCGCTGATGGCGAACAGCACCTGCTCGCGCAGTTCCTGCTCCAGGCGGCTCCACAGCCAGCGGCTGTTGGGCGGCAGGATGATCGCCCCGGCAGCGGCACAGACGAACATGCCGATGACCATGCCGATGTAGTCGTTGATGAAGGTATATGGGTCATACACGGTGAGGTTGTTCGGCACCGAGCCGATGGCGAAGAACACCAGCAGGCCGATGCCGTAGCCGGCATAGGCCGGCCGTGACGAAAGGAACGCGCCCAGCACGAACACCGGTGCCAGGACCATGCACAGCAGCGGGAAACCGTCGATCCAGGGGAACACGAAGAAGGTTTCGAAGAAGCCGACGAAGGCACCAATCGCCGTGCCGCAGGCCATCTGGAACGACATGCGCTTGGGGTTCGGCGAGGCTGCCGACAGGCCCACGGTGACGGTGGCGATCAGGGTCATCATGGCGCCGCTGGGCCAGTCGCTGAACAGCCAGTAGCTGCCCAGCAGCAACAGCACCGCCGAGGCGCGCACACCGGCGGCCAACGATACCAGCCAGCTGGTCTGCGCCACGTAGGGCTCATCCCACTGCTCGCGTTCGTGCCGGTGCGCGGCCAGCGAGGCGTGGGTTTCGGCGTAGCCGTACATCTCGTCGACGAAGCGGTAGAGCAGCTCGAAGGCGGTGTGGAAGTCGAGCAGGTCGGACTCGCTCGGCTCGGTTGCCAGGTACTCGGCGCGCAGGCCGCGCACCTGTGCCTGCAAGCCTTCCTTGTAGGCGGCCAGCTCCAGGGTCAGGCGCAGCGCATCGGCGTCGGTCAGCGCCCGGCCCACGTAGGGCTGCAACAGCTCCACCAGGGTGTTCAGGCCCGGCTCGATGGCGCCGACGATCTGCAGCGGGCCGCGGGCGCGCAAGCGCTCCAGCAACCGGTGCAGGGCATTGAAGCGCGTGGTGATGGCCATGAACTCGCTGTTCATGCGCACCAGGCGACCAGAGCGCCGGCGCATGTGCGGGTCTTCGAAGGCGGTGACGTTGCGCAGGCTCTCGAGGCCCACTGCTTCAGCGACGAAGCGCACGTTGCTGCTCTCGAAGCGGTCCCGCTGGCTTTCGCCGCGCAGAGCCTCGACCACCACCCCGGCGAACACGCCAAAGCGCTGGTACAGGGCGTTGCGCATGGCGGCACTGGCCGACTGCGGCAAGATCGCGGCGCTGACGAAGGTCGACACCAGAATGCCCAGGGCAATTTCCAGCACCCGCCATACCGCCGCCATGAACGCCTGGTCAGGGTGCTCCAGCACCGGCAGGCCGATCATCGCCGCGGTGTAGCCGGCCAGCACGAAGCCATAGGCGCGGAAGGTGCGGTAGCGCATGGCACCGGCCGAGCACAGGCCTACCCACAGGGCCAGGCTGGGCAGGAACAGCTCGGTGTTCTGCGGGAATATGGCGATCAGCGCCACCATCATCGCCGAGCCGGCCAGGGTGCCGAGCACCCGGTAGAAGCTCTTGGCGAACACATGCCCGCTTTGCGGCTGCATGACGATGAACACGGTGATCATCGCCGTGCGCGGTTGCGGCAACTCCAGGCGCATGGCCAGCCACAGGGTGATGAACGCAGCGGCCAGCACCTTGAAGATGTACACCCAGGTCACCCCGTCGGTGCGCGCCCAGGCAAAGAAGCCCCGGCGCCATTCCAGGCTCTGCAGCCAGCGCACGGGCAAACTGGAAGTGCTCATTCGGCGTTATCCGGCTTCTTGTCGAAAATGGCCAAGGTGGCCGGCGTTTTCGGTGCGGCCTGGCGCTCCTCTTTCGGTACATCCTGACCAGCCTGCAAGCCACCGCCCAGGGCGGTGACCAACTCGGCATGGGCAATCAGGCGGGCAGCCTGCACCTGCTGTTGCACCTGCTGCTGGCGGAACAGCAAGGTCTGGGCGTTGAGCACGTTGAGGTAGTCGGTAAGGCCACGCTGGAAGGCGACCATGGCGATGTCGTAGGTTTTCTGCGCGGCCGCGACCGACTCGGCGGCGAAGTGCGACTGCTCCTTCATCGACTCACGGCGGATCAGCTGGTCGGAGATGTTCTTCAGCGCACCGACCACGGTCTGGTTGTAGCGCGCCACAGCCACGTCATAGCCCGCCGAGGCCACGCCCAGCTGCGAGCGCAGGCGACCACCGTCGAAGATCGGCAGGCTGATGGCCGGGCCGACGTTGTAGTTGAACTTGCGCCCGGTGAGGAACTCCAGAGGGCCACCACCGGTTGCCATGAAGCCAAGGCTGCCAACCAGGTCGACGTTGGGGAAGAAGCCAGCATGGGCGACATCGATGCCCCGCGCCTGGGCGGCCACCTGCCAACGGCTGGCGACCACGTCAGGGCGCTGGCCGACCAGTTCGGCCGGCAGGTTCGACGGCAGCTTCAGCGGCGCGGCCAGGGCCAGGCTCGGGCGCTGCAACTGCGCGCCCTCCCCCGGGCCCTTGCCGGCCAGGGCGGCCAGCTGGTTGCGGGCCAGGGCAATTTCTTCGTCCAGGCTGTCGAGCTGGCGGTGGGTTTCCGGCAACGGCGCTTCGGCCTGGCTGACTTCGAAGTGAGTGCCGATGCCGGCATCCAGGCGGCGCTTGGCCAAGGCGAGGATCTGCTCCTGCTGTTCCAGCTCGGCCTTGACGATATCGCGCTGGGCGAAGTGCAGGCTCAGCTGGATGTAGGCGCGCACCACGTTGTTCTGCAGCTCCAGTTGCGCCTGGCGGGCTTCGGCCACGCTCATGTGCGCCTGGTCCACGGCCTGCTCGCTGGCGTTGCGTTCGCGGCCCCACAGGTCGAGTGCATAGCTGAAGCCAATGGCGGCGTTGTTGTCCCAGGTGTTGGCACCGGACAGCGCGCCCGGGCCGTAGAACTGGTCTTCAGGCCAATTGTGGCGCTTGAGCGAGGCCTGGCCGTTGGCCTGGAGCTTTTCCGCCGATTCGAACACGCCGGCCATGGCCTTGGCTTCGCGCACCCGCGCCGCAGCCATGGCCAGGCTCGGGCTGCCGGCCACGGCCAGGGCAACCCAGCGGTCCAGCTGTGGGTCGCCATAGGCGTGCCACCACTGCTGGTCGGGCCAGTGGGCGTCGGTCGCGGCTTCGCGTATGGCCGCGTCGGTGGTCAGGGTGTTGGCTTGCAGCGTCTTGCTTTGCGGGGCAATGCCCCAGGTTCCGATACAGCCGCTCAAGGTGAGGGCAAGGGCACAGGCACTGAACGCATTGAGCGTTCTGATGATGCGACGCGGCACAGCTGCGATTTCCCGAGGAAG
This sequence comes from Pseudomonas sp. B14(2017), assembly GCF_002113255.1. Lineage (NCBI taxonomy): Bacteria > Pseudomonadati > Pseudomonadota > Gammaproteobacteria > Pseudomonadales > Pseudomonadaceae > Pseudomonas > Pseudomonas sp. B14(2017). Next base: position 153,363 of record NZ_NEJY01000020.1, read on the forward strand.
AGGTAAAGGGGCCGGGCAATTCTAGGGGGCGGCAGCACTGGCGATAAGCGTGGATTCCTGCGAATCTTTGTTACCAAAACAGCGATAATCCGCCTTTGGTCGAAGGCAACTTTTCATCTCTTTTACGTTACTTCGTGACACAATTTTGTCCTCTACATCGAGAGTGACCCATGGACACCCTGCAAAACATGCGTGCTTTCAGTTGCGTAGCCCAGCTCGGCAGCTTTACCGCTGCCGCCGGGCAACTGGATACGACCACCGCGAACGTGTCGCGGGCGGTCTCCAACCTGGAAGCCCATCTGCAAACAAGGCTGCTCAACCGCACCACCCGCCGCATTGCGCTGACCGAAGCCGGCAAGCGCTACCTGATGCGTTGCGAACAGATTCTTACCTATGTCGAAGAAGCCGAGGCCGAGGCCAGCGACGCCCATGCCCGCCCGGCCGGGCAGTTGAAGGTGCACTCGATGACCGGGGTCGGTCAGCACTTCGTGGTCGACGCCATCGCCCGCTACCGCGAATCGCACCCGGACGTGACCTTCGACCTGACCATGGCCAACCGCGTGCCCGACCTGCTCGACGAGGGCTATGACGTGTCCATCGTGCTGGCCACCGAACTGCCCGACTCGGGGTTCGTGTCCCAGCGCCTGGGCATCACCTACAGCATCGTCTGCGCCTCGCCCGCCTACATCGCCCGCCACGGCGTTGCGCACAAGCCTGCCGACCTGCTCAAGCACGCCTGCCTGCGCATGGTCAGCCCGGTGATCCCGTTGGAGAAATGGCTGTTCGACGGGCCGGAAGGCCAGGAGATGGTCAACATCACCAGCTCGCCGTTCATGGTCAATACTGCCGATGCCATGAAAACCGCCATCCGCAGCGGCATGGGCGTGGGCGTGCTGCCGATCTATTCGGCCATCGACGGCCTGCGCGATGGCAGCCTGGTACGGGTGCTGCCCGAGTACCGGCTGCAGGAGCTGAACCTGTACGCCATCTACCCGTCGCGGCAGTACCTGGATGCCAAGATCAAGACCTGGGTCGAGTACCTGCGCAACTCGCTGCCGGAGATTCTGGCAGCCCATGAGGCGGACCTGAAAACCCATCAGGTGATGATCGCCAACTAAAAAGCTGCTGCATTGCGAGGGCGGACAATGGTAGGTTGCTAACCATTGTCAGGCCATTCGCGGGCACGCCCGCTCCCACAGGTAATGCACAGGCCTTCAATCTGTGCGGTACCTGTGGGAGCGGGCGTGCCCGCGAAGAAGCCCCCACCGTCCCACGCCTTGCAGAGAAGTTGCCCGATGAAAAAGACCGTCCTGGCCTTCAGCCGTATCACCCCGGCCATGGCCGAACGCCTGCAGCAAGACTTCAACGTGATCGTGCCGAACCCCAAGCTCGGCGACATCAATGCCCAGTTCAACGAAGCCCTGCCCGAGGCCCATGGCCTGATCGGCGTTGGCCGCAAGCTCGGCCGGGCGCAGCTTGAAGGGGCCGCCAGGCTGGAGGTGGTATCCAGCGTGTCGGTCGGCTACGACAACTACGACCTGGACTACTTCAACGAACGCGGCATCGCCCTGACCAACACCCCCGACGTGCTGACCGAAAGCACCGCCGACCTGGGCTTCTCGCTGATCATGGGCTGCGCCCGCCGCACCGCCGAGCTGGATGCCTGGACCAAGGCCGGCAACTGGCAGGCCACCGTCGGCCCGACCCACTTCGGCAGCGATGTGCACGGCAAGACCTTGGGCATCGTCGGCATGGGCAACATCGGTGCCGCCATTGCCCGTCGCGGCCGGTTCGGTTTCAACATGCCGGTCATCTATTCCGGCAACAGCCGCAAGACCGCGCTGGAGCAAGAGCTGGGCGCGCAGTTCCGCAGCCTGGAGCAACTGCTGGCCGAAGCCGACTTTGTCTGCATCGTGGTGCCGTTGTCCGATGCCACCCGCAAGCTGATCGGTGCGCGTGAGTTGCAACTGATGAAGCCGAGCGCGTTCCTGATCAACATCGCCCGCGGGCCGGTGGTGGACGAGGCGGCGCTGATCGAGGCACTACAGAACGGCACCATTCGCGGTGCGGGCCTGGACGTGTACGAGAAAGAGCCGCTGAGCGATTCGCCGCTGTTCAAGCTGCCCAATGCCCTGACCTTGCCGCACGTTGGCTCGGCCACTGCCGAAACCCGCGAGGCCATGGCCAACCGGGCAATCGACAACCTGCGCGCGGCGCTGCTGGGTGAGCGGCCGCGAGACCTGGTGAACCCGCAGGTGTGGAAGGGCTGATAGCCCCCTGCTGCCTGCCCTGGCCCTTTCGCGGGCTCGCCCGCTCCCACAGGTACGCCACCGCCCTAAAGGCCTGTGCAGTACTTGTGGGAGCGGGCGAGCCCGCGAAAGGGCCGGCACAGGCAACCCATCACCTATTTGGCCACCACAACACCCTCAGCCACCCTGGCCTTGGGCTTGCGAAACACCAGCACATTCCCCGCCATCACCGCCACCAGCCCCAACAAGGCCGGCGCTGTCCACTGATACCCCTCGGCCACCGCCGACACGTTCAGCGCCACCAACGGGAACAGCACCGTGCAGTACGCTGCCCGCTCCGGCCCCATGCGCCCGACCAGGGTCAGGTAGGCGGTAAAGGCGATCACCGAGCCCGGCACCACCAGGTACAGCAACGAGCCGATGTACCGCACGTTCCACTCCATGCTGAATGGCACACCGCTGACCACGCAGAACACCGCCAGCATCATCGCCCCGTAGACCATGCCCCAGGCATTGGTGGTCATGGGTTTGAGCCCGGCCTTCTGCTGCATGCTCGACAGCATGTTGCCGGCCGAGAAGCACAGCGTGCCGAGCAGGGCCAGGCCAAGACCGTAAAGGGTTTCGCGGCTGGCTGCGTGGTGGGACAGCTCGGGCCAGAACAGCAGCCCCAGGCCGAGCAAGCCCAAGGCGCCGCCGCCGAGCACGTTGCTGGCGATCTTCTGGCCGAAGAAGATCCGCGCGTTGAGTGCATTCCACAGGGTGGCGGTGGAGAACACCACGGCGATCAGGCCGCTGGCAATCCACTGGCTGGCGCTGAGGAAGCAGATGAAGTTGACGCAGAACAGGCACAGGCCCTGGGCCAGACAGATCTGGTGGCCACGCCGGTTCATTGGCTGCAGGCGGCGGGTGAGCAGCAGGAAGGCGAACAGGATCAACCCGGCCAGGGCGAAGCGGTAGACGATCGAGACCGGAATGGCGACCACGCCCAGCTGGAGTTTCAAGGCGATCCAGGTGGTGCCCCAGATCAGGACGGTTAGCAAGTAGAGTGACAGGTTCATCGGTGGGGCTCCTCAGGCGATCGACCGTGCATCCCGGGGCCGCGATGCGGCCCATCGCCGGCAAGCCAGCTCCCACAAGTACAGCGCCAAGCTCGAGGCTGGCGCGGTCCCTGTAGGAGCTGGCTTGCCTGCGATCGAGGGCGCAGCCCTCGCCGAGGCCTCCAGTTTCATCCGGGGGCCCCTCCCCGGCTTGCACAAACTTGCGCATTTGTCCTGCGGGTAGCTGTAAGCCTGCCCAAGGCGCAGTAGGATGGCTGGCAAGAGGAACCGCCCATGACGCCACTCACCCAGCTGCAAGTGTTCAACGCCATGCACGCCTCGCCCCACGCCCGGCTGGAACTGAGCGCGCACCTGGGCGACGGGCTGGCGGCGGCGTTGTGGAGCAACCGCGACGATGCCCGCGACTACCAGGCACCGAGCCATCACACCCTGTCGTGCTACATCGCCGACGGCACCGGCACCTTTCGCCGCCAGCGCCCCGGCGACAAAGGGGCGCCCGACAAGCTGTGCGTGATGCCAGCCGGGCAGGAATCGAACTGGGTGGTCAATGGCGCGATCCGCCTGGCGCACCTGTATGTCAGCGAGGCGCAGTTCGCCCTGGGCTGTGTGCGCCTGCTCGACCGTGAACCGCGTGAGCTGCAACTGCAGGAAGCGACCTTTCTCGATGACCCGCAGCAGGCCAAGCGCTTTCGCCAGCTGATAACCCTGGACTGGGATGAACCTGGCGAGCGCTTGCTGGCCAGCAGCCTGGCGCACGAGATCGTCGACCATGCGCTGCTCAACCAGGTCGGGCTGCGCCAGGGCCTGCGCCTGAAAGGCGGGCTGGCACCGAGCCTGCGCCGGCAAATGGTCGACTACATCGAAGCGCATCTCGACCAGCCCATCACCCTGGGTGAACTGGCCTTGCGCTGCAACCTTTCCGAATACCACTTTGCGCGGATGTTCCGCGCCAGTTTCGGTCTGCCGCCGCACCAGTACCTGCTGGCCCGGCGGCTGCACCGGGCCTGCCAGCTGTTGCGGCTGGGGTTGATGCCTTTGGGGGAGATTGCCCTGTTGTGCGGGTTTGCCAGTGCCAGCCATTTCAGCAACCGGTTCCGCCAGGCGGTCGGTGCAACACCGGGCGAATACCGTTCGGCCATTCGCGGCTAAAGCCGCTTGTATGGTGATACTCGAAGGGGTGGTGGGACGAAAAAGCCGAATCTGACTGTTCACAGCAGTACAGACCGTGGGAGAACTCGCCCCACCCCTT